>NZ_JAELTO010000003.1 GCF_016428875.1 Xylophilus sp. ASV27
CCCCCCCCCCCCCCCCCCCCCCCCCCCCCCCCCCCCCCCCCCCCCCCCCCCCTTTTTAGATGTGTATAAGAGACAGCGCGCGGCGCGGCGGCGCGCGCGGCTGGCGCGCATCCCCGGCATCACGCTGCTGGCCGACAGCCCCGCCGCGCCCGGCGCCGCCGGCACCTGGCCGGTGCTGCTGCTGCTGCTGCCGGACCAGGCAAGGCGTGATGCGTTGCTGCGCGACCACTGGGGCGCCGGCCTGGGCCTGGGCCTGCCCTTCGTGCACGCCCTGCCGGACTACCCGCAGTACGCCGCCGCCGTGCCGCCCGCCGCGCCCACAGCGCTGCCCCACGCGCGCGCGCTGGCGGCGCGCCTGCTGGCGGTGAGCAACAGCCCGTGGCTGGACGAGGCCCGCTTCGAGCGGATCTGCGCCGCGCTCATCAATATTGATAGCATGAAGCCCTAGACTAGCCTACGTTTCATTATTGAAAGTATCTGAAAGCCAGATGGCCCTAGGGCTGCACGCTATCAATTTCGCCATCAGCTCCCCGTGGACGCATAGCGGCGCAGCCCGCGCCCCCACGCCCGCAACGCCACCGCCAGGAACGCGAAGCCCGCCAGCGGCGACACCAGCCCGACCCAGCCCGGCGCGCCCAGCGGGTCCGGCTTGCCCAGGATCGCCAGCGCCGGGTAATAGGCCACGCAGGCCAGCGGCACGATGAAGGTCAGCACGCGGCGGAACCACCGCGCGTACAGCGCCAGCGGGTACTGCGCCGCCTGCACGCCGCCGTAGGTGAGCACGTTGGCGATCTCCAGGCTCTCCACCGTCCAGAAGGCCAGCGTTCCCTGCAAGACCAGAATGCCGAGAAACAGCGCCACGCCGCCGGCCACGGCCAACAGCGCGATCGCCACCGCGGCCGGCGTCCAGGCGATGTGCGCCTGGTACGTGGCGAAGATCAGAACCCCCAGCCCCTGCAGCAGCCGGCCCGCGCGGCTGATCCGGAAGTCGTGCCCCATGAGTTGCAGCGCGAGCGGACGCGGGCGCAGCAGCAGGCGGTCGAAGGCGCCGGTGCGCAGGAACTCCGTGCCCAGCACGTCGAAGCCCCGGCCCAGCGCGTCGGCCAGCGCGAACATGCAGTTCACCAGCCCATAGAACAGCGCCACCTCGCCGATGCGCCAGCCCTGCACCTCGCCGAAGCGGTGGAACAGCGCCCACACCGCCACCACCTCGATGCCGGTGCCGAGCAGCTGGCCCACGGTCAGCAGCAGCGCCGAGGCCGGGTAGCGCGCCTGGGAGCCGATGGAGGCCCGCACCAGCCGCAGGAACAGCGCAAGCGAGCCCATCTCAGCCGCCCTGGATCTGCAGGCCGCGCATCGTGCGCCCCATGGCAAGACGCCCCAGCGCCACCAGCACCACGGCCCAGAAGCCCTGCAGCCCCAGCCCGCCCAGCGCCTGCCAGCCGCTCAGTTGCCCGAAGTACAGCCGCGCCGGGATGTCCATCAGCCCGGCCAGCGGCTGCAGCAGCAACGCGGTCTGCCAGCCGTCGGGCAGCAAGGCGAGCGGCAGCAGGTTGCCCGAGAACACGATGACCACCGGCGTCGCCACGGCGCTGATGCCGCGCTCGTTCAGCGCCGCCGTCGCCGCCACGTTGAGCAGCATCACCATCGCGGCCGACAGCAGCAGCGCGAGCAGCGCAGAGAGCAGGAACGCCAGCCCCGCCGCCACGCTCACCGGCGGCTGCCAGGCCCATGCGCCGAGCCCCACGAGCGGCAGCGCGAGCATCGCAAAGGCCGCCATCAGCGCCACGCGCGGCAGCACGCGCGCGGCGATCCAGCCGGCGCTGCGCGCGAACCACAGGGCGTAGGCGTCCACCGGGCGCAGCCGGTCATAGGCGACCGCGCCGGTGCGCACCGCCTGCGCCACCTCCGGGTCGCCCAGCCACGGCAGCAGCACCAGCAGCCCCTGCGCGAGCCAGGTGTAGGTGATGGCCTGCGCCAGCGACATCGGCGCGCCTGCACCCGCACCGCCATAGAAGGCCGCGAACACCATCACCTTGATGCCGCCCCACCAGCACTGCGTGGCAAAGCCCGCGAGCGCGGCGCTGCGGTACTGCAGCATCTGCAGGAAGCGCGACGTGAACGCCGCGACGTAGGGGCGCGCGCGCTCGTGCAAGCTCACCCCTCGTCGGCGCCGTGCAGGGCGTAGAAGCGGGCGATCACGGCTTCGATCGCCAGGCCTTCGAGCCGGATGTCTTGCACCGCATGCGCGCCCGCGATGCGCGCGATCAGCGCGGGCGCCGTGGTCACCGCCGGGTCGAAGTCGAGCACCAGCGTCTGCCCCTCGCGCGCGTGCACCCGCGCACCGTCCACCTGCGCCGGCAGCTCCGCGCCCTGCGCGAAATCGACCACCAGCCGCCGCTCGGCCAGCACCTGCGCGCGCAGCGCCTCCACCGGGCCGTCGGCCAGCACGCGCCCATGGCCGATGATGATCACGCGCCGGGCCAGCGCCTCGATGTCGTGCATGTCATGCGTGGTCAGCAGCACCGTGGTGCCGCGCTCGCGGTTGGCGCGGCGCACGAAGTCGCGCACCGCGAGCTTGGAGGGCGCGTCGAGTCCGATGGTCGGCTCGTCGAGGAACAGGATGTCGGGCTCGTGCAGCAGCGCCGCCGCGATCTCCGCGCGCATGCGCTGGCCCAGCGACAGCTGCCGCACCGGCTGGTCCAGCACCCGCTCCAGGTGCAGCAGCGCCACCAGCTCGTCGCGCGTGCGGCGGTAGCGCTGCGCATCGACGCGGTAGATGTCGCGCAGCAGGTCGAAGCCGTCGCCCACCGGCAGGTCCCACCACAGCTGCGTGCGCTGGCCAAAAACCACGCCGATGCGCGCCACGTGGCGCTCGCGGTCGGCGAACGGGTCCTGCCCATCGACCTCCACCCGCCCGCCGTCGGGCCGCAGGATGCCCGCAAGGATCTTGATGGTGGTCGACTTGCCCGCCCCATTCGGCCCGATGAAGCCCAGCAGCTCGCCGCGCTCCAGCGCGAACGACACCCCCGCCAGCGCCTGCACCGTGCGATGCCGGCGCTGCACCAGGCCGCGCAGCGCGCCCAGCACGCCCGGATCGCGCTCGGACACGCGGTAGGTCTTGACCAGGCGGTCGGCAACGATCTGGGGCATGGAGGGGCGGGGCGGGCGGGGCGGGCGGGGCGCGCGATCCTACCTGAACTGGCGCCGGCGAATGGCGCCTGCTACATGCAGGCGGACGATCCTGTCTTGCCCCTTCTCCCGCGGGCAGAGGGTTGGGGTGAGGGCAGGCCCAGTGGTAGGGCCTCCAGCTCTTATACGGTGATTCGGAATTTCAGAAAACGCTGCCCGTCAAGGACAACATCTCCAACGAACTCGAACCCCCATCTGGACTACGTCTGGATGGTTCAGCAGCCTCATCCACTGTTGTATCGGAATATCCGAGAAGTCGTGTAGAGAGAAGTTCATGCCCTGCGCGAGCTGAATTGACAAAGAGGGAACTCGCCCATCCGCGGCGAGCCCCCCATCACCCCCGCCCCAGCCACGCCAGCAAGCGCTGGTTGAACACGCCCTGCCCCGCCTGCCAGGCGCGCAGTTGCGCCGGGGCGATCTCGGTCTGCTGACCATCGCCCGCGCTGAGCCAGCGCTTCCACGCAGTGCGGTAGCGGTAGGACGATACGTCGCCGGTGACGTCGCTGCCGGCGAGCTGGCCGCGCAGTGCGGCGATCACGGCCTCTGCATGTTCCTCGCGCAGCAGGCCCTGGTCCCAGTTGGTGCGGACCACGTCGGGGGCGAAGGCGTCCTTGTCGATGCTGAGGTAGGTGGGCTGTGGGTTGGCGGACAGTTCGGCGCACAGGGCGGCGATGAGCGCGTTTTCATCGGCGAAGCCGCGGAAGGCGCGGCCCAGGCCGAGCCAGCGCGACCAGCCGGTGTCCACGCCCACGCTCCAGTAGCTGAGCTTGCCGGCGCGCAGGGGTGCCAGGTAGTTCTCCCAGCAGTGGCTCCGGCCGATGTCGCCCGAGGTGATGCCGGCCACGTGCACATGGGCGACCTGCGGCAGCAGCGCGACCCGGCGCACCCAGGAGCCGCAGTGCACGCCGAACGGAAAGCGCATGTTGTCGGGGTGGTTGTCCAGCACGACGATGCGCAGCGGGCGCTGCGCCGCGTGGGCCTGCGCGGCGATGCAGCGCGCGATCAGCGGGCCGCTCAGGTGGTGGAAGTCGCCGCTGCCCATGAACACGGTGCCGTGCTCGCGGAACGGCGGCATGCGCTGCTCCAGCACCTGCGCGAAGGCGCGCATGCGCGGCAGGGCGCAGCCGAAGCGGATCGCCTCCTGCCAGTCGGCCAGCGCGATGCGCTGCTCGCCAGGCAACGGGCCGACGGAGTGGTCCAGATCGAGGATGGCGGGCGGCGCGCTCATGCCGCCTCGCTCCATTGCCGGTCGCTCTCGAAGCGGCCGGCGAAGCGGCGGCCCAGGGCGCGCAGCAGCGGGTTGCGGATGTAGACGGCGTGGCGGGTGAAGCTGAACCGCGCGCCGAGCTGGGCCTTCACCTCGGGGTCGGTCCAGCCGGCGACGTAGTGGCTGAGGCCGCGCCCGATGGCGTATTCGAGGTTGACCATCCAGCTCACGAAGTACAGGTTGGCTTCGCGCGCGGCGGGGTAGGCAAAGCCGATGTACTTGTCGATCAGCTTGCCGCCGTGCTCGAAGCACAGGTTCCAGCCGAGCAGCATGCCGTCGGCCGCGCGGCGGTACTCGAAGACGATGCCGCCGCTGCTCTCGTCGCGCAGCACGGCGGCGAAGAAATCGCGCGTGAGGCGGTCGAAGTGGACTTCGCTCTGCGCGTAGACGCCTTCGTATAGCGCAAAGAAGGCATCGACCAAGGCGTCATCGGCGAAGGCGGCGCCGGTGGGGATGCGGCGCACCTGCAGCCCGGCGCGGCTGCGCAGCTTGCGCTTGAGGTTCTTGCGCCGGCTGGTGGACAGGCGCGCGAGGTAGGCGTCGATGTCGGCGAAGTCGATCGTCACATAGGCCAGCGCCTGGCCTTCGACCAGGATGAAGCCCTGCTGCCGGCAGGCCTCGGCCAGCGCATCGGCAAAGACGTTGTCCCCGGCGGTCAGCAGCGGCGACTGCCGGGGGAGGTCCTTGATGATGCTGAGCCGATGCCCCGGCGCCAGCGCGGCGCGCACCGCGGCGGGCAGCGCGGCGGCGGGCAGTTCGGGCGGGACCAGCGCGTATTCGGACACGGTGGTGCCGACGAAGGCGGTGCGGATGCGCAGCAGGCGCGCCCAATGGCGGTGCAGCGGCAGGGCGGCGGCGCGGCGCTTCAGGTCGTCGTCGGCCGTGGTCAGCAGGTCGAAGGGCGCGGCAAATGCGGGCGCGCCGACACCGGGCAGCAGCGCAAAGCCCTGCGGCGGATGGCGCAGGAAGTGCTCGATGAGCGATGGCGGTTCGAGCTGGAAGCGAAAGGTCATCGGGCAAGAACGCCGGGCCGCGCTGGCAATTCCGAATAAAAAGTGGCCAAAGCCCAGGTTCTACCTGGGCTTCTAGCTATAATAAACATAGCAAACAACCCTGCACCGCCGCCCTCCGGCAGAAGGCGGCGGGTGCGTTCACGCCTTCTCAGGCCTTCTTGGCGCGGAGCAGCAACTGCTCCAGCAGGACCAGCGCCTCGTCGATTTCGGCATGGGTGATTTCCAGCGAGGGCGCGAAGGTGATCACGTTCTTGTAGTAGCCGCCCACGTCCAGCACCAGGCCGCGCTTCTGGCCCTTGTATTCGAGCGTGCCTTCCAGGCCCAAGTCAACCATCTTGTCGAGCAGCGCGCGGTTGGGCGTGAAGCCGTCTTCGGTGCAGATCTCGGCGCGCAGGGCCAGGCCCAGACCGTCGACGTCGCCGATTTCCTTGTGGCGCTTCTGCAGGTCCTTCAGGCCGTCGAGGAAGTAGGCGCCGCGCTCGCGCACCTGCTGGCCGAAGTCGATCTCGTGCGTCATCTTCAGCACCTCCAGGCCCAGGGCCGTGCCCAGCGGGTTGGAAGCGAAGGTGCTGTGGGTGGAGCCGGGCGGAAAGATGGTGGGGTTGATCAGTTCCTCGCGCGCCCACAGTCCGCTGAGCGCGTTCAGGCCGTTGGTCAGCGCCTTGGCGAACACCAGCACGTCGGGCTGCACGCCGAAGTTCTCGATCGACCAGAGCTTGCCGGTGCGCCAGAAGCCCATCTGGATCTCATCGACCACCAGCAGCACGCCGTGCTCGTCCAGCACCTTCTTCAGGCCCTTGAAGAAGTTGGCCGGCGGCACGACGTAGCCGCCCGTGCCCTGGATCGGCTCGACGTAGAAGGCGGCGTATTCGCACTGGTTGGTTTTGGGGTCCCAGAGGGCGTGGTATTCGTTCTCGAACTTGCGGGCGAACTCACGCACGATGGAGTCCGAATACTCCTCGGCCGTCATGCCCTGGGGGCGGCGGAACGGGTACGGGAAGGGAATGAACTGCGCGCGGTCGCCGAAGTGGCCGTAGCGGCGGCGGTAGCGGTAGCTGGAGGTGATGCTCGACGCGCCCAGCGTGCGGCCGTGGTAGCCGCCCTCGAAGGCGAACATCAGGCTCTTGCCGTTGCAGGCGTTGCGCACCACCTTCAGCGAATCCTCGATGGCCTGCGCGCCGCCCACGTTGAAGTGCACCCGGCCCGCGCGGCCCCATTTCTTCTCGGCGTCCTGCGCGATCCACTTGGCCAGCTCGATCTTGGTCGGGTGCAGGTACTGGCTGGCGATCTGGGGCAACTCCTGCAACTGCCGGATCATGACCTCTTCCAGGCGCTTGTTCTTGTAGCCGAAGTTCACGGCCGAGTACCACATCTGCAGGTCCAGATAGGGCGTGCCGGCCTCGTCGTACATGTAGCTGCCCTCGCAGCCGGCGAAGATCTTGGGCGGATTGACGTAGTGGACGGTATCGCCGAAGGAACAGTATTTCGCTTCGTCAGCCAGCAGTTGGGCATTGCTCATGAAAGGAAGACTCCAGGGTCACGGACCATGACAAAGCCATGGAGTCTGCGGCGGCAACCTTGATCGACTGTCGAGTGTTTGTGTGGGAATCGTGGAGGGCCGCACCGTGAGCGGCCCGCCCTCCAAACAAACTGCTTGCCGATTAAAAGGTTAGAACCTAATATAAAGGTACGTTACTTATGAAGCCAGAATCTTCCACGCCCGCCACCGAGGACCCGCTCTATCGCAGGGTCGGCGACGACCTCCTGCAGCGCATCCAGGCGGGTGAATTCCCTGTGGGCAGCGTCATGCCGCGCGAGCTGGACCTTGCGCGGCAGCTCGGCGTGAGCCGCGTCACGCTGCGGCAGGCGCTGCAGATCCTGGAAAAGGGCGGGGTGGTCAGCCGTGTGCGCCGGGTTGGCACCCGGGTGATCGCCGCCGCGCCGGCCGCCACCTATGTCCAGCGCATGGACGGCATCGAGGCCATCCTGCGGCTCGCGGGCCAGACCGCCATGCGCATAGACCGCATCTCCACCGAAGCGCACGCCGACTGGCCCGAGCTGCAGGACCTGCCCTGCAGCACCGGCTACTGGATGCGCATCGAAGGCGCGCGCCACATGCAGGGGCAACAGGCGCTGTCGACCTGGACCACCGTCTTCGTCGACAACCGCCACGCCGGCATCGCCCCCTTCCTGCAGGGCGAGGTCGACGCGGTCTACCCGCTGATCGAGCAGGTCTACGGACTGGCGGTGCACGGCCTGCGCCACCGCATCCGCGCCTGTGCGCTGCCCCCGGAAGCGGCGCGGGTGCTGGGCCTGCCAGCCGGCTCTCCGGCGCTCGAGGTATGCGCATGGCTGCATGCGCAGGACGGCACGCTGATCGAGTACGTGCGCTCGCTGCACGACCCCGCCGTGATCTCCATCGAACTCTTCAGCACGCGCAGCACATAGCGCGCTTTTCACCATCCCGAGGAATCTTCATGCCCAACATCACGATCGACACTCCCGACGGCTTCGCGCTGCCCGCCCTGCATCTGCCCAGCACCCAGGGCGCCGGCCGCCCGCTGGTGCTGATCCAGGAAATCTTCGGCATCAACGCCGCCATGCGCGAGGCGGCCCGGCACTGGGCCGGGCTTGGCTTCGAAGTGCTGTGCCCCGACCTCTTCGCCCGCCAGCAGGCCGGCGTGGACCTGGACCCGACGCAGCCCGAGCAGTTCCAGGCCGGCATCGACCTGATGCTGGCCATGGACCAGGACCGCGCGGTGCGCGACCTGGACGCGGCGCGCCAGTGGTTCGCCGACCGCGCGCCCGGCGCTCGCGTGGCGGCCCTGGGCTACTGCCTGGGTGGCCGGCTCGCGGTGAGGATGGCACTGGAGACTCCGGTGGCCGCCGCGGTGAGCTACTACGGCGTGGGCCTGGAGCAGTTGCTGCCGGCCGCACCGGCGGCCTCCGCGCCCTGCCTGCTGCACATCGCGGGCGAGGACGGCTTCGTCCCGCCCCCCGCGCGTGCCGCGATCCTGGCGGAGGTGGAGCGGCGGCCGGCCTTCACCGCCCATGTGTACGAAGGCTGCGACCACGCATTCGCACGCCCGCAGGGCGCGCACTATGACGCCGCGGCGGCAACGCTCGCGCAGTCCCGCACCCTGGCCTTCCTGCAGGCGTGAGCCCCACCGCCGCCGCCGGCACCATGCAGCTTCCGTCCGACATGGCGCAGTTCCAGGACAAGCGCGTAGTGGTGACCGGCGCCGCGCGCGGCATCGGCCGGGCGGTGGCCGAACGCTTCGCCCGGCTCGGCGCGCGCGTCGCGCTGCTCGACAGCGACGAGGCCGCGCTGCAGGCGCTGTGCACCGACTGGGCTGCGCACGGATGGGCCATCCGCCCGGAAACAGTGGATGTCTCCCAGGCCGACGCGCTGCAGCAGGCGGCGGACCGGCTGGCCCGCGAGGACGGCCCGTGCGACGTGCTGGTCAGCAACGCGGGCATCCTGCGGCGCGGCCGCATCGACGACGCCGACGCGCTGGCCGACTGGCGCCGCACGCTGGGCGTGAACCTGGACGGCTGCTTCTTCGCCGCACGCGCGTTCGCGGCGCAGTTGCGGCAGACCGGCGGCTGCATCGTCAACGTGGCGTCCATCCATGCGCTGGTGGCGGTGCGCAACTCGGCCGCCTACACCGCCTCGAAAGGCGGCGTGAAGCAATTGACGCAGGCACTGGCGCTGGAGCTTGGCGAGGCCGGCGTGCGGGTGAATGCCGTAGCCCCCGGCCTGACCGATACCGACATGACGCAGGGCACGCGCGAAGACCCGCAGGCGCTCGCCTCCTTCCTGCGCCGGGTCCCGCTGCAGCGCGCCACCCGGGTCGGCGACGTGGCCGACGCGGTGCAGTTCCTGGCATCGGGCATGGCAGCCTGCATCACCGGCGTGACGCTGCCGGTGGACGGCGGCTACTGCGCGACCTGAGCCACGACCGAGAGATTCCGATATCCATGGACGCCACGCCCGCCGCGCTGCATGTCCCATGGCAGGCGCCCCCGTCCACCGGCCGAGGCGCCGCGAGCCGCATTTCCTTCAACGACGCTCCCAGGAGTCCCGCATGATCCGCCGCCGCCACCTCGTCCATGCCACCGCCGCCGCCACCCTGGCGGGCGCCTTCGCCCCGCTCGCGGCCTGGAGCCAGAAGCTCGCCAGGACCAGTGTGGTCGTGGGCTTTGCTCCTGGCGGCACCACCGACGTGGTGGGCCGCCGCATCGCCGACAAGCTGGGAGCGACCGGCTTTGCCGATGCCGCCATCGTGGACAACCGCTCCGGCGCCGGTGGGCAGATCGCCTGCAGCTTCGTGAAGAATGCGCCGCCCGACGGCTCCGCGCTGCTCTGCACGCCCTACTCGTGCATGGTGATCTTTCCGTACGTCTACAAGAAGCTGCCCTACGACCCGGCGGCCGATTTCGTGCCGGTGTCCATCGCCGCCAGCACGACGCAGGCCATGGCCGTGGGCCCCATGGTGCCGCCCAGCGTGAAGACCGTGACCGACTACCTCGCCTGGGTCAAGGCCAATCCCCAGAACACCGGCTATGGCTCGCCTGCGCCCGGCTCGACCTCGCACTTCCTGGGTGCGCTGCTCGGCCTGGAAAGCGGCCTGCCGCTGGTGCAGGTGCCCTACCGCGGCGCTGCACCGGGCATCGCCGACCTGATCGCGGGCCAGATCCCGGTCATGTTCACCACCACCGGGGACCTGCTGCCCCAGCTGCGCGCCGGCAAGCTCCGGCTGCTGGCCACCTCGGGCCGCAGCCGCTCGCCCTTCGCTCCCGAGGTGCCGACGTTTGCCGAGCAGGGCTTCGGCAGGCTGCTGTCGGAGGAGTGGTTCGGCTTCTATGCGCCGGCCCACACCCCGCCGGCCGTGGTGAAGGCGGCCAACGCCGCCGTTCTGGCGGCGGTGCAGGACAAGGCGGTGGTGGACGCGCTGGCGACCATGGGCCTGACGGCCGTGGGATCGACGCCGGAGGCGATGGCCGAGTCGCAGCGGGCCGAATCCGAGCGCTGGGGCCCGCTGGTGAAGAAGATCGGCTTCACCGCCGACTCCTGAAGGCGGATGCCTGCCCGGCTCAGCCGGGTTTGGCCAGGCCCAGCTTCTCCACCAGCGCCTTCTCGCGCGTGAAGGTGTCCTGCGCAAAGCGGGCGTAGTCCTCCGACGACATGTAGTTGGGCAGCATGTCGTAGCGGTTGAGGACCTGCACGTAGGCCGGGTCTTCCATGGCGGTCTTGAAGGCCGCGTGCAGCCTCTTCACCACGTCGGGCGGCGTGCCGCGCGGCGCGCCGATGCCGAAGGGCGAGTTCTGCACCACGTCCAGCCCCAGCTCCTTGAGGGTAGGCGCATCCGGGAACTTGGCCAGCCGCTGCTCGCCCCAGGTGTTGAGCACGCGCAGCTTGCCCGCCTCAACCTGCGGCGCAAAGCCGGTGGAGTCGGCCGCTGCCATGACATGGCCGCCCACCACGGCCTGCATCAGGTCGGCGCTGCCCTTGTAGGGCACGTGGTTGAGCTGGATGCCCAGCTTCTGCGCCACCAGCTCGGTGGTCAGGTGCGGGCTGGTCATGGTGCCGGTGGACCCGTAGCTCAGCCGGCCCGGATTGGCGCGCGCGTAGGCGACGAAGTCGTTCCAGTTCCTGATCGGGCCGTCGGCCGGCACCACGATGCCGAAGGCATAGCCGGTGACGTTGATCACGTAGTGGATGTCCTTCACCGGGTCCCAGTTGATCCTGGTGGTGTAGGGCAGGCGGAACACGCCGAGCGGTATCTGCGCCAGCGTGTAGCCATCGGCCGGCGCGGTCTGCAACTGCTGCGCCGGCAGCGTGCCGCCGGCACCAGGCTTGTTCTCGACGATGACCTGCTGGCCCAGTACCCGGGAGGCGTTCTCGGCCAGCTGGCGCATGGTGATGTCGGTCGGGCCGCCGGCGGGGAAGGCGATGACCAGCCTGATCGGGCGGGTCGGGAACGCGGCGCTCGTCTGGGCCGGCGCGGCCGGGGCGATGGCCAGGGCGGCGGCGCCGAGAACGCCGGTGGCGCCCTGGAGCAACTGTCGACGGTGCATGGAGAACTCCTTGGTCGTGGCACTAGGGCGTGTCATCCTCAATTGGAGGGTGGGCGCAGCGCACCGTCATCGGGACAAACGCTCGGTCGGCCCCTGTGCGCGCTACCCAGTCATGTTGCGGCTCGGCAGTGCCCAGTCGGGCGGCTGGCGCGACCATTCCTTGAGGAACTCCAGCAGGTGGCGCACTCGGGTCGGCATGTTGCGGCGAGTGGAGAACACGACGTTGATGTCCATCGCCTCCGGCTCGCAGCCGGGCAGCAACGCTTCCAGCGTGCCGGCACGCAGTTCCTCGGACACCATGTAGTAGGGATGCAGGGAGATGCCCGCGCCCAGCAGGGCCGCCTGCTTGAGCGCATCGCCGAGGTTGGAGCGCACCGTGCCGCGCACCCGGATCTCCTGCGGCGGATCGCCCCGGAACCGCCAGACCCCGTCGCCCGACTTCACCGTATGCACCAGGCAATTGTGGCGCGCCAGATCGGCCGAGGTGGCGGGCCGGCCGCAGGTACGCAGGTACTGCGGCGCAGCGACCGCTACCTGCGGCGACCTCAGCAGCAATTGCGCGACGTAGCTGGCGTCCTGCAGTGAGGATGCGATGCGGATGGACAGGTCGAGCGCCTCGGCCACCAGATCGGATCGGCCGTCGTCGTGCACCACGGTGACCTCGATGTCGGGGTAGCGGTGCGTGAACTGCGCCATCAGGCGCATCAGGTGGTAGGCCCCGAACGAGGGCGGCGTACCAACCCGGATCGCGCCGCGCGGCAGGTGCACCGCATCGCGCACTTCGCCTTCGATGGCTTCATAGCGTTCAAGCAGCTCACGCCCGGCCTCCATCACGCGCGAGCCAGCCTCGGTCAGCGCCACCTGCCTGCTACTGCGCTTGAGCAGTTGCGCACCCATCGACGCCTCCAGCCAGGCGACGTGCTTGGTGATGGTGGCCTTGGACAGCGAGAGCTGCGTGGCGGCGCGGACGAAGCTGCCGCAGCGGACGACTTCGGTGAAGACCTGGAGGCAGCGCAGACGGTCCATGGCGGGCTTGACGTTTCCGATTTGGAAACCTCGGATTGTCGAACCCAGTGATCTAGAAGGCAATCGCGCTCTTAAACTTTTCGCCAGGCCTTTCATGCCAACCTGTGGCGGCCCAATTCACCGAACCATGCACGCCATCCCCACCTCCGTCGCCGCGCCGCTGCTGGCAGCACTGGGCCAGCAACTGCACCGCTTCTTCCGCCACCTGGACGAGCGGCGCTATGACGAGTTGCTGCAGCTCTTCACCGAGGACTGCCGCTGGCTTCGGCAGGGACAGTGGCTGCAAGGCCGGCCCGCGGTGCGCCTTGCGCTGGAGGCCCGGGCGGCGGATATGGAGACCCGGCACGTGATGAGCAACGGATACGTGGCGGCGTGCGATGGCGACAGGGCCACGCTCGAGGCCTACATGACCGCCTACCGCTACCCGTTGGGCACGGTGCTACCGCAGGCCGCAGGGCCGCTGCGCATGAACCTCGCCACCACGGTGTTCCGCCTCGACCCCGGCCACGACTGGCGTATCGCCGAGCAGCGCCTGGTGCCGGCCGTCGCCTTTTCCGCATGAACTTCCCCTGCACAGGAGCCCTTTCATGACCCTTCGCATCATTCCTTCCGGCGCCACGCTCGGCGCGTGCGTCGAAGGCCTCGACCTGGCGCAGCCCCTGTCCGACGAAGTCCTCGGCCAGTTGCTGCAAGCCCTCGGACAGTACGGCGTTCTGAGTTACCCGCGCCAGCAGTTAACGCCCGCGCAATTGCGCGACTTCTCGCAACGTTTCGGCATGCTGGAGGTCAACGTCTCCGGTGCCTATCAGGAACCCGGCCTGCCCGAGGTGATGGTGCTCTCCAACATCGTCGAGAACGGCAAGCCCATCGGGCTGTCCGACGCCGGCCAGGACTGGCATACCGACATGTCGTACAGCCGCATGATCGCCTTCACCAACGTGCTCCATGGCATACGAATTCCGCACCGCGACGGCCAGCCGCTGGGCAACACCGCGTTCTGCAACATGCACGCGGCCTACGAGGGCCTGCCGCCGCAGATGCGGCAAGAGCTGGAGGGCATGACGGTGCTGCACGACTTCGACAAGTTCTGGGAAATGATGCGCCGCGAGCGCGGCAGCACCCGTCCGCCGCTCACCGCCGCCCAGCGCGCCGCCAAGCCGCCCGTGTCGCATCCGATCTTCTTGCTGCATCCGATCACCGGGCGGCGGGTGCTCTACTGCAACCCGGGCTATGCGGTCCGCATCAACGAGATGAGTGAGCGCGAAAGCCAGCAGACGCTGGACTTCCTGTTCGCGCACCAGACCCGGCCGGAATACCGCTACGCCCACCGCTGGCAAACCGGGGACGTATTGATGTGGGACAACATGGGCACCATCCACAACGCCATTCCCGACTACCGGCCCGACGAGCCGCGCCTGATCAAGCGCTGCCAGGTGATGGCGACCCGCTTCTTCCACGACGATGGCACGCCGCGCAACGCCGCCCGCCCCGAGACCGAGACGGCGTGAAAACCGACCCGCCAGTACCGCGCGATGCAGCGGGCTGCTACTCCATCGAGGATCTGCGCCGCCTGGCGCGACGGCGGCTGCCCCGCGCGGTGTTCGACTTCTACGACGGCGGCGCCGAGGACGAAACCACGCTCGCCGAGAACCGCAGCGCCTATGAGCGCTGGCGCCTGTCGCCGCGTGTGCTGGTGGACGTGGCCGAGGCTTCGACCGACTGCACACTGCTCGGTGCTCCGGCCGGCATGCCTGCGGCCATCGCGCCCACCGGCGCCGCGGGATTCGGCTGGCGCACGGCCGACCTGGCGCTGGCGCGCGCGGCAGCGCAGCAGGGTATCCCTTACACCCTGTCGAGCAGCGCCACCACCGCCATAGAAACCATCGCGAACGAAGCCCCGGGGCGCCACTGGTTCCAGGCCTACGTGCTGCGCAACCAGGACTTCTTCTGGCAGTTGATCGCCCGTGCCCGTGCCGCCGACTACGAGGCGTTGGTCATCACCGTGGACCTTCCGGTGGGCGGCAAGCGCGAGCGCGACCTGCACAACCATTTCTCGATCCCGTTCCGATTCTCGGCACGCAATCTGCGCGACTTCGCATCCCGGCCGCGCTGGGCGCTCGAGATGCTGCTGCGCGGCATGCCGGTGATGGAGAACCTGCGCGGCCTGGAGACTACGGCTACCAGCGCCACCGGTATCGCCTCGTCGGTCGGCCGCAGTTACGACCCGGCCTTCGACTGGGCGCGCATGGCCGAGGTGCGCGGGCGTTGGCCGCGCAAGCTCATCGTCAAGGGCGTAAGCCGCGGCGACGACGCGCGCAGACTGGCTGCGATGGGTGCAGACGCCATCGTGGTGTCCAACCACGGAGGCCGCCAGCTCGACGGCGCCGTGTCCAGCCTCAGGGCTTTGCCCGAAGTCCTGGCCGCCACCGGCGGACGCATACCGGTGCTGGTCGACGGCGGCATCCGCCGCGGCGGCGACATTGCCAAGGCACTGGCCCTGGGCGCGCACGGCGTGCTGCTGGGCCGCGCCACCCTGTTCGGTGCGGTCGCCGCAGGCGATGCCGGCGCGCAGCGCGCCCTGCACATCCTGCATGACGAATTGCTGCGCACCCTGCGGCTGTGCGGCGCGGCGCGGGTGGACGCGCTCGGCGCCGACCTGCTGCGGCCATGCGACGACGGGTGCGCCTGGCCCTTGCCCACAGCGACGGCGCAGGCAAGGCCGGACGCGGTCGCCGCACTCCCTGCCGCTGCTGCGCACGCCTGAGACGCCCTCCCCCACCATCCCATCGAAGGAAACACCATGACGAGACAACACCCCATCCGCCGCCGAATCCTGCGACGGGCCGCGCTCTGCGCCTCCATGCTGCTGGGCATCGCCCTGCTGCCGGCCCAAGCGCAGAGCGACTTTCCCAACAAGCCGATCCACCTGGTCGTCGGCTACAGCGCCGGAGGACCCACAGACGTGCTGGCCCGCGTGCTGGGCCAGGAAATCGCCATCGCCCTCGGCCAGCCGGTGGTGGTGGACAACAAGCCCGGCGTCAACGGCAACATCGCCACGGAGTTCGTCCAGCGCGCCGCGCCTGACGGCTATACGCTGCTCGTCAACACGCTCTCGCACAACGTCAACCCGCTGCTGCAGCCCGAGCGCATCAAATACGACCCGATCAAGGATTTCGCGCCCATCGCCCAGGTCGCGGTGCTGCCGCAACTGATCGTGGTCGCGGACGACTCACCCTACAAGACGCTCGGCGACCTGGTGAAGAAAGCGCAGAGCAAGCCTGAGGCGGTGAGCTACGGCACCGCCGGCATCGGAGGTTCTGCGCACCTGGCCGCGGCCCTGCTGGAGCAGCGGACCAGGACCCGCATGAACCACATTCCGTTCAAGGGCAACGGGCCAGCGCTGACCGAGGTGATGTCGGGCCGCGTCGACTTCATGTTCTTCCCGATGATCGGCGTCGCCGACTACGTGACCAGCGGCCGGCTGCGCATCCTGGCGGCCACCACGGCGCAGCGACACCCCGACTACCCGAACGTTCCCACCACGGCGGAGCTCGGCTACCCCGGCTTCGAGGACTATGCGCAGCCCATCGGCTTCATCGCGCCCGCCGGCATGCCTGCGCCGATCGCCACGAAGATCGATAAGGCCATCGCCGCCGCGCTGGCCCAGCCGGGAACGCAGGCGCGGCTCAAGTCGCTGGGCGCCGACGTGAAGCACCGCGGCCCGACCGAATACCGGGAATGGCTGACCCAGGACCGCGAGCGCTGGGCGCAGCTGATCCGCAGCGCCAACATCAAGGCCGAATGATGAAATGGCTCCACTTCTCCGCACCCGGAGGTGCCGGCAGCCGCTATGGCTGGCTGGAAGACGGGCGCGTACGCGAAGTGCGCGGCACGCCCTTTGGTGAACACGCGCCGACCGGCGTGTTGCATCGCCTCGAGGACGTGCGCATCGAAGTCCCGCTGGTGCCGCGCACTTTCTATGCAGCCGGCCTCAACTATGTCAGACACATCCGCGAGTACGCTGGGCAGAGCGGTACCTCGCTCGCGATTCCGCAGCAGGCCGACATCGGCTACCGCGCAGTCAATGCGCTGGTCGCGCACGAAGAGGCCGTGGTCATTCCGTCGGATGCGCGGCAGGTCGAATACGAGGGCGAACTGGTGGTCCTCATCGGGAAGAAGGCACGCCACCTGAGCGAAGCCGAGGCGCTGGACTGCGTGCTCGGCTACACCATCGGCAACGACGTGAGCGAGCGACTCTGGCAGGCCTCAGACCGCACCTTCTGGCGCGCAAAGAACTCCGACACCTTCAAACCCATGGGTCCGTGGATCGAGACCGAATTCGACCTGGACGCCGCCGAGACCACGGTTCGGGTCAACGGAGAGGTGACGACGCATTTCCGCACCGCGGAGATGCTGTTCGGTGTGCGGACTTTCATCAGCCGCATGAGCCGCTACCTGACCTTGCACCCCGGCGATGTGGTGTGGATGGGCACCGACGGAAAGTCACCGCACCTGAAGGCCGGCGACGTGGTCGAGGTCGAAATCTCCGGCCTTGGAACACTGCGCAACCACTTCGTCGCCGAAGAGGCGGGCTGATACCGCCGCCGGGCCCAGAACGTGTTCAGAGTCTCCCGAGCAAGAGAGCGAGGAAGGCCAAGGTGACGAGCTGCAAGCGGATGTTGGAGCCAGTGCTCGCAGAGCTTGCACGGCCGCCCTTTCTTCTCCAGCCCCGCGAAGCTGCGCTCCTCGTGGCGATCTGCACGCTCACGTATTCCCCAGGATTGCCTTGGCGCCCTGCGCGAACGGCGGGCCTACAGCGCCGCCGTCGCACGGCAGGCTTTGCACCCGGCTCAAGGCGGGCTTGCCGCGCGTGAAGATCCTCAGCGCACCCTTGCGGTCCGTCACCTCGGCGGTCGTCACCGCGATGGCGTGCGGCAGGCCCTGGGCTTCCACCGCAGTGTGGCGCCCGATGCCCGAGACCTTCCTGCCCGCGCCATGCCCTTCAGGGGGACCGCCGCGCCAGCACTTCGTCGCGCGGGCCGGCGTCCACCACGTGGCCCGCCTCGACCACCACCACGGTGTCGAAGCGCGCGAGCAGGCCGGGCCTGTGCACCGAGGCGATCAGGCAGGCGTGCGGAAAGGCAGCGGCCACGCGGTCGAACACCCGGCCTTCGGCGACCGGATCGAGCGCGCTGGTGGGCTCGTCGAGCAGCAGCATCGAACTGCCGCGCGCAGCCAGCGCGCCGCGCGCCAGCGCCAGCCGCTGGCGCTGCCCTCCCGACAGGTTGGCGCCGCGCTCCGACAGCGGGCTGCGCAGGCCATCGGGCATCCTGGCCAGCACCTCGTCGAACACGCCGGTATGCAGCGCGGCCTCGATGTGCCGCGGCTCGCCGCTCTGGCCGAAGGTCAGGTTCTCTTCCACGCTGGCCTCGAACACCTCGGCCTCCTGCGGGATCAGCGTGGCCAGCCCGCGCAGCGTGGACCAGGGCACCACTGCGCCGTCGCGCAGCAGTTCGCACTGCTGCGGCGTGTAGAGCCCGGCCAGCGCGCGCAGCAGCGTGCTCTTGCCGCCGCCGCTGGGGCCGATCAGCGCGACGCGGCTGCCGCGCCGCAGCAGCAGGTTCACATCGCGCAGGCCGCCGCGGCCGCCGGCCGCGTGGCGCCAGTGCACGCCACGCAGTTCCAGCGTCTGCCAGGGGGCATCGGGCACGATGGCCATCACCGGCGCGTCGGGGTCGCCCGGCGCGGCCCAGATCGGCTCGGCGCTGCCGTAGTCGGTGTGCATGCGCGCAAAGCCCTGGAAGTTGGCGGCCATCGAGCCCACCACGTTGGCCGCCTGCTGTGCGTACTGGTAGATCATGAAGACCGTGCCCAGCTGCACCGCCTGCCCCGGCGTGCGCGCCTGCCAGACATAGACGACCACCAGGATCCAGGTCAGCGCCATGCCCAGCAGGTCCACCGCGAACCATTTGCCCTCGTTGACCGTGACCGCGCGGCGCAGCGGCGCCATCACGCCGTCCATGCGCCGGCCCAGCAGCTTGCGCGACGCCGCCTGCAGCCGCAGGCCGATCACCGTGCCGGCGTTGCCCACCAGGTCCAGCAGCGCGGCCACGTAGCGGCGCTCGGCATCGTTCTCGGCGCGGGCCAGCTGCATCAGCGCCCGGTCGAAGCGCAGGATGATGAAGGCAATGGCCACATAGCCGGTCAGCGCAATCGCGCCGCTGGTGCGCGACAGCAGCGCCAGCGCCACCAGTGGCCCGACGAAGTTGAAGGCGTTCTGCAGGTAGCCGAACTGGTTCTGCGCAAAGTCCGAGAGCGCACGGCTGGCCTGCACCACGCGGTGCTGCAGGTCGCCCGAATGGCGCCCGTCGCGCCAGGCCAGCGGCGCGGCCGCAATGCGGGCATAGAGCTGGTCGGCCATGCGCTCGCGCACCCGCACGCCCACGTTGCGCTCCAGGATGCGGCCCGGGCCGTGCAGGCACCATGACAGCAGGTACACGCACGCCAGACTGGCGATCCAGCGCCCCGCGCCGGCCAGGTCGTCGCGCTGCAGTGCGTTGATGGCCTGCGCGGCCAGCCAGGGCATGGTGAGCCGCAGCAGTTGCGCGGCCGACAGCAACGCGGTTGCGCCCAGCAGTTGGCCGCGCTTGCCTGCGGCATGCAGCCAGAGCGCGCGGTATAGCTCGCGCACCGCGCGCGACGGCGCGGCCGCGGCGGGCTGCTCGGCGGCCTTCATGGCGCCGCGGCAGCCCCGGCTGCGGATCGGGCACCGCCGCGGGCCAGCACCCGCTCCAGCGCCCGCCCTGTGGGGGTGCCCAGCCGCACCACGTCCTCCGGCGTGGCGGTGGCGACCACGCGGCCGCCTCCGTCGCCGCCCTCGGGGCCCAGGTCTATCACCCAGTCGGCCTCGGCGATCACGTCCAGGTCGTGCTCGATGACCAGCACGCTGTGGCCGCCGGACACCAGGCGGTGCAGCACGTGCACCAGCTTCTCGACGTCGGCCATGTGCAGGCCGACGGTGGGTTCGTCCAGCACGTAGAAGGTGTGCGGCGCCTTCTGGCCGCGGCGCGCGACGTCGTCGCGCACCTTGCTCAGCTCCGTGACGAGCTTGATGCGCTGCGCCTCGCCGCCGGACAGCGTGGGCGAGGGCTGGCCCAGCGTGAGGTAGCCCAGGCCCACGTCCTTCAGCAATTGCAGCGGGTGGCTGATGTGGGGCATGGCGGCGAAGAACGCCACCGCGTCGTCCACCTCCATCTGCAGCACGTCGCCGATGCTCTTGCCCCGCCAGGTGACGGCCAGCGTCTCGGGGTTGAAGCGCGCGCCGTGGCAGGTTTCGCAGGGCACCTTCACGTCGGGCAGAAAGCTCATGCCGATGGTGCGCACGCCCGCGCCTTCGCAGGCCGGGCAGCGGCCGTCGCCGGTGTTGAAGCTGAAGCGGCCCGGCGCGTAGCCGCGCGCCTTGGCCTCCAGCGTCTCGGCGAACAGCTTGCGGATGGTGTCCCAGAAGCCGATGTAGGTGGCCGGGCAACTGCGCGGCGTCTTGCCGATCGGGGTCTGGTCCACTTCCAGCACGCGGTCTATGGCCTGGTAGCCGTCCAGGCTGTCGCAGCCGGACCAGGCCGGGTGCCCGCCGGCGTCGTCGGCCTCGCGGCCGGCCTTGGTCGTGCGCTGCTGCACGGCGGCCTGCACGTTGGCCAGCAGCACGTCGCGCGCCAGCGTGGACTTGCCCGATCCGCTGACGCCGGTGATGGCCACCAGGCGCTTGAGCGGCACGTCGATGTCAACCTCCCGCAGGTTGTGCAGGCTGGCGCCGCGCAGTTCCAGCCAGTCGATTTCCGTATCCGGTGCGTCAGCGCCGGTCAGCGATGGCGCCACGGGCCTGCGTGCCTGCAATGGGTGCTTCATCGCATGCAGCAGGTAGCGTCCGGTCTGCGAATCGGCGGCCTGCTCGATGTCCTGCACCGAGCCCTCGGCCACGACGCGGCCGCCGCGCTTGCCGGCGCTCGGGCCGATGTCGATGATGTGCTCGGCGCGGCGGATGGTGTCCTCGTCATGCTCCACCACCACCAGCGTGTTGCCCTTCCCGCTCAACTTGTGCAGCGCATCGAGCAGGATCTGGTTGTCGCGCGCATGCAGGCCGATGGTGGGTTCGTCCAGCACGTAGCACACGCCCTGCAGGTTGCTGCCGAGCTGCGCCGCGAGCCGGATGCGCTGCGCCTCGCCGCCCGAGAGCGAAGGGGCGCCGCGGTCCAGCGTGAGGTAGCCCAGGCCGACCTCCTCCAGGAATTCCAGACGGCTGCGGATCTCGGGCAGCAGGTCGCGCGCCACGCCGGCCTCGCGGCCTTCGAGCGTGAGCGCGTCGGCCCACAGCCGCAGCGTCTGCACGCTGCGCCGTGCCAGCGCGGTGATCGGCGTGCCATGGAACTGCACCGCGCGCGCCGTGGCGTTGAGCCGCGTGCCGGCGCAGGTCGGGCAGGCGGTGTCGGCGACGTCTTCCACCTCGGGCTCGGCGAAGGTCTGCTCGCGGCCCTTCTGGTCGTCGGCCTGCACCGAGTCGTCGAACGCCCGGCGCTGCTCCTTGGTCAGCTTGATGCCGGTGCCCACGCAGTCCGGGCACCAGCCGTGCTTGCTGTTGTAGCTGAACAGGCGCGGGTCCAGCTCGGCATAGCTGGTGCTGCAAACCGGGCAGGCGCGCCGGGTGGAGAACGCCTGCAGCGTGCCGATGCCGGCGGTGGGCGTGCCGGCCTCCATCGCGGCGCGCAGGCCGCCGATGTCCGACAGCACGTGGACCACGCCCTTGCCAAGCTCCAGCGCGCGCGCCAGCGCCTCGCGCAGCGCGGCCTCCTGGCGCGGATCGACGTCCAGGCTGATCACCGGCAGCTCGATCGTGTGCTCCTTGAAACGGTCGATGCGCGGGAACCTGGTGGTCGGCAGGAAGTTGCCGTCCACCCGCAGATGGGTGTAGCCGCGCGGGCGCGCCCAGTCGGCCAGTTCGGTGTAGACGCCCTTGCGCGCCACCACCAGCGGCGCCAGCAGGCCGATGTGCTGGCCGCGGAAGCGTTTGAGGATCTGCGCCGCGATGCTGTCGGGCGTCTGCGGCTCCACCGCCGCGCCGTCGTGGATGCAGTGCTGCGTGCCGAGCTTGACGTAGAGCAGGCGCAGGAAGTGCCAGACCTCGGTGGTGGTGCCGACGGTGCTCTTGCGCCCGCCGCGCGACAGGCGCTGCTCGATCGCCACCGTGGGCGGAATGCCGTAGACCGCGTCCACCTCGGGCCGGCCGGCCGGCTGCACGATGCTGCGCGCGTAGGCGTTGAGCGATTCGAGGTAGCGCCGCTGCCCTTCGTTGAACAGGATGTCGAAGGCCAGGGTGGACTTGCCCGAGCCGCTGACGCCGGTCACCACGTTGAACTTGCCGCGCGGTATGTCGACGCTGACGCCCTTGAGGTTGTGCTCGCGCGCGTTGACGATCTCGATCGCCGTGGCGCCCTGCGCCGGCCGCGCATGGGCCGCCCGCACTACTTTCTGCAGCGGCACGCCTTCTTCTGCCGTATGCCCGCCCACGCCCAGCGCCTGCTCGTACTCGCGCAGCGCGCGGCCGGTGTGCGACGTGGGGTGCCTGCGCACGTCCTCGGGCGTACCTTGGGCCACCACCAGGCCGCCGCCGTCGCCGCCCTCGGGCCCCAGGTCGATCAGCCAGTCGCTGGCGCGGATCACATCCAGGTTGTGCTCGATCACCACGAGCGAGTGGCCCGCGTCCAGCAGCCGGCGCAGCGCGCGCATGAGCTTGGCGATGTCGTCGAAGTGCAGGCCGGTGGTGGGCTCGTCGAACAGGAACAGCGTGCCCTTGCGCGCCAGCGCCTGCTTGCTGGCGCTGGCGCTCTTGGCGGCTTCGGCCAGGAAGCCGGCGAGCTTCAGGCGCTGGGCCTCGCCGCCCGACAAGGTCGGCACCGGCTGGCCCAGCTTGACGTACTCGAGCCCCACGTCGACGATGGGTTGCAGCGCGCGGATCACCTCGCGGTCGTTCTTGAAGCGCTCGGCCGCCTCGCTCACGGTCAGGTCCAGCACGTCGGCCACGTTCAGCATGCGGCCGCCGCGCTCCACCGTGACTTCCAGTATTTCCGGCCGGTAACGCTTGCCGTCGCAGTCGGGGCAGCGCAGGTAGACGTCGGAGAGGAACTGCATCTCCACGTGCTCGAAGCCCGAGCCGCCGCAGGTCGGGCAGCGGCCGTCGCCGCTATTGAAGCTGAACTTGCTCGCCGTGTAGCTGCGCTGGCGCGACAGCGGCGCGGTGGCGAAGATTTCGCGCACCGCGTCCCAGGCGCCGACGTAGCTCACCGGGTTGGAGCGCGCGGTCTTGCCGATGGGCGACTGGTCCACGAACACCACGTCGCTCAGGTGGTCGGCGCCCAGCAGCCGGTCGTGCCGGCCGGGCGTTTCGGTGGCCTTGCCGAAGTGGCGCGCCAGCGCCGGCGCCAGCACGTCCTGGATCAGGCTCGACTTGCCCGAGCCGCTGACGCCGGTCACGGTGACCAGGCGCTGCAGCGGGATCTCGACCGAGACATTGCGCAGGTTGTGCTCGCGCGCGCCCTCCAGCACCAGGCGCGGCGTGCTGTCGCCCACCGGCCGCTTGAAGCCCATGCCGATCTGCTTGCGGCCGCTCAGGTAGGCGCCGGTGAGCGTGTCGGCGCGGCGCAGTTCGTCGGGCGTGCCGTCGAACACGATCTGGCCGCCGCGCTCGCCCGGGCCCGGGCCCATGTCGATCATGCGGTCGGCCGCCAGCATCACGGCCGGGTCGTGCTCCACCACCACCAGGGTGTTGCCGGCATCGCGCAGGCGCTGCATGGCCTCGGTGATGCGGTCCATGTCGCGCGGGTGCAGGCCGATGCTGGGCTCGTCCAGCACGAACAGGGTGTTGACCAGCGAGGTGCCGAGCGCTGTGGTCAGGTTGATGCGCTGCACCTCGCCTCCGGACAGGGTGCGGCTCTGCCGGTCCAGCGTGAGGTAGCCGATGCCCACGTCGTGCAGGTAGCGCAGCCGCGTGGTGATTTCCTCGAACAGCAGCTTGAGCGCCTGGGCATCGGCTTCGCCCGCCGCCGTGCCGTCGCCGCGGTGCTCGATCCGGTCGAAGAAGCGCCGCAGCCGCTCGATCGGCAGCAGCATCAGGTCGTGCAGGCTGAGGCCGGGCAGGGCCTCGAGCTGCGCGCGCGACCATGGCACGCCATGCGGCATGAAGCGCTTCTCGGGCGGCAGCACCGCGTCCGCGTCGTCCTTGCCGCCGATGCGCCAGAGCAGGCTCTCCAGCTTCAGGCGCGCGCCGCCGCAGGTGGGGCATGGCGTGTAGCTGCGGTACTTGGACAGCAGCACCCGGATGTGCATCTTGTAGGCCTTGCTCTCCAGGTACTCGAAGAAGCGCCGTATGCCATACCACTGCTTGTTCCAGTTGCCTTCCTTGTAGTGCGGCGTGCCGTCGATCACCCAGTGCCGCTGCTCGGGCGTGAGCTTGTTCCAGGGGGTGTCGCGCGGAATGCCGGCCGCCTCGGCATGGCGCATGAGGTCGTCCTGCGCCTCCTTCCAGGCGGGCGTCTGGATGGTCTTGATGGCGCCGGCGCGCAGGGTCTTCTTCTCGTCCGGGATCACCAGGCCGTAGTCCACGCCGATCACGCGGCCGAAGCCGCGGCAGGTCTCGCAGGCACCGGCCGGCGAGTTGAACGAGAACATCGACGGGATCGGCTCGGCATAGCGCCGGTCGCTCTCCGGGCAGTGCAGGCCGGTGGAGAAGCGCCAGATCTCGGCCTCTTGCCCTTCCTCGCGCAGTCGGTAGACGTTGAGCCGGCCGCCGCCACGCTTCAACGCCGTCTCTATCGCCTCGACCGCGCGGGCGTTCTCCACCGAGCCGGCGCGGAAGCGGTCGGCGGCCACGTCCAGTACGGTGCGCGGGCCGGTCGGCGTGGCCACCTCGCGTTGCGCCTGCACCCGCGTGAAGCCGCTGGCCGACAGCCACTGCTCGATTTCCGCGGCGCTGGTGCCCGCCGGCAGTTCCACCGGGAAGGTGACGACCAGGCGCGGTTCCTGGCCGCCGTCCTGCGCCGCGGCCGCAGCGGCGCGGGCGCGCAGCTCGGCCAGGATGGTGTCGGGTGAGTCGTGCCGCACCGGCAGCGCGGTATCGCGGTCGAACAGCTGCGCGGCCCGGGCATAGAGCAGCTTCAGGTGGTCGTTCAGCTCGGTCATGGTGCCAACCGTGGAGCGCGAGGAGCGCACCGGGTTGGTCTGGTCGATCGCAATGGCCGGCGGCACCCCCTCCACCCGGTCCACCGCAGGCTTGTCCATGCGGTCGAGGAACTGGCGCGCATAGGCAGAGAAAGTCTCCACGTAGCGGCGCTGGCCTTCGGCGTACAGGGTGTCGAACACCAGGCTGGACTTGCCCGAGCCGCTGGGTCCGGTCACCACGGTCAGCTCGCCGGTGCGGATGTCGAGGTCGAGGTTCTTGAGGTTGTGCTGGCGCGCACCGCGGATGCGGATGGTTCCCTGGGACATGGGCGGGTCTTGGTGAGGAGTGCGGAGGTGAGGCGGAACATTCTAGGGATACGATGCGCCGCCGTCTGCCACGGGGCCAGGCCCCGCGCCGCCCTCCTTTTGCCAGCCCGCCGGCTCAGCGCGAGGCGGGCGCGGGCTCCGCCGGGGCGTGGATGTCGCCGCCGTGCTGCTCGCCGCCGAGGCTGGCCTTGTCACCAGCCTTCATGATCACGAACAGGGAAAGGGCAGCAAAAATGGCAAAGCCGATGGCAATCTTCAACATGTTTGTTTCCTACGATTACACAAATGCGGATATGGAAATGAAAGAGGCTCCCAGCCGCCCAAGCGGTGGAGAGCCCCGGGGAAACGGAAGTGCGCGCCGCAAAGATCCATGAAGCCCCCGCGGCGCACGCATCACAAGGGCCCGGAAGGCCGCGGAGCAGGCCATGCGCAGACATCCGCCGAACCGGCTCCGCCGGGCCGCAGGATGTGCCCCCTGCAAGGGGGTTGGCGGAGATGCGAAGCGCGGAGCCTGCGGGCGCTTCTAGTCATTCGCGTAGATGTCCACGTCCTTGGTCTCGCGGATGAACAGCGTGCCGATCACCAGCGTGATGCCCGCGATCACGATCGGGTACCAGAGGCCGTTGTACATGTTGCCCGTCGAGGCCACGATGGCGAAGGCCGTGGTCGGCAGCAGGCCGCCGAACCAGCCGTTGCCGATGTGGTAGGGCAGGCTCATCGAGGTGTAGCGGATGCGCGTGGGGAACATCTCCACCAGCATGGCCGCGATCGGGCCGTAGACCATGGTCACCAGCAGCACCAGCCAGAACAGCAGCAGCACGGTCATGACCTTGTTGACCTTCGCCGGGTCGGCCTTGGCCGGATAGCCCGCGATCTTCAGGTCTTCGGCCACGCCCTTCTTGAAGGCGGCAATCGCCTTGACGGAAGCCTCGTCGAACTTGGAGTTGACGACGTTGCCGGTGGGCGCCTCGACGCTCTTGCCGCCGATCTTCACGACCGCCGCGGAGCCCGGCGCGCCGGCCACGTTCTCATAGCTGACCGAGTTCTGCACCAGGTAGCGCTTGGCGATGTCGCAGGAGCTCCTGAAGTCGATCTCGCGCGCCACCGGGTTGCCCTGGAACGAGCAGGACGCCGGGTCGGCCGTCACCGTCACCGCGGCCGTGGCCTGCGCGCGGGCGAGGTCGGGGTTGGCGGCTTCCGTCAGCATCTTGAACACCGGGAAGTAGGTGAGCACGGCCAGCAGGCAGCCGGCCATGATGATCGGCTTGCGGCCGATCTTGTCGGACAGGGCGCCGAACACCACGAAGAAGGGCGTGCCCAGCAGCAGCGCGACGGCGATCATCAGGTTGGCGGTGGTCGCATCGACCTTCAGTTGCGCCGTGAGGAAGAACAGCGCGTAGAACTGGCCCGAGTACCAGACCACCGCCTGCCCGGCAGTCAGCCCCACCAGCGCCAGGATCACGATCTTGAGGTTCTTCCACTGGCCGAAGGACTCGGACAGCGGCGCCTTGGAGGTCTTGCCCTCGGCCTTCATCTTCTGGAAGGCAGGCGACTCCGACAGCGACAGGCGGATCCACACCGAGATGCCCAGCAGCAGGATCGACACCAGGAACGGAATGCGCCAGCCCCAGTCGTTGAAGGCCGCCTCGCCCATGCCCTCGCGCACGCCCAGGATCACCAGCAGGCTCAGGAACAGGCCGAGCGTGGCGGTGGTCTGGATCCACGAGGTGTAGGCGCCGCGCTTGCCGTGCGGCGCATGCTCGGCCACGTAGGTGGCGGCGCCGCCGTATTCGCCGCCGAGCGCCAGGCCCTGCAGCATGCGCAGCGCGATCAGGATCACCGGCGCTGCGACGCCGATGGTGGCGTAGCTGGGCAAGAGGCCGACGATGAAGGTCGACAGGCCCATGATCAGGATCGTCACCAGGAAGGTGTACTTGCGCCCGATCATGTCGCCCAGGCGGCCGAACACGATGGCGCCGAAGGGCCGCACCAGGAAGCCCGCGGCGAAGGCCAGCAGCGCGAAGATGAAGGCAGCGCCCGCATCGAGTCCGCTGAAGAACTGCTTGGCGATGATCGCCGCCAGCGAGCCGTAGAGGTAGAAGTCGTACCACTCGAACACGGTACCGAGCGACGAGGCGAAGATGACCTTCTTCTCCTCCTTGCTCATGGGCCGGGGGGCCGGATGCGACGGAACGCGCCCGCCGGTTGAGGAAATCGTCGACATAGAAGTCTCCTTGTTGGAATGCTCGCCCGGGCACCACGTCACCCCATGGCGATGGCGCATTCTTCGCCCCCGCACTGACCCCGCTCTGACGCCAATCCAACAGCAGCTTGCACGGCGCTGACGCGCATCTGACAAACCTGGGTCAAACCCGGAGCCGCACTTTCGGCATGCGGGAAATCACGGCCGTGCGAGATTCTGCGGCGTGAAAGCCGCCTTCGCGCGGGGAGTTCGCCGACAAGATCAGGTCGCTATAGACTTAATAGCACACAACCCAGGAAGTACCTGGGCTACATGCATATTTTGTTCAAAATCCGGCCGTGGAACGCCGCAGGATGTTCAGGCCGGCTTCAAACCATTGGGCAGCGCGTCGGCCTCGGCCCAGACAGGCCCGTCGAACCAGGCATCGCCATCGAGGCAGGCGCGCAGCATGGGCAGGCCGTCGAAGCCCCAGAACAGGCGGCCGCCGACCTCGAAGCTGGGCACGCCGAACACCCCGCGCGCCAGGGCGGCGTCGGTGTTGGCGCGCAGCAGCGCCTTGACCTCGGCGCCGGCCGGGTCGTGGCGCAGCGGCAAGGCCGCGGCCAGTGCGGCCAGCCGCTGCGCGTCGTTGGCGTCGGCGCCGCCGTGCCAGACGTGGTCCAGCACCACGCCCGCGACATGGCGGCTCAGGCTGCCGTCTTCCGACGTGGCCAGCGCCAGCCGCAGCAGGGGCAGCGGGTTGAACGGGTGCACCGCCGGCATCTGCAATGCGATGCCATGCGCGTGGCCCAGCCACTGCACCTGCCGGTAGGTCCAGGCGCGCTTGGGCGCGATGCCGGCCGGCCCGGGATTGCCATGCTGCTGCAGCAAGGCGCCGAGCAGCACCGGGCGATATTCCACCGCGTAGCTCAGGCCTTCCAGCACCTGCGGCAGGCGGCCGAAGGCGAGGTGGGCGAAGGGCGAGACGAAGTCGAGGTAGCAGGTGATTCTGTGCATGTCAGTTCTCCAATGGCGCCCATGCGCTGGCCGCGGCGTATCGATGCGACGCGGCCCACGCGCGCACATCCGCCGGACTGGCGTCGCCAGGCCGCAGGACGTGTCCCATGGGGGAAGGCGAAGACGCGAAGCGCGCCGCCTGGCGGTGTGTCATGTCACCCCGCGCGGAGCAGCAGACGCTCCCAGATGATGCGCTTCTGCGCGTCATCCGCGCGCGACCAGACGCGGATTTCGTCGATGGAGCGGAAGCAGCCTTCGCAGAAGCCGCGATCCGCGTTCATGCGGCACACCGATACGCAGGGCGAGGGCACGTCGGGCGCGCCGCTGCGGGCCCGTGCGACGCGTTGCAGCAGCAGCGAGCGCAGCCGCGCGGCGCTCTCGGGCGCCTGCGTGTCGACGCTCATCCGGCCTCCTGCGCCACGTCGGCCAGCGGCGCGCCGGTCAGGCGCTCCAGGTCCTGCGGCGCGAGGCGGAACACGCCGTGCGGATGGCCGGCGGCCGCCCAGATCTCGTCGAAGCGCAGCAGCGTGCGGTCGATCAGAACCACCGGCGCCACGGCGTGGGCCACCGGCGAGACGCCGCCTATGGCGAAGCCGGTGCGGGCCTTGACGAAGGCGGCGTCGGCACGGCCCAGCGGGCCGACCAGCGCGGCCACCTTGGCCTCGTCCACGCGGCGGTCGCCGGCGGCAATGACCAGCACCGCCGCATCGTCGGCCAGGCGGCGGAACACGATGCTCTTGGCGATCTGCCCGAGCGCCACGCCCAGCGCGTCGGCCGCCTGCTGCGCGGTGCGCGCCGCGCCGTCGAGCAGCACCGGCGCATGCGGATGCCCCGCGCCCTGCAGACAGGCCGCGACACGCCGCACGCCTTCGGGCAGGGGCTTGAGTTCAGCGCCGCACATGCCGGCCCCTAGCCTTCACGCTTGTTCAGCAGGGCCTTGCCCACGCGCGATTGCGTGGGCCGGCCGATCACGCCGCTGATCCAAGCGCCGGCATCGACCAGCGCCTCCAGGTCGATGCCGGTCTCGATGCCCATGCCGTGCAGCAGGTAGACCACGTCCTCGGTGGCGACATTGCCGGTGGCGCCCTTGGCGTAGGGGCAGCCGCCCAGGCCGGCGACGGAGGCGTCGAACTGCCACACGCCCATCTGCAGCGCGGCCAGCGTGTTGGCCAGCGCCTGGCCATAGGTATCGTGGTAGTGGCCGGAGACGTCGTCCAGCGCGTAGTGCTGCAGCGCCGCGTCGAGCGCGCGCTGGGTCCTGATCGGCGTGCCCACGCCGATGGTGTCGGCCACGCCGACGTGCTGCACGCCGATCTCCTTCATGAGGCGCGCCACCAGCGCCACGCGCTCGGGGGCGATGTCGCCTTCGTAGGGGCAGCCCACGCTGCACGAGATGGCGGCGCGCACGTAGATGCCGGCCGCCCGCGCCGCAGCGACCACGGGCGCGAAGCGCTCGATGCTCTCGGCGATGCTGCAGTTGATGTTGCGCTGGCTGAAGGCCTCGCTGGCGGCGCCAAACACCACGATCTCATCGGGCCGCGACGGCAGCGCCGCCTCGTAGCCCTTCATGTTGGGCGTGAGCACCGAATAGCGCACGCCGGGCTGGCGCGTGATGCCGGCCATGACCTCGGTCGCATCGGCCATCTGCGGCACCCACTTGGGACTGACGAAGCTGGTGACCTCGATCTCTTTCAGGCCGGCGGCCTGCAGGCGATGCACCAGTTCGATCTTGGCGGCGGCGGGCACCGGCTGCTTTTCGTTCTGCAGCCCGTCGCGCGGGCCGACGTCTACGAGTTTGACGCGGGAAGGAATGTTCATGGGCAGGAGTTTCGCGCAATGCGGCAAGGGGCAACAGCGGGATTGTCAGGAGAAACGCATGGCACGGCCCCGGATGAGGGCATCCGCGCGCAGCGGCGCGCCCGAGCGTGGCGCGCATTCATCCAGAGACACCGTGGATCCGGCTCTGCCGGTCCACCGGTGTCGCCCCCGCAGAGGGGGGTGGCGAAGACACAAAGTGCGTAGCCTGGGGACGAATGTAAAGGCTGGGCGGCATGCCCAGCGTCTTGCGGAACATGGCGGCAAAGGCGCTCGGGCTGTCGTAGCCATGCTCCAGCGCCACCTCCAGGATCGAGGCGCCCGCGGCCAGGCGCGGCAGGCTCAGCAGCAGCCGCGCCTGCCGGCACCAGGCGCCGAAGTTCATGCCGGTCTCGCGCCGGAACAGGCGCGCCAGGGTGCGCTGGTTCATGTGCAGTTGCTGTGCCCAGCCCTCCAGCGTGGCGGGCTGCGCCGGGTCGCCGACCAGGCCGCCGCAGAGCCGGGCCAGCCCGGCGTGGCGCGGCATGGGCACGTGCAGCGACAGCGCGGGCGCGGCCTCGATCTCGTCCAGCAGCAGCTCCATGGTGCGCTCCTCGCGGCCGCCCAGCGGGTAGTCCAGCGGCAGCGCCACGGCGCGCAGGATCAGTTCGCGCAGCAATGGGCTGATCTGCAGCACCCGGCACTCGTCGGCCAGGCCGGGGCGGGTGCCGGGCTCGACGAACACGGTGCGCATGGCCACCGTGCCGACGGTGCGGATCTCGTGCGCGATGCCGGCCGGCACCCAGACCGCGCGGCCAGGTGGCACGACCCAGCTGCCGGGTGCCGCGCGCACGATCATCACGCCCGATATGGCGTGGATCAGTTGCGCGCGCCGGTGCGCGTGCAGCGGGATCAGCGCGTCGCAGGCCGGGTCGGTGGCCAGGGCGGCGACGGCGCGCGGCGTGGATTCGCCCTGCTCCGGCCGCAGGTCCGGCAGATTGTCCATTTTTCGACGATTCTTGTTATTTCGTAGCGAGATTATCTTGCCGCGCGTTTCTAGCATGGCCCTTTTCCACCAAGAGGTCCCCTGCATGACTCGGTTTCCCCCCTCTCCGCAACGCTGCTCCACCCCGGGAGCGCGCCCATGAACAAGCGCCGCCTGGGCCTGCTGACCGGTACGCACGCCGTCAATGACCTGTACCAGGGACTGGTGCCCGCCCTGCTGCCGTTCATGGCGCTGGAGCGCGGCTACAGCTACACGGCGGTCAGCGGCCTGATGCTGGCGGCCACCGGCCTGTCCAGCGTGGTGCAGCCGCTGTTCGGCCTGTATGCCGACCGCCATCCGCGCAGCTGGCTGGTGCCCACCGGTTTCCTGGTCGCGGCCTTCGGCGTGGTGCTGGCCGGCCTGGGCGGCAGCTACCTGCTGACCTGGCTGGCCATGGTGCTATGCGGCCTGGGCATCGCGGCCTACCACCCGCCCGCCACCGTGGCCGCGCGCGCGGCCGGCGGCGCCTCGCAGAAGGCGATGAGCGTGTTCTCGGTGGGCGGCACCATCGGCGCCTCGTTCGCGCCGCTGCTGGCCGCCGCGGTGGTCGGCGCGCAGGGGCTGTCGCACAGCTACCTGCTGGGCATTCCGGCGCTGCTGATGGGCCTTGTCTGGTGGGCCGCCAACGCGCGCTCCGCGCCGGCAACACAGCCCGCCGGCGGTACACGCACGCGGCAGCAGCCCATGGCGCAGAACGACTGGCGCGCGTTCAGCCTGCTGGTGGCGACCATCGTGGGCTGGTCCATCCCGTACGTCATGGTGCTGTCCATGCTTTCGCTGTACGTGAGCCGGGAACTGGGCGGCTCACCCTTCATGGCCGCCGCGGTGCTGACCTCGTTCACCGCCGCGGGCGCGGTGGGCACTCTGTCAGGCGGCTGGCTGGGCGACCACTTCGGGCGCATGCGGCCGATCCGCAGCGGCTACCTGCTGGCCATCCCGATGCTGGCAGGCCTGGTCGCGGCGCCCAGCCCCGTGGTGGCGCTGGTCTGCACCGCCGGCCTGGGCGTGGCCATGTTCCTGCCGTTCGCGGCGCAGGTGACGCTGGCCCAGGACTACCTGCCGCGCAACCCGGCCACGGCCAGCGGCATCACGCTGGGGCTGGCGCTGTCGGTGGGCGGCCTGGTGTCGCCGCTGTTCGGCCTGCTGTCGGACGCGCACGGCCTGCGCTTCACGCTGACCGCCGTGCTGTGCGTGCTGGGCGTGGCGGCCTTGCTGGCGTTCCAGCTGCGCAACCGGGCACCGCACGTGCCCTCGGCCACCGCGGCGGCCTACCCCGCGAGGTAGGCGGTGGGCGCCTGCCCCAGCACGCGCCGGAACATGGTCGAGAACGCGGCCGGGCTGTCGTAGCCGAAGTCCATGGCAATGGCCGTCACCGGCTCGCCCGCGGCCAGGCGGGCCAGCGCCAGCACCACGCAGGCACGCTGGCGCCATTCGGAGAAGGCCATGCCGGTCTGCGCGCGGAACAGGCGGCTGAAGGTCCGGTCGCTCATGTGCAGGCGCTGCGCCCAGGCCTGCGGCGAGCCGTGGGCATCGGGCTGGCGCAGGAAGGACCTGCACAGCAGCAGCAGGCGGGCGTCGCGCGGCAGCGGGATGTGCAGGGGCAGGGCCGGCATCCGCGCCACCTCGTGCAGCAGCAAGGCCATCAGCGCGCCGTCGCGGCCCCGCGGGTCGTACTCGGCCGGCAGGTCCACCGCCTCCATCAGCAACTGCCGCAGCAGCGCGGACACGCCGACCACCTGGCAGCCTTCGCGCGCCGGCACTGCATCGGGCTCGATGTACAGGCTGCGCGTGCTCACGCCCTGCAGCCGCACCTCGTGCTGCACGCCCGCCGGAATCCAGACCGCGCGCTGGGGCGGGACGACCCAGTTGCCGTCCTGCGTGGCCACCTGCATGACGCCGGTGGCGCCGTACAGCAGCTGTGCGCGGCGGTGCGCATGCGGCCGCAGCCAATGCCCGTCCGGGTAGTCGGTGCCGATGGCGACGGCCGGCCGGGCGATGTGGTCGAACTGGTCGATGTGGGCATTGCGCATGGATGTGCAGCCGCCGCGCGGCTTGGCCGAAACGCAAACATTGTTGACCAGAATGCGAATGCAGGCCAGGCACCGGCCGCCTATCGTTCCTTCATCTTGAAAGGATGGGAAGCGATGGTCTATCTCCTGTTGGCCTTGTTCGGCGGCCTGAGCGGCGTCACGACGGTGCTGTTCGGCTTCGGCGGCGGCTTCGTGGTGGTGCCCCTGCTCTACCGGGTGCTGGGCGCCGCTTATGACGCACACGATGCGGCAGGCGAGGCCGCCATGCACATTGCCGTGGCCACATCCACCTGCGTGATGGTCATCAATGCGCTGGCCGCCACGCGGCGGCATGCGCGTGCCGGCAACATCGACTGGCCCGCGATCCGCACGCTGGCGGCGTTCATCGGCGTGGGCGCGGTGCTGGGCGCGGGGGCGGCCGTCGCGGCCAGCGCAGACTTGCTGCGCTGGGCCTTCGTGGTCTACCTGGGCATCACCATCCTGGACTGCCTGCTGCGACAGGGCTTCATGTCGCGGCGGAACTCCGCGGCGCCACGGCCGCTGGCCCCGGCGCAGACGGTCGGGGGCGGCCTGATCATCGGCCTGGTCGCCACCTTCCTGGGCGTGGGCGGCAGCGTCATGACGGTGCCGCTGCTGCGCCGCCGCGGCTTCAGCATGACGCGGGCCACCGCCATGGCCAACCCGCTGAGCCTGCCGGTGGCCATTGCCGGCACCGCCACCTACATGGCGATGGCCTGGTTCCGCTCCGTGGCGCTGGGCCCCTGGCACGCGGGCTACGTGGACCTGCTCGCCTTCGCGGTGCTGGCCGTGGGATCGCTGCTGGGCATACGCCTGACCAGCCGCTACATCGGCCGCATACCGGACCGGCTGCATGCGCGGGTCTACATCGGGCTGCTGGCAGTGGTCATGCTCAGCATGATGCTGCCATAGGTTCAATACGACTTCGGCAGCCCCAGCGCCTTCTCGGCGATGAAGTTCAGGATCATCTGCGGGCTCACCGGCGCAATGCGCGGGATGTAGCTCTCGCGCAGCAGCCGCTCGACGTGGTATTCCTTGGCATAGCCCATGCCGCCCAGCGTGAGCACCGCGTTCTGGCAGGCGTCGTGCGCAGCCTCGGCTGCCAGGTACTTGGCGGCGTTGGCCTCGACGCCGCAAGGCTCGCCCGCGTCGTACAGCGTGGCCGCCTTGAGCATCATCAGGTCCGCCGCCTCCAGGTTGGCCCAGGCGCGCGCCAGCGGGTGTGCCACGCCCTGGTTCTGGCCGATGGGCCGGCCGAACACGACGCGCTCCTGCGCGTACTGCGAGGCGATGCGCAGAGCCGCGCGGCCGATGCCGATGGCTTCGGCCGCGATGAGGATGCGCTCGGGGTTGAGCCCGTGCAGGATGTACTCGAAGCCCCTGCCCTCCTCGCCGATGCGGTCTGCCTCGGGCACTGCGAGACCATCGATGAAGAGCATGTTGGAGTCCACCGCCGCGCGGCCGAGCTTGTGGATCTCGCGCACCTCGACCTTGCTGCGGTCCAGCGGCGTGTAGAACAGCGTGAGGCCCTGCGTGGGCTTCTGCACCTGCTCGAGCGGCGTGGTGCGCGTGAGGATCAGCATGCGGTCGGCCACCTGCGCGGTCGAGATCCAGATCTTGCGGCCCTGCAGCAGGTAGCCGCCATCGGGCTGGCGCACCGCCTGGGTCTTGAGGCTGGTGGTGTCGAGCCCCGCATCGGGCTCGGTCACCGCGAAGCAGGCCTTCTCGGTGCCGGCGATGAGCGGCGGCAGGAAGCGCTGGCGCTGTTCCTCTGTGCCGAACACCACCACCGGGTTGAGCCCGAAGATGTTCATGTGCACCGACGACGCGCCCGACATGCCCGCGCCCGACGCACTGATGGCGCGCATCATCAGCGCCGCCTCGGTGATGCCGAGGCCCGCGCCGCCCTGTGCCTCGGGCATGGCGATGCCGAGCCAGCCGCTGCGGGCCACGGCGCGATGGAACTCGTGCGGGAACACGGCGCGGTCGTCATGGTCGCGCCAGTAGTCGGCCGGGAAGTCTTCGCACAGGCGCTCGATGGCCGCGACCAGCGAGCGCTGGTCATCGTTCAGGGAAAAATTCATTCGCTGTCTTTCGTTGGTTCCGGTTGCAGCGTGACGCCGCGCGCCAGCATGCGTTCGATACTCTCGTCGTCGTAGCCCGCCTCGCGCAGCAGCTCCACGCTCTGCTCGCCGATGCGCGGCGCGGGGCGGCGTATGGCGGTGGGCGTGGCGCTGTAGCGGCCGACCGGCGCGAGGGTGCGGATGCGCCCTTCGCTCGGATGGTCGAACTCGGGATAGAAGCCCACGGCACGCAGGTGCGGGTCGTCGAGCAGGCTGTCGGTGCTGTGCAGGCGCGCGACCGGAATGTCGGCGGCCGCCAGCGCGGCGAACCATTCGTCGCTGGTGCGCGTGGCCATCACTTCGGCAACGAAGGCGTACACGGCGCCGATGTTCGCGGCGCGCGCGGTGTGCGTGCCGAACATGGGCGAGTCGCGCAGCTCGGGCCGGCCGATCACGTCGAAGAAGGCCTGCCAGTGCTTGTCGTTGTAGATCAGCACGCTGAGATGCCCATCCGAGGTCGCATAGGGCTTGCGGTGCGGCGCGAGCAGGCGCGCGTAGCCGGTGGGGCCGAGCGGCGGCTCGAAGCTGTGGCCGCCGAGATGGTCGCCCATGACGAACTGCGAAAGCGCCTCGAACATCGGCACCTCCACCGCCTGGCCCTTGCCGGTGCGCTGCGCATGCAGCACGGCGGCGAGCAATGCGATGGCCGCCTGCAGCCCCACCGCGCGGTCGGCCAGCGTGACAGGCGCGTAGCGCGGCTCACCGCCGCTTTGCTGCGCGAACAGCGAGGCGATGCCGGCCGCGCCTTGAATCAGGTCGTCGTACGCGGGCTTGCCGGCGTAGGGGCCCTGCTCGCCGTAGCCGAAGGCGCCGAGGTAGACGATCTTGGGGTTGGCCGCCGCCACAGCTTCGTAGCCGAGCCCGAGCCGCGCCATCGCCTGCGGTCGCGTGTTGTAGATCAGCGCATCGCAGCCCGCCGCCAGCTTCAAGCAAGCCTCGCGGCCCTCGGGCTGCTTGAGGTCGAGCACGATGGAACGCTTGTTGCGGTTGAGGTGTATCGCCATCGCACCCATGCCCGCGTGGCGCATCGGCCCCACGGCGCGCAGGTTGTCGCCACCGGGCGGCTCGACCTTGACGATGTCGGCGCCGAGGTCGCCGAGCGTCTGGGTGGCATACGGGCCCATCACCACGGCCGTGAGGTCGAGGATGCGGATGCCTTGGAGAGGTCCGTAGGTATTCATGTCTTTGCGTTCGCTCCCTCCCCCTCCGGGGGGAGGTCGGGATGGGGGCAGGAAGAGCGGCCGATGGATACGCCGCTTGCCCCCACCCCTGCCCTCCCCCAGCGGGCGAGGGAGAAATTCAGCTCGCTCATTCGGGTTGAATGCCCGCCGCCTGGATGAGCTTCTTCCACTTCGCCAATTCAGACACCGTGAACGCCCCCAGCTCCTCCGGCGTGCTTCCGAAGGCATCGAAGCCCAGCTTCGCCACGCGCTCGCGGAAGACCGCTCCGTTCGCCATGTCCGACAGCACCTTGTTGAGCTTCAGCACGATGTCGCGCGGCGTGCCGGCCGGTGCGAACACGCCGTTCCACGAGGTGATGTCGAAGCCTTTCAGCTCCGGCGTGTCGGCCAGCGGCGGCAGCTCGGGAAAGAGCTTGGTGCGCTCCTGCGTGGTGACGGCAATCGCGCGCATCTTGCCGGCCTTCACCGTCGCAAGCCCCGCCGCAAGGTCGACCACCATCATCGACACCTGCCCGCCGATCAGGTCGGCAATCGCCGGCGGCGTGCTCTTGTAGGGCACATGCAGCATCGGCACGCCGCTCATGCGCGACAGCGTGGCGCCGCTCACGATGCCGGTGCTGTTGCCGCTCGCGTAAGTCAGCTTGCCGGGATGCGCGCGGCCCCAGGCCAGCAGCTCGGCCACGCTCTTCACCGGCAGGTCGTTGTTCACCACCAGCATGAACGGCAGGTTGCCCATGCGGCTGACGGGCGCGAAGTCTTTCACCGGGTCGTAGGGCAGCGACTTCATCAGGCTCGGGTTGGCCGAGTGCGTGGTGTTGGTGGTCATGAACAGCGTGTAGCCATCGGGCGCCGCCTTGGCAACGTACTCGGCCGCGATGACGCCGTTTGCGCCCGCCCTGTTGTCGACGATGACCGAGCCCTTGAGCGCATCGCCGAGCATCTGCCCGGCGATGCGGGCCACCGCGTCGGTGCCGCTGCCGGCCGCGAAGGGCACGACGATGCGTATCGGCTGCCTGGGGTAGCCGCCGTCCTGCGCAAAGGCCCAGGGCGCCGCGCTGGCCAGGCCCGTGGCGGCACCGATGGAAATGAAACGGCGGCGGCTTGCCACCACGACCGATTTCTCGGTCGCGTTCTTCGTTGTCTGCATTTGCTTGTCTCCGGGTTGTTGTCGCTTCAGGGCCGGATCACGCGCTCCGGCGATTCCTCGTACGGCGGGCTGTAGATCACCAGCACGCGCACCGGCTCGTCGCTCACCACCGTGAAGGTGTGCATCGCGTCGGCCGGGAAAAAGCAGCTGTCGCCAGGGTGCAGCTCCTGCCGCTGGCCGCCCACCTCGGCGACCGCGCGGCCTTCGAGCATGTAGCAGACCTGCTCGATGCCCGGGTGCGCATGCGGCAGCGCGCCCTTGCCCTTCTGGATGTGGCCGACCAGCACCTCCAACTGCTTCGCGCCCACCGTCTCGGGGCCTATCAGCCGCTTGTTCAGCGTGCCGGTGTGGTTGGCGGGGTGGTAGCCGGCGATGTCGGCTTCTCGAACGAAGTAGCGGGCGGTGGAGGTGGTCATCGGGGGTTCTCGGTCTTGGGTTCGATGGCGAGGCAGGCGGAGCGCAGCATCGCGGCGATGTCTTCGATGCGCGGCTCCATGCGGTAGCGCGGGCCCGCGACCGAGATGGCGTAAGCCTCGCCGCCGATGCGCAGCGGCCAGGCCAGGCCGATCAGGTCGGGGATGCTTTCGCCGAGGTTGCCGTACCAGCCGCGCGCGGCACCGCGCTGCAGCTCGGCCTCGATGGCTTCGGCGGTGGTGAGCGTGGCTTCGGTCAGCGGCGCGAGCGCCATGCCGTCCAGCAACTTGCGGCGCGCCTCGGGTTCGAGCGTGGACAGCAGCGCGCGGCCCAGCGAATTGGCATAGGCCGGGCGCGTTTCGCCCGACTCGGCGGAATAGCGGATGGCTTGCGGTGCGCTCAGCACCTCCAGGTACACCACTTGGCCCGCATCGCGGAACTTGCCGAAGACCACCGTCTCGCGCGCCGCGTCGCGCAACTCTTCCAGCGTGGCCTTCACCCGGTCGAGCACCGGGTCATGGGCGGCGATGACCTGCGCCATCGCCAGCAGCCGGCCGGTCGGGTAGTAGCCCTGGCGGCGGCCGGTCTCGTACATGTAGCCCTGCTCTTCGAGCGTGCGGATCAGCCCCAGGCAACTGGACACCGGCATGTCGAGCAGCCGCGCCATCTCCGAGAGCGCCAGCGGCTGCTTTTCCCGGGCGAACAACTCGACGATCTCGATCACCCGAAACGCAGTTTTCACAGTCATGAAAAAATTTTCACTTCTATGAAAAACTTGCGCCTCAGGGTTTCCCCTGCCCGAGTCGAATTTCCGGCAAGGGCGCAAGCGGCGGCACCGGCCGTCAGTAGCCGCGTGCCGGATCGACCACGCCCGCAAACGGCAGGCCCCGCTCCATGGCGCGGATCTTGCCGGCGATCTGGGCGATGGACTCCTCGCGCAGCGTGCGCGCCGAAGCGTGCGGCGTCACGGTGATCTTCGGGTGGCGCCAGAAGGCGTGGTCGGCCGGCAGCGGCTCGACCTGGAACACGTCGAGCGTCGCGCCCGCGAGTCCGCCTGCATCGAGCATCGGGATCAGGTCGTCTTCCACCAGGTGGCCGCCGCGCGCGATGCTGATCAGGTAGCCCTCGGGCTTGAGCTTACCCAGCGTGCGGCGGTTGAGGATGCCGCGCGTGGCCTCGGTCAGCGGCAGCAGGTTGACCAGCACGCGCGTGGACGACAGGAACTCGTCGAACTGCGCCTCTCCGCTGAACACCTGCACGCCGTCGATCTCCTTCGGCGAACGGCTCCAGCCCAGCACCGGGAACTCGAACTGCGCCACGGCCCTGGCCACACGCTCGCCCAGCACGCCCAGGCCCATGATGCCGACCGGGAAGTCGCGCCGCAGCCTGGGCTTGCGATAGCTCCACCTGCCTGCGCGCGCATCGGCCTCGTAGGCATCGAACTCGCGGAAGTGGCGGATGAGCGTGTGGCACACGTACTCGGCCATCTGCACCGACATGCCCGCGTCGTCGAGCCGCACGATGCGCGTGTGCGCCGGCACCTTCAGCCTGAGCAGCGCATCGACGCCCGCGCCGATGTTGAAGATGCCGCGCAGCCGCGGCTGCTCGTCGAGGAACTGCTGCGGCGGCGCCCACACCACGGCATGGTCGGCCTGCGGCGCGCCGGGCGTCCAGGGCTCGACGATGGCTTCGGGCAGTTCGGCTCGGAGGCCTTCGATCCAGGGGTCGGGGCGGTTGTCGGTGAGGCAGACGGTGATGCGCATGGGACGAATCTTAGGCGCGGGCGCGGCTATGCTCGAACGGCAACCGACCTCACCCCTCACCAGGAGACACCCATGATCAAAGTCAGCGTGATGTACCCCCACACCCCCGGCGCGCGCTTCGACCACGACTACTACCGCGACCAGCACATGCCGATGCTCAAGGCCCGCATGGGCGACGCCTGCCTCTCCTACACCATCGACAAGGGGCTGTCCGGCGGCGCGCCGGGCTCCCCGCCCGCCTACGTCGGCATGTGCCACGTGTTCTGCGAATCGGTCGAGGCCTTCCAGAAGGCCTTCGGCCCGCACGTGAAAGAGATCATGGGCGACGTGAAGAACTACACCGACATCGCGCCGGTGATGCAGATCAGCGAAGTGGTGGTGGGCTGACGCGGGTCAGCGCGGGCCTCGCGCCATCTCGGAACGGCGGCGGCGCCACAGCACCCGCGCCAGCCAGCCCAGCGGCAGCACCACCAGCACCAGCCACGGCAGCAGCGCCGCGATGGAGGTGATGAGCGCGCCCACGCTCTCCGCCAGCACCAAGCCCGCGTTGCGCAGCGCATGCCGCAGCGGGCTGTAGCCGTCGCCGTTGCTCACCAGCGCGCGCTTGGGCGTGAACTGGATCTGGATCTGCTGCTTGCTGGTTTCCTGCGCCAGCACCTTGCGCTGCGTGGCGATGGCGTCGAGTTCGGCCTGGGTGTCCGACAGCGTGCGCTGGATCGACAGCAGGTCGGCCATGGTGCGCTTGGTGACGCTGTCGCGCAGCATGGCGCGCAGGCTGTCGCGGAACTCGGTGCGGTTCCTGATGCGGGCCTCGACGTCGATCACCTCGGCGGTCTTGTCCTCGCTGGTGGTGGTGTGCGAGACGACGTTCGCCATGCCGGCCAGGCCGCCGAGCAGCCTCTCGACGTCGGCGGGCTCCACCCGCATCTCGAGCATGGCGTTGCCGGGCTGCTGCGGCGTTTCGCGCTGCAGCGAGGACGACAGCAGCTCGCACTTGAGCGTGCCGCACAGGTCGCGCACCTTGCCAAAGACGTCGGCCAGTTGCTCGGCCGGCACCTCGACGTTCAAGTCCTGCCGCACGGCCAGGAAGCGCTGCAGCGGCGAGTCCTGCGCCGACGGCGCCGCGCCCGTGCCGGCCACGCGCGATTCTTTCATTGCCATCCCACCGCCGTAGCCGGCGGCGGCCTGCATCGGCGCGGGAGGAGGCGCCTGCCGGGCGAGCGATTCGTCGCGCCCGTCGTTGCGGCCGCAGCCGGCCAGCGCCAGGGCGGCCGCCAGTGCCAGCAGGGCGAGGCCCGGGCGATGGCAGGCGAGGAAGAAAGGGCCGAAATGCCTGCGAGCGGTCATGAAAATCCCTTCAGAAGAATGACTTCCGCAGCGGATACGGGCCCGCGCCCGGAACGGGGTTATGGCGACGCCGAACGAGTCCCTCGCATGTCGCGCATCGCGGGGACTTGTTCGGCGTCGCCTTAAACGCTTGCCGCCGCCATTCTCAGCAGCTCGTCGCCCTCGGCCACCTGGTCGCCCGGGGCATAGAGCAGTTCTTCCACCACGCCATCGGCCGGCGCGGCGATGGTGTGCTCCATCTTCATGGCTTCCATCACCGCCAGCGGCTGGCCGCGGCTGACCTTGTCGCCGGTCTTGACGGCGAAGGACACGACCTTGCCCGGCATGGGCGCGGTCAGGCGGCCGCCTTCGGCCTGCGCGTCGCCGGCATGGGTGAGCGGGTCTATCACTATGATTTGTGTAGCACCAAGCCCAGAGAATACCTGGGCTTCATCCTCTTTTTGGTAAATGTTCACGGTGGCGCGCCGCCCGCCCCACCGCAGGTCGAGTGCGCCATCGCCCAGGGCCGTCCATGCGAAATCCGCCTGCTCGTCGCCCACCGCCAACTGCAGCGTGGCATCGCGCCGGCGGGTCAGCAGGGCCTGCGCCGGCTCGCCGTGGAACTCGAAGTCGAAGCGCCGCTGCATGGGCCCGTGCGAGCGCCAGCCGTCGCGGCGGCTGAACGGATCGGCCGTCTCGCGCGCGGCCTCGGACTGCAGCGCGTGCGCCACGGCGGCGGCGGCGGCCAGCGGCAGGCCCAGCGGCTCCTGGTCGAACAGCACGGCGCGCTCGCGCTCGATCAGCGCGGTGTCGAGCCGCGCCTGCGCGAAGGACGGGCTGGCTAGCACCCGGCGCAGGAACTGCACGTTGGTCGGCAGGCCGACGATGTGCATCTGCGCCAGCGCCGCGTCCAGCAGCGCCAGCGCTTCCTCGCGCGTGGCGCCGTGCACGATCAGCTTGGCGACCATGGAGTCGTAGAAGGGCGAGATCGCATCGCCCTGGCGCACGCCGTCGTCGATGCGCACGGCGCCGCGCTCGAACGCCGTGGCCCGCGGCTTGGCGTAGACCTGCAGCGTGCCCGTGGTCGGCAGGAACTGGTTGTCGGGGTTCTCGGCGCAGATGCGCGCCTCGATCGCATGGCCGTGGATGCGCAGGTCCTGCTGGCGCAGCGGCAGCGGCTCGCCCGAGGCCACGCGCAGTTGCCACTCGACCAGGTCCAGGCCGGTGATGGCCTCGGTCACTGGGTGCTCGACCTGCAGGCGGGTGTTCATTTCCATGAAGAAGAAACTCATGGAGTCGTCGGCCCGCTGCTCGACGATGAATTCCACCGTGCCCGCGCCCACATAGCCCACCGCCTTGGCCGCCGCCACCGCGGCCGCGCCCATCTGCTGGCGCATGGCCTCGGTCATGCCGGGCGCGGGCGCTTCCTCCAGCACCTTCTGGTGGCGGCGCTGCACCGAGCAGTCGCGCTCGAACAGGTAGACCACCTCGCCCTGGGTGTCGCCGAACACCTGGATCTCGATATGGCGCGGGCGCTGCACGTACTTCTCGATCAGCACCGCGTCGTCGCCGAAGCTGTTGATCGCTTCGCGCTTGCACGAGGCGAGCGCGGCGGCGAAGTCCTCGGCCTTGTCGACCGCGCGCATGCCCTTGCCACCGCCGCCGGCGCTGGCCTTGATCAGCACCGGATAGCCGATGCGGTCGGCCTCGCGCCGCAGCAGGGCCGGGTCCTGGTCGGCGCCGTGGTAGCCGGGCACCAGGGGCACGCCGGCCTTTTCCATCAACTGCTTGGATTCGGCCTTGAGCCCCATGGCGCGGATGGCCGAAGGCGGCGGACCGATGAACACCAGGCCGGCGTCGGCGCATGCCTGCGCGAAGTCGTCGTTCTCGCTGAGGAAGCCGTAGCCCGGGTGCACCGCCTGGGCGCCGGTGGCGCGGGCCGCGTCGAGGATGCGCTGCCACTGCAGGTAGCTGTCCTTGGGCGCGCTGCCGCCCACGTGCACCGCCTCGTCGCAGGCGGCGACGTGCTTGGCCTGCGCGTCGGCGTCGGAATAAACCGCCACGGTGCGGATGCCCATGCGGCGCGCGGTGGCGGCCACGCGGCAGGCGATTTCACCGCGATTGGCAATGAGGATCTTCTTAAACATGGGTGACCTTCGCTGTGAAATCGCCTGCGCACGCTGCGCGGCTGCGCGGCTGCTCACGGCGATTGGCGATCATTATTTTCTTGAACATGGGGAATGTCTCCGTGAGAGGACGATGCCGGCGGCACGCCCGGATCGGGCCGGCCGCTGAAGATGCGCGCCATGCGCGTGAACAGGCGGCGCAGGAAGCGCCAGCTCTTGTGGATCAGCCACAGGCTGAGCGCCAGCACCAGGACCAGCGCCAGGGCAAAGACCAGCGGGTGCGCCACCGACAGCCACAGCCCGGCCGGCACCATGGCGTCCTCGGCCAGCGAGGCGCCGGCGTTGCTGAAGGGCTCGGGCGAGGTGTTGATGGCCGCGCGCGTGGTGGCCTTGGCGGCATGCGCGGTGGCGGCCAGCCCCCCGCCCAGCAGCGCGGCGACGACAGCCATGGCGCTGCTGTCCGCACTGAAGAGCCCCGCCGCCAGCGCGGCGCCGGCTGGAATGCGGATCACCGTGTGCACCGCGTCCCAGAGCGAATCCACGCCCGGCACCTTGTCGGCCAGGAACTCCACCACCACCATGAAGCCGCTCGCGGCGATCACCGCGGGGTGCGTCAGCAAGTGCAGCCCGGCCGGCAGCGGCAGCCAGTCGAGGCGGCCCGCCAGCCCCACCAGCAGCACCACCAGGTACAGCCGCACGCCGCTGGCCCAGCCGATGGCAGCAGCCAGGGCAAGCAGTTGGGGAAGGTCCAGTGCGGGGTGCATGGCGCGGCCTGGGGTCAGCCCGTGATCCAGGACGGCTTGCGCTTGTGCAGGAAGGCCTGCACGCCTTCGCGGCCCTCGTCGCTGGCGCGGATGTCGGCGATGCCTTCGACCGTCTTCGCGATCAGCGCCTCGTCGATCTCGCGGCCCGCCACGTCGGCGACCAGTTGCTTGCAGGCGCGCACCGCCGCCGGGCTGGCGCCGGTCAACGCCTTCAGGAGTTCGTCGACCTTGGCGTCGAGCGCGTCGGCGGCCACCACTTCATGCACGAAGCCGATGCGGTGCGCCTCGGCCGCAGTGAAGCGCTCGGCCGTCAGGAAGTAGCGCTGCGCCGCGCGCGTGCCCATGGCGCGCAGCACGTAGGGGCTGATGGTCGCGGGCACTAGGCCGATCTTGACCTCGCTCAGGCAGTACCAGGCGCTGTCCACGCTCACGGCCATGTCGCAGGCCGCCACCAGCCCCATGCCGCCCGCATACACATCGCCCTGCACGCGCGCGATGGTCGGCTTGGGGCACTCGGCAATGGTGCGCAGCATGGCGGCCAGCTTGCCCGCGTCGGCGAGGTTCTCGTCGCGCGTGTAGTCGGCCATGCGGCGCATCCAGTTGAGGTTGGCGCCGGCGCAGAAGGCCGGGCCTTCAGCGGCGAGGACGATGGCACGGACATCGCTGCGAGTGCCCAACAGGCGGAATGCGGCATCGAGCTCGGCGATAAGACCATCGTCGAAGGCGTTGCGTACCTCGGGGCGAGTAAGGGTGATGCGGGCGATGTCCGCCGATTCGGTGATGGCCAAGCTACTCATGGGATACCTCGTTTTTCGTGGGTGCAGTAGCCGCCTGCACCGGCGTGTCGGGTCGCAATGCAGGAAAGCCCTGCCGCTCCAGGAAGGCAGCGACCGGCGGATGCCAGGTCTGCGGGAAACGGACGAAGGTCAGGTGTCCGTCCTCTCCCTGAGGCGGAAACTGGATGAACTCGCCCTGGCCCCCGGCCGCCTTGAAAGCGTCGAACCATTCCCGCGGGTAGGTCGGCCCGAAATACTGGTCGTTCTGAGCGTAGAGCCACAGCACCGGCACCCGTGCCGTCTTGCCGTAGCTTCCCAGCGTGCTTTCCAGCAAGTGCGGTGCACACGGGCGGCCCGGCTGGTTCTTCGGATTGCCCCCTGAGCCGCCGGCGAAGTTGATCGCCGCCACCACGCCGGGCAGATTGCGGCTCGCCGTCGCGAGCGCCGTGGCGCCACCGAACGACTGTCCGGCGATCACAGAGCGGTCCTTCGCGGCGTCGGGCCGCTGCCGAACCGCCTCCAGCGTGGCCGCCACCTGCTCGACCGCCACGGCGAACGCGGGCGGGTAGGACTTGCGCTGACACGGCCCACTGGACTCCAGATCTTCGCCGCCGCTGACACCGTAGCCGATGCGCGTCGGCACCGCCACGATGAAGCCGCGCCGCAGGAAGAACCGTGCAGCATCGCCGTACCGGGCGCGGCCCAGCTTCTGCCGTCCTTCGGCATCGGGTGCGCGCCCATGGTTGAGCACCATCACGGGCGCCGGCTTCGGATTGGCGTCATCGGACCAGACGGTCACGCGAATCGGCTGTGCGATGCGCTTGCCGTACGCATCGGTCACTTGCACCGGAAGATCAAACTCTTCCTCGTGCACCCGGGCATAGGCGCTGGCGGCAAGCGCCAGCAGCACGGTCGACACGACAAACGAGATGGAAAAACGGCGGTCCACGACAACTCCTACATACGGAAGATGCCGAATTTTGGCTCGGGCACCGGCGCATGCCGCGCCGCCGCCAGCCCCAGCGCCAACACCCGCCGCGTATCCGCCGGATCGATGATGCCGTCATCCCACAGCCGCGCGGTGGCGTAATAGGGATTGCCCTGGTCCTCGTACTGCTGACGGATCGGGGCCTTGAAGGCTTCTTCCGCTTCCTTGCTCCAGTTGCCGCCTTTGCCCTCGATGCCGTCGCGCTTCACCGTGGCTAGCACGCTCGCGGCCTGCTCGCCGCCCATCACGCTGATGCGCGCGTTGGGCCACATCCAGAGAAAGCGCGGGCTGTACGCGCGGCCGCACATGCCGTAGTTGCCGGCGCCGAAGCTGCCGCCAATGATGATGGTGAACTTGGGCACGTTGGCGGTGGCCACGGCCGTCACCATCTTGGCGCCGTGGCGCGCAATGCCTTCGTTCTCGTACTTGCGCCCGACCATGAAGCCGGTGATGTTCTGCAGAAAGACGAGCGGGATCTTGCGCTGGCAGCACAGCTCGATGAAGTGGGCGCCCTTCTGCGCCGATTCCGAGAACAGGATGCCGTTGTTGGCGACGATGCCGATGGGCATGCCCTCGATCTCGGCAAAGCCGCAGACCAGCGTGGCGCCGAAGCGGGCCTTGAACTCGTGGAACTCGCTGCCGTCGACGATGCGCGCGATGATCTCGCGCACGTCGAAGGGCTTGCGCGTGTCTGTGGGGATCACGCCATACAGCTCCTCTGCTACGAAATCAGGAGCACGCAGCCCAGTTGAATATTGGGCTTGAGGCACTTTTCTTTGCAAATTGCGAACCGCCTCGCGCGCCAGCGCCAGCGCGTGCAGGTCGTTCTCGGCCAAGTGGTCGGCCACGCCGGAGAGCCGCGTGTGCACGTCGCCGCCGCCCAGGTCCTCGGCGGTGACCACCTCGCCGGTGGCGGCCTTCACCAGCGGCGGGCCGCCGAGGAAGATGGTGCCCTGGTTCTTCACGATGATGGATTCGTCGCTCATCGCCGGCACGTAGGCGCCGCCGGCGGTGCAGCTGCCCATCACCACCGCGATCTGGCCGATGCCCTGCGCGCTCATCTGCGCCTGGTTGTAGAAGATGCGGCCGAAGTGGTCGCGGTCTGGAAAGACCTCGTCCTGGTTCGGCAGGTTGGCGCCGCCGGAGTCGACCAGGTAGACGCAGGGCAGGCGGTTCTGCTCGGCGATCTCCTGGGCGCGCAGGTGCTTCTTGACCGTCATCGGGTAGTAGGTGCCGCCCTTGACCGTGGCGTCGTTGCAGACGACGACGCAGTCGGTGCCCGCGATGCGGCCGATGCCGGCGATCAGGCCCGCGCCCGGGGCCGCGTCGCCGTACATGCCGTAGGCGGCCAGCGGCGCGATCTCCAGGAACGGCGTGCCCGGGTCCAGCAGCATCTGCACCCGCTCGCGCGGCAGCAGCTTGCCGCGTGCGGTGTGCTTGGCGCGCGCGGCCTCGCCGCCGCCTTCGGCCACCTTGGCGACCTGGGCGTGCAGGTCTTGCACGAGCGCGCGCATGGCGGCGGCATTGGCCTGGAATTCGGCGGAGCGCGGATTGAGCTTGGAACTCAGTTTGGACATGGGTTTCCTTGGGAATTCAGGGGGCGGCGGACATGCGCGCGCATTGCGCGGAAAATCGGGCGCCGATGCATACCGTTGAAATCGTCCTGCTGCTGCTGACGCTGGGCGCGGTCTCCGGGCTGGCGGCCCGCTACGTGCCGGCCGTGCCGCTGCCGCTGCTGCAGATCGCGCTGGGCGCGGCGCTGTCGTGGCCCGAAGCCGGACTGCACGTGCGCTTCGACCCGGAACTGTTCCTGCTGCTGTTCATCCCGCCGCTGCTGTTCGCCGACGGCTGGCGCATTCCGAAGCGCGAACTTTTCACGCTGCGCCGGCCCATCCTCACGCTGGCGCTGGGCCTGGTGCTGTTCACGGTGCTGGGCCTGGGCTATTTCGCGCACTGGATGATTCCGGAGCTGCCGCTGACGGCGGCCTTCGCGCTGGCCGCGGTGCTCTCGCCGACCGACGCGGTGGCCGTGTCGGCCATCACGCGCCGCCTGGGCATGCCCGAGAAGACCCGGCACATCCTGGAGGGCGAGTCGCTGCTCAACGACGCGTCCGGCCTGGTGGCGCTGAAGTTCGCCGTGGCGGCCACGCTCACCGGGGCCTTCTCGTGGGCCGAGGCCGGACGCAGCTTCATCCTGATCGCGCTGGGCGGGCTGGCCGTCGGCGCGGCCGCGGGCTGGGCCTATGCGCGGGCGCGCGCCACCATCACGCGGCGCGTGGGCGACGTGGCCGCCACGCAGACCGTGCTGCTGATGATGCTGCTGCCCTTTGCCGCCTACATCGTGGCCGAGCGCCTGGGCGTCTCGGGCATCCTGGCGGCGGTGGCCGCGGGCATCACCACCAATTTCGCCGACCTGGAGCGCAGCGAGGCCATTGCCGAGCGCATGCAGGCGCAGATCACCTGGACCATGGTGGAGTCGTCCTTCAACGGCGCGATCTTCCTGCTGCTGGGGCTGCAGCTGCCCGCGATCATCGGCGAGGGCCTCACGCACGGGCCGCATGCCTGGTGGCTGCTGCTGGGCTATGTGCTGGCGATCTCGGCGGCGCTGATCGTGCTGCGCGCGATCTGGCTGGCCCTGGCCGTGCGCCGCTCCCTGCTCGCCGCGCGCCGCAGCGGTCAAATGCCGGAGCAGCCCTCGCTGCGGCTCATGGGCGCCACGGCGCTGGCCGGCATCCGCGGCGCGATCACGCTGGCCGGCGCGCTGTCCATTCCGCTGCTGCTGCCCGACGGCAGCCCGTTCCCGGGCCGCGAACTGCTGGTGTTCCTGGCCACCGGCGTGATCCTGGTCACCCTGGTCGCGGGCAGCATCGGCCTGCCGCTGCTGCTGGCGGGCATCCAGCAGCCGGCCGAGCCGCCGCACGCGCGCGAGGAGCGGCTGGCGCGCATCGCCGCCTGCGAGGCCGCGATCACCTCGCTGAAGAAGGCCGGCGATGCCGACACCACGCCGCCCGACGCCGAATGGCAGGCCCGGCGCGACGAGGCCGTGGGCCTGGTGGCGCGCGACTACCGGCGCCGCATCGACACGCTGGACGACACGGACGAGGGCACCGAGGCGCGCGCCAAGGAGCACGTCGCGCGCCGGCGCGCCCATGTGATGGAGCTGGAGCTGCGCCTCACCGGCCTGCGCGCCGAGCGGGCCGAGCTGTACCGGCTGCGCCGCGCGCACCGCATCAACGACGATTCCCTGCGCGCGCTGGTGCAGGAGGTGGACCTGGCGGAGATCTCGCTGCGCCGCCGCCTGGGCGTGGCAAGGAAACGCTAGATACCTCCAGCGGCCCGGCTCGGCCGGTTGCGCGGATGCTCCGGCATGGCCGGCCCCGCGGCTTTCGGCGCCATGGTGTTTCATGCGCGGCGGGTGGCCATGGCTCAGGCGGCCTTGTCTTCCTGCAGGCCGAGTTCCTCGCTCATGGCCTCGCGGATCCTGAACTTCTGGATCTTGCCGGTGATGGTCATCGGGAAGGCGTCGACGAAGCGCATGTGGCGCGGCACCTTGTAGTGCGCGATGCGGCCCTTGCAGAAGTCGCGCACTGCTTCCTCGGTGAGCGTCTGGCCGGGCTTGGCGATGATCCAGGCGCACAGCTCCTCGCCGTAGCGCCGGTCCGGCACGCCGACCACCTGCACGTCCTGGATCTGCGGGTGGCGGTAGAGAAACTCCTCGATCTCGCGCGGGTACACGTTCTCGCCGCCGCGGATCACCATGTCCTTGCTGCGGCCGACGATGTTGACGTAGCCCTCGGCGTCCATGGTGGCGAGGTCGCCGGTGTGCATCCAGCCCTCGGCGTCGATCGCCTCGCGCGTCTTCTCCGCGTCGCCCCAGTAGCCGTGCATCACCGAATAGCCGCGGGTGCAGAGTTCGCCGGTGACGCCCGGGGCCACGGTGGCGCCGCTGGCCGGGTCGATGATCTTCACCTCCAGGTGCGGCTGCACCTGGCCCACGGTGGACACGCGGCGGTCCAGCGGCGTGTCGGTGCTGCTCTGGCAGCTCACCGGGCTGGTCTCGGTCATGCCGTAGGCGATGGTGATCTGCGACAGGTGCATCTGCCCGACCACGCGCTTCATCACCTCGATCGGGCAGGGCGAGCCGGCCATGATGCCGGTGCGCAGCGTGGACAGGTCGAATTCCCCGAAGCGCGGGTGCTCCAGTTCGGCGATGAACATGGTGGGCACGCCGTGCAGGGCGGTGCACTTCTCCGCCTGCACCGCCTGCAGCACCGTGAGCGGGTCGAAGCCGTCGTTCGGGTAGACGATGGTGGCGCCATGCGTCAGGCAGGCGAGGTTGCCCAGCACCATGCCGAAGCAGTGGTACAGCGGCACCGGGATGCACAGCCGGTCCTCGGGCGTGAGCCGCATGCACTCGCCGATGAAGAAGCCGTTGTTCAGGATGTTGCGGTGGGTGAGCGTGGCGCCCTTGGGAAAGCCCGTGGTGCCGCTGGTGAACTGGATGTTGACCGGGTCGCTCGCGCGCAGCGTGGCCGCCACCTGCGCCACGCGCGGGTCGGCCGCGTCGCCGCTCGCATGCAGTTCGGAGAAGCGCAGCATGCCGCTCTCATCGCCGCCCTGCCCTGCGGCATCGATCCAGGCCACCAGGCGCAGGTCCGGCAGGCGCGCGGCCTGCAGCCGGCCCGGCGCGGCGGCGGCCAGCTCGGGCGCGAGTTCGCGCAGCATCTGCAGGTAGTCGCTGGTCTTGAAGCGCGCCATGGTGACCAGCGCCTTGCAGCCGACCTTGTTCAGCGCGTATTCCAGTTCGGAGGTCCGGTAGGCCGGGTTGATGTTGACCAGCACCAGCCCGGCCTTGGCCGTGGCGAGCTGCATCAGCACCCATTCCACGTTGTTGTGCGACCAGATGCCGATGCGGTCGCCCGGCACCAGCCCCTGGCGCAGCAGCGCGCTGGCCAGCCGGTCCACCGCCGTGCGCAGGGCGCCGTAGGTGTAGCGCGCGCCCTGGTGCACGCTGACCAGCGCCTCGCGCTCGGGCTGGCGCGCGGCCATGGCATCGAAGAAGTCGCCGATGGTCTGCTCGATCAGCGGGACGTCGGTGGCGCCGTGCGCGTGGCTCTCGGTCAAGGGGTAGCGGCTTGCGGCCATGCTGATGCTCCAGGGCTACATCGTCTCGGCGAACAGTTCGCGGCCGATCAGCATGCGCCGGATCTCGCTGGTGCCGGCGCCGATTTCGTACAGCTTGGCGTCGCGCCAAAGGCGGCCGACCGGGAATTCGTTGGTGTAGCCCACGCCGCCCAGCGCCTGGATCGCCTCGCCGGCCATCCAGGTCGCCTTCTCGGCCGCGTACAGGATGGCGCCGGCCGCGTCCTTGCGCAGGCTGCGCGCATGGTCGCCGCGGTCGCAGGCCTTGCCCACGGCGTAGACGTAGGCGCGCGTGGCCTGCCAGGTGGTGTACATGTCGGCCAGCTTGCCCTGCATGAGCTGGAATTCGCCAATCGCCTGGCCGAACTGCCTGCGCTCGTGCACATAGGGAATCACCGCGTCCATGCAGGCGGCCATGATGCCCAGCGGGCCGCCGGAGAGCACCGCGCGCTCGTAGTCCAGGCCGCTCATCAGCACCTTGGCGCCTTTGCCTTCGCCGCCCAGCACGTTCTCCTCGGGCACTTCGCAGTTGTCGAAGAACAGCGGCCAGGTGTTGCTGCCGCGCATGCCCAGCTTGTCGAGCTTGGTGCCGGCGGAGAAGCCCTTGAAGCCCTTCTCGACGATGAAGGCGGTCATGCCGCGCGCACCCAGCTGCGGCTCGGTCTTGCCGTAGATCACCAGCGTGTCGGCGTCGCCGCCGTTGGTGATCCACATCTTGCTGCCGTTGAGCACGTAGCGGTCGCCCTTCTTCTCGGCGCGCAGCTGCATGCTGACCACGTCGGAGCCGGCGCCGGGCTCGCTCATGGCCAGCGCGCCGACGTGCTCCCCGCTCACCAGCCGGGGTAGGTACTTCTGCTTCTGCGCCGCAGTGCCGTTGCGGTGGATCTGGTTCACGCACAGGTTGGAGTGCGCGCCGTAGGACAGCCCGACCGACGCCGACGCGCGCGAGACCTCCTCCATGGCCACCATGTGCGCCAGGTAGCCCAGCTGCGTGCCGCCGTATTCCTCGGCCACGGTCATGCCGTGCAGGCCGAGCTCGCCGAGCTTGCGCCACAGGTCTGCGGGGAACTGGTTGTCGCGGTCGATGTCCGCGGCGCGCGGCGCGATCTCCTGCGCGGCGAAGTCCTGGATGGCGTCGCGCAGGGCGTCGACGGTTTCGCCGAGGTCGAAGCTCAGGCCGGGGTGCTGCATGGGGTGTCTCCTTGGAGCCGCAAGGCTACGCCTGTCGGCGCCGCATTTGGCGCCACAATGGTTGCAAATCGTGCCAGCCATGCCTTTCTCGTCACCCGCCCGCACCGGCTCCCGCATCGCCGCCACCCCCATCGCCTTCGTGCAGGGGATCGTGCAGGCCTACGTCCAGCGCAGGCTGGACCCGGCGCCGGCCCTGCGGCATGCACAGATCACGCCAGCGCAGCTGGCCGATGCGCGCCAGCGCGTCACCGCTGCCCAGTTCGAGGCCCTGTCGGGCTTTGCCATGCAGCAGCTGGACGACGAGGCGCTGGGCTGGTTCTCGCGCCGCCTGCCCTGGGGCAGCTACGGCATGCTGTGCCGCGCCGCGGTGACCGCGCCCACGCTGGGCGTGGCGCTCAAGCGCTGGTGCCGCATGCACCGGCTGCTGACGGACGACGTGCTGCTGCAACTGGAGGTGAGCGGCGGCAGCGCCGTGCTGCGCATCGAGGAGCGCCGCGCGCTGGGCGGCCTGCGCGAGTTCTGCCTGGTGACGCTGCTGCGCTACGTGCACGGCTTTGCCTGCTGGGCGGTGGATTCGCGCATCACGCTGCAGCGCGCGGACTTCCCGTTTTCCGCTCCGCCGCATGCCGAGGTCTATCCGCTGCTGTTCCCCGGCCCGCTGCACTTTGGCGCCGCGGCCGCAGGCTATGCCTTCGACGTCCAGTACCTGGCCCTGCCCCTGGTGCGTGACGAGGCCGCCACGCGCGCCATGCTGCAGCGCGCGCTGCCGCTGACGGTGCTGCAGTACCGCCGCGACCGGCTGCTGGTGGCGCGGGTGCGCGAGCGGCTGCTGGCGCATCCGGCCGAGGCGGCCACGGCCCAGGGCCTGGCCGCCAGCCTGCATATTTCGGTGCGCACGCTGCACCGCCAACTGAAGGAGGAAGGCGCCTCGCTGCAGTCCCTCAAGGACGAAGCGCGCCGGGCCCAGGCCGTGTCCCTGCTGCGGCACACGAAGAAGCCGCTCAAGCAGGTGGCGCTGGCCGTGGGCTTTCGCAACGAGAAGAGCTTTGCACGGGCCTTCCGCCACTGGACCGGCCTGGCGCCGGGCCAGTTCCGCAGCGGCGGCAGCTAGAACGGCTCGTAGCGGTAGAGCCAGGTTTCGGACAAGGTCTGATCCCCGTTCTTGAGGTACAGCCGGATGTCCACCGGGTCCTTGCCGTCGGCGGTGAAATCGAACTGCGCGCGCCAGTGGCCGGCCACGCCGTTGGGCACGGCTTCGGTGAACACGTAGGAGAACTTGCCGCTGGGCGCGCTCAGCACCGCCTCGGGCCTGATGCCGAAGGGCAGGCTGGCGAGCGGGCCGCCCAGGAACTCGACCATGAACTTGCGCACGCCCGCGGGCCGGGGCTGGCCCGGCTGGCCGCCGCGGCCCAGGCGCGTGGCGACGCACGCGGCCAGCGGCGAGGGGTAGGGCTCCCTGTCGGTCCAGTGCAGGCGGTAGCGCAGGCGGTAGCTGCTGCCGGCCCGGGCGGGGGCCTTGGGCACCCAGAAGGCGACGGTGTTGTCGTGGATCTCGTCGTCGGTCGGGATCTCGATCAATTGCACCTCGCCCTCGCCCCAGTCGCCCTGGGGCTCGACCCAGAGGCTGGGCCGGCGGTCATAGAACACGCCGTCGAGGTAGTGGTCGAAATTGCGGTCGCGCTGCAGCAGGCCGAAGCCGCGCGGCTGCCGGTCGGAGAAGGCGGCGCCGGTGGTGGCGGCCGGGTTGTTCAGCGGGCGCCAGATGCGTTCGCCGCCGCCGGTCCAGATCGCCAGGCCGTCGGAGTCGTGCACCTCGGGCCGCCAGTCGATCGCGCCGGGCTTGGCGGTTTCAGAGAACCAGTACATCGAGGTCAGCGGCGCCAGCCCCAGGCGGCCGATGTCCTTGCGCACGAAGAGCTGGCATTCGAGGTCCATCACGACGGCCCTGGAGCGCTGCATCACGAACTTGTAGGCGCCGGTGATGCTCGGGCCTTCGAACAGGGCGTGCACCACCACCGTGTCGCCGCCCTCGGCAGGCGGGTCGAAGTAGAACTCGGTGAAGCTCGGGAACTCCTCCGGCCGATCCGGCAGGGCCACGTCCAGCGCCACGGCGCGGGCCGACAGGCCGTACTGGTACAGCTCGCCGATCGCGCGGAAGTAGCTCGCGCCCAGGAAGGCGACCCAGTCGTTGCGGCGCCAGTCGAGCTTCTTCTGGTCGCCCGTGCGGCTCTCCTGGAAGCGAAAGCCGGCAAAGCCCGCGCCATCGGGCAGTTCACGCGCCGGGCTGTCGGCCGGCATGTCGAAGTAGGCGGCGTCGTAGACGATTTCACGCGAGAAGAAATCGCCGTCGCTGCGCGTGAGCAGGTACATGTGCACCGGCACCTGGAAGAACCGGCCCAGGTGGAAGAAGGTGACCGGGAACTGCCCCGGGCCGTCCTTGAACAGCGCGTAGTCGGTGTTGAACCTGATCTTGCCGTGGGCTTCGTAGTCGATGCGGTCCAGCACCGCGGCCGGCAGCGGCGCGCCGGGCGCATAGGGCCTGGCGGCCAGCGCCTTGGCGCGCGCGGCCAAGCCGTCGAAGGAAAAGGGGCGCGGCTCGCCCAGCCTGAGGCCGGCGGGGGCGGCGAATGCCGAGGCGGGCAGGCCGAGCGCGGCAAAGGCGGCGGTGGCGCTGCCGGCGGCGAGGAAGGTGCGACGGTCGGGTTGGGTGATCGGCAGGGACATCAGGTGAGGATACTGGCGGCTGGGGCTTGCCATCGTAGTGACAGCGGCGCGGCGCCGTGTAACCACACTCAGCGCGCCGGCAGCGGCGCTGCCCCCGCCTGCGCGCCCGGCATCTTGAAGCGCGCCACCTCGCGCACCAGTTCGCGGGCCTGCTCGCGCAGCGCGGCGGCGGCAGCGGCGGTCTGCTCCACCAGCGCGGCGTTCTGCTGGGTGGCGCGGTCGAGTTCCTGCACCGCGGAGCCGACCTGCGTCACGCCCTGGCTTTGCTCGCGCGAGCCGACGGCGATCTCGTGCAGCAGTTCCTTGATCTTCTGCGCGCCGTCGACGATGCCGCTCATGGTGACGCCGGCCTCGCGCACGATGCCAGTGCCGATGTCGACGTTGGCCACGCTGATGCCGATCAGGTCCTTGATCTGGCGCGCCGCGCTGGACGAGCGCTGCGCCAGCGCGCGCACTTCGGCGGCCACCACGGCGAAGCCCCGGCCCTGCTCGCCGGCGCGCGCGGCTTCCACCGCGGCGTTGAGCGCCAGGATGTTGGTCTGGAAGGCGATGCCGTCTATGACGCCGATGATCTCGCTGATCTGCCGCGACGAGGCCTGGATGTCCTCCATGGTGCGCACCATGTTGCCGGCGATGGCGCCGCCGCGCGCGGCGATCTGCGCGTTCTGCGACGCGTTGCCGGTGGCCGCGTCGGTGTGCGAGCTGGTCTGGCGCACCGTCGCGCCGATCTGTTCCATGGCCGAGGCGGTCTGCTCCAGGTTGGCGGCGGTCTGCTCGGTGCGCGCCGACAGGTCGGTGGACGCATCGGCGATCTCGTTGCTGGCTTGCAGGATGCCGCTGGAGGCGTCGACCACCTGCCGCACCATGCTGCACAGGCTGTCCTGCATGCGGGCCATCATCAGCATGAGGTCGGCGGCTTCATCCCGGCCCCAGGGCCAGGGGGTGCTCGTCAGGTCGCCATCGGTCATGGCCTGCAGATGCCGGCTGACCTCGCCCAGGCCGCCGAGCATGACGCGGTAGAAGGCATAGAAGAGATAGGCCGCCACCAGCAGCGAGCCCAGGACGATGACCAGCATGGTCGCGCGCTTTTCGCGGGTCTGGTCGATGCGCCGCTGCAGCAGGTCCTGCAGCATCACGGTGCTTTCGGCGCCGAGCGCGCGCAGCTTGTCGACGGCGAGCTGGCCCGGCTCGCCCAGCGGCCGTATGTCGGCGTTGAAGCCGTCGTCGAACCAGGATTTGCCGGACGCCGCATAGAAGGCCTGGGCGGCCTCGGTCGCCGCGGCCGCGTACGGGGCGATCTTCCTGAGCGCTTCCGGCTCGGCTTCACCAGCGCGGGCGCTGCTCTGCGCGATAGCCTCGACGCGCTCCCGGCCCGCGTACCAGACGGCGTAGAGCTCGCGCACGCGCGCCTGGGTGCCGGCGCTGGTCATGTTGCCGGCATTCGCCGCTTCGGCGCGCGCCAGCACGCCGGCCATGGCGCGGGTGCGGGAGACCGATTCGATGACGTCGGTGACCACGTCGGTCGCCAGGATCATCAGGTAGTAGGAGCCCTGATCCGGGTCCAGGGTCAGGTTGGATTTGTCCATGACCGTGCGGCGCAGATCGCGCACGGCGTCCACGTAGGCCTGCAGGTCCTGCTCGAAGCCCTGGGCGTCGGGCCTGGTCCCCAGCGCCTGCAGGGACTGGTGCAGCGCCTGCACCCGGCGCAGGTCGTCGCGGGCATCGAGCCCATTGGGAACCGACTCGACCACGGCGGCGACTTCGTCCATGCGCGTGGCGATGGCGGCCATGTCCATGCCCTGCGTCAGCCCGGACAGGACCAGGCGTCGCTGCTTCTGCACCTCGATCAGCCAGGGCTCGATCCTGGTGATCACCGACAGGCCGGCGAGTTCCTGGCGGGCGAAGTCGATGGTGGCCTGACTGGTGCGGCCGTAGGCCAGCAGGAGCATCGCCACGGGCACCAGGAAGGCCAGCGAGATGAGCCCCGCCTTCGCGCCGAACCTCAGGCGGCGGAACAGGCGCACGCCCAAGGCCCAGATGCCGTGGTGCTCGAAAAAGCGTCCCGATCCTTGCGTCGGCAAGGGCGCGGCCGCAGGCCCCTGGATCAAGGGAAAACTGGAGTCCTTCATGGTGTCGACTTCTGCGTGGCTGAACGTGGAGGTGCGCATCCGCCAGCGCCATGCAGGCGCAAGCATCGCGGCGTGAAGCAGGGGCAGCATGCAAACGGCACCGGGCCCATGGGCTGTTGGCGCACGCCGGCAAACGTGGCACGGCCTCTGAGTTTCGGTTGGCATGCTAAGTAGCGCAGCGCGGCGCCAGCTTGACAATTCGCAAGAGATGCGAGGGGTCCGTGGCGGAGCCGCTGTGCGCCGGTATTGCTATTTTTTTATAGCAAAAAGCCCACGTTTCATCTGGGCTACAGGCACTTTTCACCCGGAAACAGGGAGCCTGCCGCTCGTCACCCACGCCAAGCTGCTCCGCGGCCAGACCGGCGCGCCTGGCTGGCTGCGGCGCGCTCCCGCTTCAAGGGCTTGGCGAAAAGCCGGCACCGCATCCTCCGGCGCATCGCCCAGGCCGCGCACGATGCACACCCCATCGGCGCCGCGGCGCGCGGCGGCCTCGGCCTGCGCGGGCGTGAGGATGCCGCCGATGGCCACCACCGGTGCGCCGGCCATGCGGCACCACCAGGCCAGGTTGTCCAGGCCCTGCGGGTGCCAGGGCATGGCCTTGGTGGTGGTGGGCCAGACCGGGCCGCAGGCGATGTAGCGCGGCGCCAGGCTGCGCGCGCGGGCCAGTTCCCACAGGCTGTGCGAGCTGATGCCCAGGGCCGGGGCGCGCTCGCCGCACAGCGTGTCGCGTTCGGCGTCGTTCAGCGCCAGCAGGTCTTCCTGGCCCAGGTGCAGGCCGGGCGCGCCCAGTTCCAGCGCCAGGGCGCGGTGGTCGTTCAGGAAGAACTGCGCGCCCGCCGCGCGGCAATCGGCCACGGCGCGCTCCACCTGCGCGCGCAAGGCGGCCGGCCAGGCGGCGTCGGGCCGTGGCGGGGTCTTGATGCGCAGTTGCACCGTGCGCACGCCGGCGGCCAGGATGCGCGCCAGCTGATTGGCGCTGGCGGCTATGGCGTACAGGCCCAACACGGGATGCTGTGTGGATGCGAAAGGAGCGAAGCGCGGCTGCGCGCTCCACGACAGTTGCGGCATCAGTGATGGATCGCTGATGAAGCCCGGCTGCGCGCAGACCGGCCCGGCGCCCTGCCCTGCCGCATGGCCGTGACGCAAGGCCTGCGCGGTCGCCATCTTGGCCAGCACCAATGCATCGGCCGCGACGAAGCCGCGCGCCATGGCGGCGGCGGCGCTGCTGGCGAAGGTGCAGCCGGTGCCATGGTGGTGCGGCGTGGCGATGCGCGGCAGCGCCAGCCAGCCGTCGGCGTGCGGCGTGGCGATCCAGTCCAGCGCCAGGCCCTGCACCGGCGCGTCGTCGCCGCCGGTGATGCAGACCGCCTGCGCGCCGGCCTGGCGCAGCGCGTGGGCCAGTGCCGGCGCGCCGGCATCGTCGGGCAGGCCGGTGAGGCGCAGCGCCTCGCGCCGGTTCGGCGTTGTCAGCGTGGCGCGCGGCAGCAGCAGATCACGGTAGGCCGCCCGCGCGGCCGCATCGGCAAAGGCGGCGCCGGTGCTGGCGCCCAGCACCGGGTCCACCACCAGCGCCACGGGGCCGCGCGTGCGCAGCCGGTCGATCCAGCGGGCCACGGCCTGCACCTGCGCCACGCCGCCGAGCAGGCCGGTCTTCACCGCGAGCGGCGGCAGGTCGTGTTCCAGCGCCGCCATCTGCGCGTCGAGCACCGCCGCGGGCAGCGGCTCGACGTGCGTCACGCCTTGCGAATGCTGGGCCGTGACCGCGGCCACCACGGTGCACAGGTGCACGCCGCAGGCATCGGCGGCGCGCTGGTCGGCGGCGAGGCCGGCGCCACCGGCGCTGTCGGTGCCGGCCACGCTCCAGATGACGGGCGGCCGCGTCATGCGGCGCCGATCAGGAAGGCCTCGCCGCCGGTGGGCGTGCTGGCCACGGCAAAGTCCTGCCGCGCCATGACGCCCGCGCGCCAGGCGGTGCGGCCGGCCTGCACCGCGTGGCGGAACGCGCTGGCCATGGCGACCGGGTCGCGCGACTGGGCCACGGCGCTGTTGAGCAGCACCGCGTCGAAGCCCATCTCCAGTGCCCGCGCGGCGTGCGAGGGCGCGCCGATGCCGGCGTCGACGATCAGGGTGGCGTCGGGCAGGCGCTCGCGCAGCGTGCGCAGCGCCCAGGGGTTGAGCAGGCCCTGGCCCGAGCCTATGGGGGCGCCCCAGGGCATCAGCAGCGGGCAGCCGGCGTCGAGCAGGCGGCGGCAGCTCACCAAGTCGTCGGTGCAGTAGGGCCAGACGGTGAAGCCTTCTCGTGCCAGCGTGGCCGCGGCCAGCACCAGTTCGACCGGGTCGGGCTGCAGCGTGTACTCGTCGCCGACCACTTCGAGCTTGATCCAGTCGGTGCCGTACAGCTCGCGCGCCATGCGTGCCAGTTGCACCGCCTCGCGCGCGCTGCGGCAGCCGGCGGTGTTGGGCAGCAGGCGCGCGCCGGCGGCCTGCGCGGCGGAGTGCACGCCGGCCACGAAGCCATTGTCGGCGCCGCCGGCCAGCGTGCGCCTGAGGCCCACGGTGACGGCCGCCGGCCGCGCCGCGGCGATGGCCTCGGCCAGCACCCGGGGCGAGGGATAGCCGGCGGTGCCCAGAAGAAAGCGGCTGGCCAGAAGCGTCTCGCCGACCTGCCAGGTGTCGTCCTGCGGCATGGCCTCAGCCCCCGGTGATGGGTTGGAAGAAAAGCACGGCATCGCCCGTGCGCAATTCGAGCGCGGCGCGCTGCCCACGCGGCACGAAGTCGCCGTTGAGCGCCGTGGCGACCGCATCGGGCGCATGGCCCAGGGCCTGGACCAGGGCGGCCAGCGTGCTGCCGGCGGGCACCTGGTGCGGCCGGCCATCGAGGCGGATGGCCAGGACGTCGGTCAACGGCGTGTCGTCATGCATGGAGCAGCTCCTTGGATGTCTTTCGGGATGCCAGCGCGCAGGCGGCCAGCGCATCGGCCACCAGCGCCGGCGCCATCAGCCAGCCGTGGCGGAACAGGCCATTGATGCGCAGCAGGCCGGGCTGGACCTCGGTGCGCGGGGCGTTGTCGGGCAGGGCCGGGCGCAGGTTGCGGTCGAGCCGCTCGATGCGCGCCTCGGCAAGGTCCGGCAGCACGCTGTGCGCCGCGGCCATCAGCTCGACCGCGCTGCGCAGCGAGACCGGCGAGCGGTCTTCGCTCTCGATCTCGCTGGCGCCGGCGAACAGCCGGTCCGGCCCGCGCGGCACCAGATACACGGTGTGGCGCGGGTGCAGCAGGCGCAGCGGCCGCTGCAGGCCGTGCGCGGGGGCGTGCAGCCAGACGGTTTCGCCGCGCACGCCGCGCAGGGGCAGCGCGGCGCTGCGTGCGCCCAGGCCGCGCACGTCGATGGCCCAGTCGAAGCGCAGAGCCGCGCCGTCCGCCGCCAGGACTTGCCCCGGCAGCACCTGCGCGACGGGCCGGCCCCAGTGCCAGCGCACGCCCTCGCCCGCCTGGGCCTGCAGTTGCGCCAGCACGGCCGGCGGCTGGACCTGCGCTTCATCCGGCAGAAGCCAGGCATGGGCCACGCCTTGCAGCGCAGGCTCCAGGGCCCGCAGCGCCGCAGCGTCCAGCGGCTGCGCCTGCGGCCAGCCAGCGGGTGCGCGGCCAAGTCGCGCCAGCACGCGCTCGGCCGCGCCGCGGTCGCTGCGGTGCGCCAGCAGCAGGCTGCCGCGCTGCGAGAACGACTCCGGCGCGCCGAGCTGCTCCACGATGTCGCGCCACAGCGCGATCGAGCGCCAGCCCAGCGCGGCGATGCCGGCCTCCGCATGGTCCAGCTCGGCCAGCGGGCTGAGCATGCCGGCCGCGCTGAAGGCGGCCGCGCCCTGCCCGTCATACGACGGCGCCGGGCCTGCGGCCGGATCGAACACCTCCACGCAGTGCCCCGCGCGCGCCAGTTGCCAGGCCAGCAGCCGGCCCAGCAGGCCGGCGCCGGCAATGCCGATACTCGCCATGTCAGTTCTCCATTGCGCCGAGCACCATCCGCCGCGCATGAAACGCAGAGGTACCAAAGGCCGCGGAGCAGGCCATGCGCAGACATCCGCGGAACCGGCTTTGCCGGGCCGCCGGATGTGCCCCCTTGAGGGAGTTGGCGCAGCGACACGAAGTGCGCGAAGCCTGGGGGTGTTTCATCCCTCAGGCCTGGGGTTGGCTATGGATGGGAATGTAGAACTCGCCGCCGCCGGCCTTGAACTCGGCGGACTTCTCGGCCATGCCCTGCGCCAGCGCCTCCTGCTCGGCCACGCCCTTCTGCGCGGCGAAGTCGCGCACCTCCTGCGTGATCTTCATGGAGCAGAACTTGGGGCCGCACATGGAGCAGAAGTGGGCGGACTTGCTCACGTCCTTGGGCAGCGTCTCGTCGTGGAAGTCGCGCGCGGTGTCCGGGTCCAGGCCCAGGTTGAACTGGTCCTGCCAGCGGAACTCGAAGCGCGCCTTGCTCAGCGCGTCGTCGCGCGCCCGCGCGCCGGGCAAGCCCTTGGCCACATCGGCCGCATGCGCGGCGATCTTGTAGGCGATGATGCCCTGCTTGACGTCGTCGCGGTCGGGCAGGCCCAGGTGTTCCTTGGGCGTGACGTAGCACAGCATGGCCGTGCCCATCCAGCCGATCATGGCCGCGCCCACGGCGCTGGCGATGTGGTCGTAGCCCGGCGCGATGTCGATGGTCAGCGGGCCCAGCGTGTAGAACGGCGCCTCGTGGCAGTGCTTGAGCTGCTCGTCCATGTTGGACTGGATCAGGTGCATGGGCACGTGGCCCGGGCCTTCTATCATGGTCTGCACGTCGTGCTTCCAGGCCACTTGCGTGAGTTCGCCCAGCGTGCGCAGCTCGGCGAACTGGGCCTCGTCGTTGGCGTCCGCGCCCGAGCCGGGCCGCAGTCCGTCGCCGAGCGAGAAGCTCACGTCGTACTGCTTCATGATGTCGCAGATGTCCTCGAAGTGGGTGTAGAGGAAGCTCTCCTTGTGGTGCGTGATGCACCACTTGGCCATGATCGAGCCGCCGCGCGAGACGATGCCCGTCATGCGGTTGGCCGTCAGGTGGATGAAGGGCAGGCGCAGCCCGGCGTGGATGGTGAAGTAGTCCACGCCCTGCTCGGCCTGCTCGATCAGCGTGTCGCGGAAGATCTCCCAGGTCAGGTCCTCCGCCACGCCGCCGACCTTCTCCAGCGCCTGGTAGATCGGCACGGTGCCGATGGGCACGGGCGAGTTGCGCACGATCCAGTCGCGCGTGGTGTGGATGTTCTTGCCGGTGGACAGGTCCATCACGTTGTCGGCGCCCCAGCGGATCGCCCAGACCAGCTTCTCGACCTCCTCCTCGATGCTGGAGGTGACGGCCGAGTTGCCGATGTTGGCGTTGATCTTGACCTTGAAGTTGCGGCCGATGGCCATCGGCTCGACCTCGGGATGGTTGATGTTGGCCGGGATGATGGCGCGGCCGCGCGCCACCTCGTCGCGCACGAATTCGGGCGTGATGACGCGCGGGATCCGTGCGCCCATCGGGTTGCCCATGACCCGCCTGGCACGCTCCTCGTGGGCCAGGTACTCGGCCATCCATTCGCGCCGGCCGTTCTCGCGCAGCGCCACGTATTCCATCTCGGGCGTGACGATGCCGCGGCGCGCGTAGTGCATCTGGGTGACGTTGGCGCCGCTCCTGGCGCGGCGCGGCGTGCGCTGCAGCGCGGCGGCCTCGGCGCGCAACTGGGCGATGCGGGCCTGGTCGCGGTCCTCGTGCTTGCCGCCGTCGTCCAGGATGTGCATCAGGCGGCCGGGGTAGCTCTCGGTATCGCCGCGCTCGGCGATCCAGGCTCCGCGCACGTCGCCCAGGCCGCGGCGCACGTCGATCTGCGCGGCCGGGTCGGTGTAGGGCCCGGAGGTGTCGTAGAGCGACACCACCTCGCCGTTGGTCAGCGCCACGTCGCGCACCGGCACCTGCAGGTCGGGCCGGCTGCCGACGATGCGGCCCTTGGTGGAAGCCGGGAAGGGCTCGCGCGTCAGCGCGAGCAGATGGGCGAGCTTGTCGGGGGCATTCATGGGAGCACTCCTTCGGTCGTGGGGACGTGGTGCTCCGCAATCGTTCGGCCCGGCCCGCAGCGGACGGAATACGCCCGGGGGACTGGAGAACTACAGCTCTTCTTACGCCGGTACTAGCCGGTTCAAGTTCGCGGGTTCGGCCTGACGGCCATCTCAGCGCATTGCGCACCCCGGAGCAGGCGCGATTCTAGGCCTGCCCGCGAAAGTGCGTCAATGCACGGCGCGCAACTCAGGATTTCCGGGGCAGCTCCGGCGCCAGCGGGCTCGTCACGCGCGGCGCGGCGATGGACTGCCAGCCATAGCCCAGGCGCAGCAGGGTCGGCTCGGCAAAAGGCCGGCCGATCATCTCCATCGACACCGGCTCCACCGACGTGGACGCGGCGCTGGCCTTGGTGAAGCCGGCGGGAAAGGCCATCGCCGGAAAACCGGTGAAGGCGCTCAGGCGGTTGTTGCTGCCGCTGTTGACGCTGCTGCCGTTGAAGCCCTGCAGCACCGGGTACATCAGGACGTCGTAGGCAGCGCCGCGCTGCGCGCCGCTGGCGAAGTCGCGGTTGTCGAGCGCGGCCAGCACCCGCGGCAGCACGAACTCGTCGCGCGGCTTGAGGTTGTTCTGGTAGACCGGATTGGCCTCCTTGTTGGTGCCGTTGGCGACGTAGATGCGGAAGTTGGCCACACGCGTGGGCTCCAGCGTGGCGAGGGCATCGGCCACCGCCTCGGTGGTGCGCGGATGGCCATCGCCCGAGGAGCTCCACGAGCCCAGGTAGGCGGTCAGGTCGTCACGGAACTCGTAGGCCGAGAGGCTGGCGTAGCTGGTCAGCACCGTGGTGCGGTCCGGGATGTCCACGTCCTCCACGATGGCGCCGGCCGCGCGCATGGCATCCAGCGCGGCCTGCAACGTATCGAGGAAGGCACCGTTGGCCGCGGTGCGCGTGGGGAACATGCCGCGCACCACGCCGATGCGCGCGCCCTTCAGGCCGCCCGCCTGCAGGCTCGCGGCGTAGCTGGCGGGCCGCGAGGTGAGCTGCGCATAGGCCTGCGCGTTGGCGACCAGCGGCGCGTCCCATGCCTTGGCGGTGCGCTGCCCGCTGGTGCGGGCGGCGTCGTAGCCGACCATGGCGTCGAGCAGCAGGGCGCAGTCCTGCACCGCGCGGCACAGCGGACCTGCGGTGTCCTGCCCGTGCGCCAGCGGCACGATGCCGTCCTGGCTCACCAGACGCAGGGTCGGCCGCAGGCCGTACAGGCCTTCGACTGCGGAGGGCACGCGCACCGAACCGCCGGTATCGGTGCCCAGCCCGATCATCGCGAGGTTGGCCGCGATGGAGGTGCCGGTGCCGGACGAGGAGCCGCCCGCGCTGTTGTCGGGAATGTAGGCGTTGCGGGTCTTGCCGCCCACCGACGAGCTGCCGGTGAAGCCGAAGGCGAACTCGTCCATGTTGGCCTTGCCGATGATGATGGCGCCGGCCTCGCGCACCTTGCGGATCACGTAGGCGTCGTCCGGCGGCTGGTTGTTCGCCAGCGCCAGCGAGCCGGCGGTGGTCTTCATGTCGGCCGTGTCGAAGTTGTCCTTGGCCAGCACCGGCACGCAATGCATGGGGCCGGCCATGGTGCCGTGGCCGAAGAACATGCGGTCCAGTTCGTCCGCCCGGGCCAGCGCCGCGGCGTTGACGGCAATGACGCTGCGCAGCGCGGGGCTGGCGGGGTGGGCGGCCGAGGGCTCGGCATCGTAGGCGGCGATGCGGTCCAGATAGCCCTGGACCACGTCGCGGCAGGACACATCGCCTTGGCCCATGGCCGCGTGGAACTGCGCCACCGTGGCCTCGACCAGGGGAAAGGGCTGGCGATCAGCCTTGAGGAGCGGCCCGCTGTCGCCGCCACCGCAGGCCGCCAGCATGGCGGAGGCCAGCAGGCTCAGCAGAGTTCGGGGACGCAGAATGGATGGCGGAAAATGGTGCATGAAACAGGGGGTGCGCAGGATGGATATGCGAAAGCGTGCAGCAACTTCCGCGCCACCTGCGCGCGACCCGCCGCAGGCACGGAACCTGCGTGCCCGGCGAGCAGTTCCCTGTCTTCCTGCACTACCCTCTGAGCCCATGAAGTTCTCTCTCGCACTCGCCCCCGCCCTGTTGCTCAGCGTCACGCTCGCCCTGCCCGCCATGGCGCAGTCTGCGGGCCGGGCAGACCCCGCCATCGTCGCGGCCGCCCAGCAGGGCCAGGCGGCCACCGTGGAGCGCCTGCTGTCCGAGGGCGTGGACCCGAATGCGGTGTACGCCCAAGGCTATACCGCGCTGATGTGGGCCGCCGAGAAGGGCCGCTATGCGACGGTGCAGAGCCTGCTCAAGCACGGGGCGCGCAAGGACCTGCGCAACGATGCAGGGCTGTCCGCACTGGACCTGGCCACGCGCCAGCAGCAGAACGACATCATTGCGCTGCTGCGCGACGCATCCTGATGGAACCTGCGCCGTCCGCTACAGGCGCGGCGGCCGCAGTCTTGCTATTAAATATATAGCTACAAGCCCAGGTATCACCTGGGATTGAGGCACTTTTTCTTCAAAAATCGTGAAAAAAGCGCCAGCGCTCAGAACCGCGTCCCGGCCGACACCCGCCACTGGTTCTGCGACGTAAAGTTCACCTGCGGGTCGTAGGCCAGGCGCACGAAGAGCCCGGGCCAGCCGTAGGTCAGGCTGGCGCCGGTGCGTTGGATAGGGCGGGTGTCGACGGTGCCACGCTTGTCCAGCACATCCAGGAATACGGCATGGCCGCCCTCGACCGGCAGCCGCAGCACGAAGTGCACATGCTGCTGGTCAGGGTGCTGCCGGTTGTCGCGCACCACCTGCATGCCGGCATAGCGGGCGTCGCTCCAGCGGTAGCCGGCCGACAGCATCCAGGCGTCGTTCGGGTCGAAGTTGAGGTTGACGTAATCGCGCAGATTGGTGCGGCCCAGGCCGGCGCCCGCGTACCAGTTGTCGCCGGTCTCCAGGTTCAGGCTGCCGCCCGCGAAGCCGCCCGAGGCCCACTGCAGCGAGGGCTGGAGCCGCACCGGGCCCAGCGTGAAGGTGCGGTCCCAGCCTCCGCGGACCTGCGACGCCGCCACCGCAGGCGCGCGGAACCAGCCGATCCACAGGTCGCCCACGCTGCCGGTGTGGCGCAGGTTCACGTCCAGCCCGGTGCTGGCCGGCTGGCCGCCGCTGGCCGAGCGGTAGAAGCCGGTGGTGAACTTGAAGGGCTCGGTGGGCAGCTCGCCCGCAGGCGGCGGCACGGCCGCGGTGTCGGCCGCGCGTTCGGCCAACGCCACGGCCGGCCCGGCGGCCAGGGCCGCCGCCAGCAGGCTAGAGCAGCGCCGGCAACTCGGCCATGTCATGGAACAGCGCCTTCACACCGAGCGCGCGCATCTGCTGCGCGCTGCTGTGGCCGGGGCCGCCGGGGCAGTAGCCGAACACGGTGGCGCCGGCGGCCAGGCCGGCGGTGGCGCCGGTGACCGTGTCTTCCACCACCGCGCAGCGCTCAGGGTCCGCGCCCAGCGCGGCGGCGGCCGCCAGATAGACGTCGGGCGCGGGCTTGCTGCGCGGCATCTCGTGGCCGCTGAAGATGCGGCCATCGAAGCAGTCGAGGATGCCGACCTTCTCCAGTTGCAGCACGACCTTGCGCCGGTCCGCGCCCGAGGCGCAGGCGATGCGCCCGCCATGGGCGGCATGGATCGCACGCACCGCTTGCGGCGCGCCCGGGATCGGGCCCAGCTCGCGCTCCAGCGCCAGGTTGCGCTGCCGCCAGAACTCCTGCAGCCACTCGGTGGTGAGCGGCTGGCCGGTATGCTGCTCGATCAGGGCGGCCTCGTCCTTCACCGCCTTGCCGAGGAAGATGCGCGAGCATTCCTCCAGCGTCATGTCCCAACCGCGACGGGCCAGCAGGTCGCGCAGCACGCGGTTGGTGATCGGCTCGGAATCGACGAGCACGCCGTCGCAGTCGAACAGTACGGCATCGAACAGAGGCATGGATGGCATCCTTAGGGAAATCGGGCTCAGCGCAGGTCGCCGTCCACGTAGAACCAGCGCCCGCCCTCCCGCACGAAGCGGCTCGACTCGTGCAGCCGGTGGGCGCGCCCGCCGGCATCGCGCCGGCGGGCGACGAACTCGACCTCGGCGTGCGTGTCGTCGAGCGTGCGGTGCGCGCGGACCTCCAGGCCCAGCCATCGCACGCCGGACTCGAAGTCCAGCGCCGCCGGCCGGGTGCCAGAATGCCAGGTCGCCAGCAGGTAGCCGGCGCGCTCCAGCACGAAGGCGGTGTAGCGCGAGCGCATCAGCGCTTCGGCGTCGGGCGCGGGGCAGGCATCGAAGGCGTCGAGGAAGCGGCCACAGCAGGCCGCGAGCGCCTGCGGGGCGCCGCGCGCACCGCGGCGCCCGCAAGGGCAATCCGGGGCCTTCAAGGCAGCGCTCCGCGCCGTGCGTGCGGGGGCGGGGTCTTCGGGGCAAGGGCGTACATGGAGGCCCGGTTTCTACCACGCGGCAGGAATGCAAGAGGGAGAGCCTCAGTACATCCCCGGTAGGACCCGGCCCAAATGGATTGCACACTTCTTGCATACGCCGCTCCGACAGGTGTGAGCACAGACAATCAGGGATTACATGCCGACAGAACCATCGATCGAACCCGCAGGCGCTGCGCACCCGCCGTGCCCAGCGCGCTAGCGGACCGACCCGCCCTTCGCGATGCCCGCCCTGCTCCCCCGTATTGCGCTACGGATCGCCGCCACGTGCCTGGCGCTCGCGGCCCTGTCCGTGGCCGCGGCCCCGGCCGACTCCCCGACCCTGCGCAAGATCGAGGAGACCGGCGTCATCACCTTCGGCTACCGCACCGAGTCGCCGCCGTTCGCCTACCTCGATGCCAAGCGCCGGCCGATCGGCTATTCGGTCGACATCTGCGAGCGCATCGTGGAGGCCACGCGCAAGGCGCTCGGCATGCCCGAGCTGGAGGTGCGGCGCGTGGTGGTCAGCTCGGCCACGCGCATGCCGATGCTGGCCGACGGCTCCATCGACCTCGAGTGCGGCGTCACCACCAATACCGAGGAGCGCGCGAAGTTCGTCGGCTTCTCGGTCACCACCTTCGTCACGGCCAGCCGGCTGCTGTCGCGCAGATCGTCGGGCATACGCTCCATCGATGACCTGCGCGAGCAGCCGGTGGTCTCCACCCTGTCCACCACCAGCATCCAGTACCTCACGGCGATCAACCAGGCGCGCCGTCTGGACATGAAGATCCTGGCCGGCCTGGACGACTACAAGTCGCTCGAAATGGTGCGCGCCAGCCGCGCGCTGGCCTTCGCCATGGACGACGTGCTGCTGCGCAGCGTGCTGTCGACCGCGCCGGATGCGGACGACTACGTCATATCGGACGTCGCCCTCACGACCGAGCCCTATGCGATCGGGCTGCCCCACGGCGACCCGGTCTTCAAGCGGCTGGTGGACGACACGATCATCGGCCTGTTCCGCAGCGGCGAGATTTACCAGATCTACCAGCGCTGGTTCCAGTCGCCGATCCCGCCGCGCGGCGCCAACCTGCGGATGCCGATGAGCGAACAGTTGCAGCGCGCGATCCGGCAGCCGACCGATATGAGCGACGCCCAGGCGTACCGTTGACCACGCCCAGGCTGCGCGCAGGGCTGCGGCGCGGCCTGCATGCCCCTGATCAGCGGAACCGCTCAGGGTCGATTCCGTGGCGGTGCAGCTTGTCGTAGAGCGTCTTCTTGGCCACGCCCAGCGTCTCCATCACGCGCTGGATGCGGCCCTGCTGCTGGCGCAGCGCCTGTTCGATGAGCGCCTTCTCCACCAGGTCCATCTGGCTTGCGAGCGACATCGAGGCCTGCGGCAGCGCCGTGGCCTCGACCCCGCCCAACTCCAGCACGAAGCGGTCGGCGGCGTTGCGGATCTCGCGCACGTTGCCCGGCCAGTCGTGCGCCAGCAGCTCGCGCAGTTGCCCGGGGCGCATCTCCGGGGCCTCCACGCCGTAGCGTTTGCCGGCCTGTGCCATGAAGTGCTCGAACAGCAGCGGGATGTCCTCGCGCCGCTCGCGCAGCGGCGGCAGCTCCAGCACGCCGACGTTGAGCCGGTAGTACAGGTCGCTGCGGAACTTCTGCTGCTCGCCGAGCAGGCGCAGGTCGCTCTTGGTCGCGGCGATCACGCGCAGGTTGACCGGGATCTCTTCGTTCGACCCGAGCCGCGCGACGCGGCGCTCCTGCAGCACGCGCAGCAGCTTGATCTGCAGGGGCATGGGCATGGACTCGATCTCGTCGAGCAGCAGCGTGCCGCCGTTGGCGTGCTCGATCTTGCCGATGCGCCGCTTGCCGGCCGAGGTGAAGGCGCCGGACTCGTGCCCGAACAGCTCGCTCTCGAACAGGGTCTCGGGCAGGCCGCCGCAGTTGATGGCGACGAAGTGGCGGTCGCGCCGGTCGCTGTGGTCGTGCAGGCAGCGCGCCACCAGCTCCTTGCCGGTGCCGGTCTCGCCCAGGATCATGACGTCGGCCGAGGTCGCCGCCAGCCGCAGGATCTTGCGGCGCACCTCCTGCATGACCGCGGACTGCCCGAGCAGGATGGCCTCGATGCCGCTGCGCTGCTGCAACTGGCCGCGCAGGTTGTCGAGCGCCACGCGCATCAGCCGCTTCTCCAGCGCGCGCATCACCGTCTCGACGAAGCGGTCCGGCGCGAAGGGCTTCTCGATGAAGTCGTAGGCGCCCGCGCGCATGGCGTTGACGGCCATGGACACGTCGCCGTGCGCCGTCACCACCACGACCGGGATGCCGCCGTCGCAGGCCACCACCTTGTCCAGCAGGGCCAGGCCGTCCATGCCGGGAAGCCGCACGTCCGTGACGACGATGGCCTGCACGCCCGGCGCCACGTGCGGCAGCGCCTCTTCGGCCGAGCCGAATGCCTGCACCTCCAGGCCTTCGAGCTCCAGCGTCTGGACCAGGCTGGCCCGCACCGGGGGGTCATCCTCGACGAAGATGACCTTGAATCCTTCATACATGGGAGGGGGCCTCTACAAACTCCAGATCGAACTCGAAACGCATACCCTGGTCCGTGCGCTGGGCGCGCAGCGCGCCTCCCAGTTCCTGCAGGATCTTAGAGGAAATGACCAGGCCCAGGCCCAGGCCCTGCCCGGCCGGCTTGGTGGTGAAGAAGGGCTCGAACAGGCGCCGCATGCGCTCCTCGTCCATGCCCTCGCCGGTGTCCTCCACGCTGACCCGCACGCGCGCCTCATGACGCTCGGCGCGGATGACGAGGCGGCGCAGCGGCTGGTGCGCCATGGCGTCCAGCGCATTGGTCGCCAGGTTGAGCAGCACCTGCTCCAGGCGCGTGGCGTCCGCGCGCACCAGGGTGGCCAGCGCGATGTCCTGCAGCACCTCGATCTCCTCGGCGCGTATGCGGTGGTCCAGCATCAGCAGCACGTTGCGCACGGACAGGCCCAGATCGGCCGGCCCGGCGGCAACGCTGGCGCGGCGCGCGAAGGTCTTGAGCTGCGTGACGATACGGCCCATGCGCTCGGACATCTCGTCGATGGTCCGCAGGTTCTGCGCCACGGCCGGGTGCTGCTGGTCGCTGAGCATGCGGATGGTGTTGCGCGACAGCGCCCGCAGCACCGTGAGCGGCTGGTTGATCTCGTGCGAGATGCTGGCCGACATGAGCCCGAGCGCGGCCATCTTGCCGGCCTGGATCAGCTCGTCCTCGGCCTGCTGCCGCTGCGCGACCTGGCGCCGCAGCTCGTCGTTGGCGCGGCGCAGCCGCTGCGTGCGCGCGCTCACGCGCCGCTCCAGCTGGTCATGCGCCTGCTGCAGTTCGCTCTTGGCCTGGAACAGCGCCCGCACCGTGTTGCGGCGCTGCAGCACGTAGAGCGCCAGCATGCCGATGAGGGCACCGCCGGCGGCGCCGCCCCATGCCGCGCGCTGCGCGCCGCGCCAGACCTCCGATGGGTCCGACAGCACGATCAGCCGCAGCAGCAGCGTGCTCACCGCCCGCTCCTGCGCCAGTTGCTGCGGGTAGCGCGTGCCGTGCTGTTCGCCAACGCGCACCAGCACCGTCCCCGGCTCGGGCGACTCGTCCAGCGCCAGACTGAGGGGCTTGAGCGCATGCGGCGGGTAGCGCGACGATAGCTGCGGCGTTATCTGCTGGCCGCCGCGATAGACACGGTACTTCCAGCCCGCCACCGAGGACATGACGATGACGCCGTTCTCGTCCACGACCAGCAGCTTCTCGCTCTGCGTGCGCAGGCCCAGATCGACCCAGGTCGCCTCCAGCGGCGCCAGGCTGATCCTCACCACGATGCGCCCGAGCGTGCTGCCGGCACGCCGCACCGGATGCACGAAGTAGTGCTCGGTCGCGCCGGTGACCGGATTGGCGCCGAAGAAGTCGAGCGGCTCGTCGCCCGACAGCACCGCCGCGTCCGTGAGCGGCATCGGCGGCTCGCTGCCCGGCTGCAGTTGCGGATCACTGGCCGCCAGCACCTCGCCCGCAGGACCCAGGATCAACAGCTGGCTGGAGCCTGCCCGCGCGTTGATGCGCGCCAGCGCGCGGCTGGCACGCTGGCGCAGCAGCGGGCTGCCGGGTGCGTCGAGCAGGGCCGTGCTTTCCGCCCCGATGGCCACCAGGCTGGGCAGATAGGAATAGCGGGCTAGCTCCGACTCCAGCGCCGCCGCGTACAGCTCCAGCCGCTCGTCGGCGCGGAAGGCCAGTTGCCCCAGGCCGTTGCGCACCCCCCATTGGTAGCCGGCGGTCATGCCGAGGAAGGCCAGGGCCATGGCCACGAACGCGAGGAAGGCCGGCGAGATCCGGTCGAGGATGCGCTCGGGGCTGAAGCGGGAAAAGGCCAGGCTCATGAAGCCTTCTAGTGTGCCAACAAGCGCCCCCGATGTCGTGGGCGGATATCCACACCCACAGATCACCCGAAGTGCGGATTGCCGCACGCCCCCGCCGGCGCCCTGCGCGCCTGCGTATCCGTCTTCCCCTCTGTAGCGGCCACTTGCATGTGCGCCGCGCGCGGGGCCGCGCTGCGTGGCACGGCTATTGCGAAATGAATGCCCATCTCAATGCGCCACGGGCGGCGAAACCCGCCCTTCTTAGATGGAAACCCTTATTCAGCAACTCATCAACGGTCTGGTGCTGGGCAGCATGTATGCCCTGGTCGCACTGGGCTACACGATGGTCTACGGTATCGTGGGCCTGATCAACTTCGCGCACGGGGAGATCCTGATGGTCGGGGCCCTGGTGAGCTGGACGGTCATCACCATGCTGGCCGACGCGGGACTGTCGCCCTGGATGCTGATGCTGCTGTCCATGCTGGCGTCCATCGTCATCTGCATGGTGCTGAACCTGACCGTGGAGAAGGTCGCCTACCGGCCGCTGCGCAAGGCGCCCAAGCTGGCCACGCTGATCACGGCCATGGGCATGTCGCTGCTGCTGCAGACGCTGGCCATGATCATCTGGAAGCCCAGCCCCAAGCCCTACCCGCAACTGCTGCCGACCACGCCGATCGACCTGGGCGGCCCGGTCATCAGCGTCACGCAGGTGGTGATCCTGGTGGCCACCTGGTCACTGCTGGCGGCGCTGCTGTGGCTGGTGCACGGCACGCGCATGGGGCGCGCCATGCGCGCCACGGCGGAGAACCCGCGCAACGCGGCGCTGATGGGGGTGCAGCCGGACCGGGTGATCTCCATCACCTTCATGCTCGGCGCCGCACTGGCCGCGGTGGCCGGCGTGATGTGGGCCGCCAACTACGGCACGGTGCAGCACACGATGGGCTTCCTGCCCGGGCTCAAGGCCTTCACCGCCGCCGTGCTGGGCGGCATCGGCAACCTGGCCGGCGCCATGGTCGGCGGCCTGCTGCTGGGGGTGATCGAATCGGTCGGCGCCGGCTACCTGGGCGACCTGACCGGCGGGCTGCTGGGCAGCAATTACGTCGACATCTTTGCCTTCGTCACACTGATCGCCGTGCTCACGCTGCGCCCCTCGGGCCTGCTGGGTGAGCGCGTGGCCGACCGCGCCTGAAAGAACCGCCATGGAAAAACTGTTCCAACACAAGGCCTTCGTCTGGGCCCTGATCGCGGGCCTGATCGTGCTGCCCCTGCTCACGCAACCCCTGGGCGCCGGCTGGGTGCGCATCATGGCGCTGGCGCTGCTGTACGTGCTGCTGGCGCTGGGCCTGAACATCGTGGTTGGCTACGCCGGTCTGCTCGATCTGGGCTTCGTCGCCTTCTACGCCGTGGGCGCCTATCTCTACGCGCTGCTGAACTCCCCGCACCTGAGCGAGCACTTCGAGACCATCGCCGCGCTCTTCCCGAACGGGCTGCACACGCCGGTGTGGCTCCTGGTTCCGCTGGCGGCGCTGGTGGCGGCGCTGGCCGGCGTGCTGCTGGGAACGCCGGTGCTCAAGCTGCGCGGCGACTACCTGGCCATCGTGACACTGGGCTTCGGCGAAATCATCCGGGTGTTCATGAACAACCTGGAATACCCGGTGAACATCACCAACGGTCCGCGCGGCATCGACCGCATCGATGCGGCCGAGATCGCCGGCGTGAGCCTGGGCAAGCCGCTCGACCTGCTGGGGATGCAGGTGCACCAGGTCACGCTGCACTACTGGGCCTTCCTGGCGCTGGTGCTGCTGGGCATCGTGGTCTGCTACCGCCTGCAGGACTCGCGCATCGGCCGTGCATGGATGGCGATCCGCGAGGACGAGATCGCCGCCAAGGCGATGGGGGTCAACACCCGCAACATGAAGCTGCTGGCCTTCGCCATGGGAGCGTCCTTCGGCGGTGTGGCCGGCGCCATGTTCGCGTCCTTCCAGGGCTTCGTGTCGCCCGAGTCCTTCAGCCTGACCGAGTCGGTGATGATCGTGGCGATGGTGGTGCTGGGCGGCCTGGGCCATCTGCCGGGCGTGGTGCTCGGCGCGCTGCTGCTCGCCGGCCTGCCGGAGGTGCTGCGCTACGTCGCCGGGCCGCTGCAGGCCATGACCGACGGGCGGCTCGACGCCGCCATCCTGCGCCAGTTGATGATTGCGCTGGCCATGATCTGCATCATGCTGGTACGCCCGCGCGGTCTGTGGCCGACGCCCGAGCACGGCAAGGCGGCGCCGCGCCCGCAGAACCTGCCCAAGGGCAGCTTCTCCCGGCCCCATGCGCCGACGGCCGAGGTGCCGAGCCTCGGGGAGGCCGCCCGATGAGTGCCGTGACCACTCCCGTGCTCCAGGTGTCCGGCGTCAGCAAGCGCTTCGGCGGGCTGCAGGCGCTCAGCGACGTGGGCATTGCCATCCAGCCCGGCCAGGTCTACGGGCTGATCGGCCCGAACGGCGCGGGCAAGACTACCTTCTTCAACGTGCTCACCGGCCTCTACGTGCCGGACGCGGGCCGCTTCGACCTTTGCGGCAAGGCCTACAAGCCCTCCGCGGTGCACGAGGTGGCACGTGCCGGCATCGCCCGCACCTTCCAGAACATACGCCTGTTCGGCGACATGACGGCGCTGGAGAACGTGATGGTCGGGCGCCACGTGCGCACCTCTTCGGGCCTGGTCGGCGCGCTGCTGCGCGGGCGCGCTTTCCGTGCCGAGGAAGAAGCGATCACCCAGCGCGCGCACGACCTGCTCGAGTACGTGGGCATAGCGCACTACGCGCAGCACCGCGCCCGCACGCTGAGCTACGGCGACCAGCGCCGGCTGGAGATCGCACGCGCGCTCGCCACCGATCCCAAGCTGATCGCGCTGGACGAGCCCGCCGCCGGCATGAACGCCACCGAGAAGGTGGTGCTGCGCGGCCTGATCGAGCGCATCCGCGCCGACGGCCGCACCATCCTGCTGATCGAGCATGACGTGAAGCTGGTCATGGGCCTGTGCGACCGCGTGACCGTGCTCGACTACGGCCGGCAGATTGCCGAAGGCACGCCGGCCGAGGTGCAGAGAAACGACAAGGTGATCGAGGCCTATCTCGGCGCCGGCCACCAGGTGCATTGAGGACAGACATGGCCGACATCCTGCTCAAGGTCGAAGACCTGCAAGTCGCCTACGGCGGCATCCGCGCCGTCAAGGGCATTTCCTTCGAGGTGCGCGAGGGCGAACTGGTCAGCCTGATTGGCGCCAACGGCGCCGGCAAGACCACCACGCTCAAGGCCCTGACCGGCCTGCAGCCGATGAGCGCGGGCTCCATAGCGCTGTTCGGCCGGACCATCAACGGCTGCGGCACCTGGGACCTGGTGCGCCAGGGGCTGGTGATGGTGCCCGAGGGCCGCGGCACCTTCACGCGCATGACCATCCACGAGAACCTGCAGATGGGCGCTTTCACGCGCCGCGACGCGGCGATAGCGGCGGACATCGAGCGCGTCTTCGCGCTGTTCCCGCGCCTCAAGGAGCGCCGCGACCAGCTCGCCGGGACCATGAGCGGCGGCGAGCAGCAGATGCTGGCCATGGGCCGCGCACTGATGTCGCGGCCCAAGGTGCTGTTGCTCGACGAGCCCTCCATGGGACTGGCGCCGCTGATGGTGGACAAGATCTTCGAGGTCATAGCGGACATCCACCGCCAGGGCACCACGGTGCTGCTGGTGGAACAGAACGCCAGCCGCGCGCTGGCGCTGGCCGACCGCGGCTACGTCATGGAGTCGGGCGAGATCAGCAGCAGCGGGGACGCACAGGACCTGCTGGCCGATCCGCGGGTCCGGGCTGCCTATCTAGGGGAGTAGCTGTCACGCGGGAATTTCTGCAGAGGGAGGGCGAGCGGCGTTTACCCGCACGTTCGCACGCCAAGCGGCCCCCATTGAAGGCCGCGGGCGAATCGCCCTATTTTTCTCTTAGAGGAGTACTTTTTTCATGAAACTCAGACTGAACGTCATCATGGCGGCCGCCCTGTGCGTGGCCGGCACCGCAGGAGCCCAGGAGCTGGTCGTCAAGATCGGCCACGTCGGGCCGACCAGCGGCGCCATTGCCCATCTGGGCAAGGACAACGAGATGGGCGCGCGCATGGCCATTGACGAACTGAACGCCAAGGGCGTGAGCATCGGCGGCAAGAAGGCCCGATTCGAGCTGCTGGCCGAGGACGACGCGGGCGACCCCAAGCAGGGCACCGCCGCCGCTCAGAAGCTGGTGGACGCCAAGGTCAACGGGGTGGTCGGCCACCTGAACTCGGGCACCACGATTCCGGCCTCCAAGATCTACAGCGACGCCGGCATCCCGCAGATCTCGCCCTCTGCCACCAACCCCAAGTACACGCGCCAGGGCTACAAGACCGCGTTCCGGGTGGTGGCCGACGACACGCATCTGGGCGGCACGCTCGGCCGCTACGCGGTGCAGCAACTCAAGGCCAAGTCGATCGCCGTCATCGACGACCGCACCGCCTACGGCCAGGGCGTGGCCGAGGAGTTCACCAAGAGCGCCAAGGCCGGCGGAGCCAACATCGTGGATCGCCAGTTCACCAGCGACAAGGCGACCGACTTCGCCGCCATCCTGACCGCCATCAAGGCCAAGAAGCCCGACGTGGTGTTCTTCGGCGGCATGGACGCCGTCGGCGGCCCGATGCTGCGCCAGATGAAGCAGCTCGGCATCACGGCCAAGTTCATGGGCGGCGATGGCATCTGCACCGCCGAACTGCCCAAGCTGGCATCGGGCACGGCGGCCGACGACCAGGTGGTATGCGCCGAGGCCGGCGGGGTCGAAGGCGAGGAGAAGGCCGCCATGGACAAGTTCAGGGTCGACTTCAAGAAGAAGTTCAACATCGACGTAGTGCTCTACGCCCCCTACGTCTACGACGCCGTGTTGGTGATGGCCGACGCGATGGTGCAGGCCGGCTCCGCCGATCCGGGTAAATACCTGCCAGCACTGGCCAAGATCAACTACAAAGGCGTGACCGGCAACATCGCCTTCGACGAGAAGGGAGATATCAAGAACGGTGCCCTCACGCTCTACACATTCCGCAGCGGCAAGCGCGAGCAGATTGCCGTCGTGCGCTGATCAGCATCAGCAACTGATTCCCTCGACCTCAAGGACTATGCAAATGAAGAAAACCTACTCCCACAGTCTGCTGGCCCTGGCTTGCCTCGGCGCCGCAACGAGCGCCATGGCGCAGAGCAGCGTGACCCTCTATGGCCGGGTCAACACCACCATCGAGAACCAGCGCGCCAACGGCAGTTCGCGCTCGGTCCTGCAGAACAACGCCTCTCGCTTCGGCTTCCAGGGCACGGAAGACCTGGGCGGCGGCCTCAAGGCCGGTTTCGGCCTGGAAAGCGGGTTCAACGCCGACACCGGAACCCAGACCGCACCGGAATTCTTCGCGCGCCGCAGCGAGGTGTTCCTGTCCAGCGGCGCCGGCACGCTGCGTCTGGGCCGCTTCTTCAGCGAGGCCTACTTCGCCACGGCCGACTTCGTCAGCATGCACAACCACGACACCGGCACCTCGGCCGATGCGCTGTATGCCTATGTCGGTCGCAACCAGAACAAGATCGCCTACCGCGCGCCGCAGTTCGTGCCCGACCTGAGCATCGAGGGCTCGGTCTCCCTGCCGGAAGGCGTGCCCGGCCTCAAGCGCAACTACGACCTGGCCGTGAACTACGCCACCGGCGGCCTGATGCTCGGCGCCGGCTATGAGCAGGCCGACACCGACGCCGTCGGCACCACGCGCGGCATCAGCAGGAGCCAGGGCGCGCTGCGCGCCCTCTACACCGCCGGCCCGTTCACCTTCGGCGGCTACGTGCAGCGCGACAAGAATGCTTTCGCCAACAGCACCTATCTCGAAACCGGCAACCGCACCAACGTGCGGCTGGTCGGCAAGTACGTGCTGGACGCGAGCGAGTTCCACATCAACTTCGGCGCCGCCGGCAAGTCCAGCCAGGTGTCCGACAGCTCGGCGCGCCAGCTCACGCTGGCCTACAACTACAACCTGAGCAAGCGCACCAAGGTCTATGCCTTCCTGACCAAGATCAATGACAGCTCTGCCCGCCTGTATGGCGGCGACTTCCGCTCGGTCGCCTTGGGCATGCGGCACAACTTCTGATCTCGGCATGGCCACGGGTCGGTGGCCGGCGGCGGTCTGCGCCGCCGTTTCCGCCGCCCCGGCTTCTACATACACCAAGAAGATACGCATGCTTTCGGTACGCCGCATCTCCCTGCGGTCGCGCTTCTATCTGGTGATGGGTCTGGTCGGCCTGTCGCTGCTCGTATTGGCGGCCTGGAGCACCTGGACCACGCGCCACTCGATCACCACCATCACAGCCCTGTTCGACCGCCAGGAGCACAGCACCGAGCAGATTGCCGTGCTGCGCGAATCCATGGCCAGCCTGCGGCGCTACCAGGCCGAGATGATCGCGGTCGCGGTCTCCAACCCGTCCGACGTGGAGCGCGTGCACGCGCTCTGGCGGCAGGAGATCACGCGCCTGCGCGAGGGCGGCCAGGCGATGGCCCGCGACGCCGATCCGCAGGACCCGGAGTCCGCCGCCTTGATGGCACGGCAGTCCGAACTGCTGACGACGGTGGAGTCGGTGATCAACCCCATTGCCACCCAGCTTGGCGACGCCAAGATGGAAGCCAGCGCGGCCTCGGCCTATGCCCAGGCCACCGACCAGGACCTGGACACGCTGCAGGCCGGCCTGACCGGTGTGCTGAAGGCGCAACAGGCGCGCGCCCTGCGCGCACGCGAGGAGATCCGCGGCAGTGCCGGGTTCGAGGCCGGCGCGCGGCTGCTGCTGGTCGGGCTGACCCTGGCGCTGTTCCTGCCCCTGATGCTACTGACCCTGCGCTCCGTGAGCGGCCCGCTGGACCAGGCCGTGGCCGTGGCCGACCGCATCGCCGGTGGCGACCTGGAGGGCGCCATCGACACCAGCGGCCGCGACGAGACGGCGCGCCTGATGCAGGCGCTGGCCCGCATGCAGGCCGCGCTGCGCGACCTGGTCGGCCAGATGCGCGAGACCTCGCTGAGCATAGAACTGGCCAGCACCGAAGTCGCGGCCGGCAACGCCGACCTGTCGCAGCGCACCGAGCAGACGGCGGCCAACCTGCAGCGCACCGCGCAGTCGGTGGCCGGATTGACCGAGAGCGTGCAACGCTCCGTCGCCGCCGCCGGCACCGCCAGCCAGCAGGCCTCGGACGCGGCCGCGGTGGCGGCCCAGGGCGGCGCCGCCGTCGCCGAGGTGGTGGCCACCATGGGCGAGATCAGCGCCTCCTCGCGGCGCATTGCCGACATCATCGGCGTCATCGACGGTATCAGCTTCCAGACCAACATCCTGGCCCTCAACGCCGCGGTCGAGGCCGCGCGTGCCGGCGAGCAGGGCCGTGGCTTCGCCGTGGTCGCGGGCGAGGTGCGCAGCCTGGCGCAGCACGCGGCCAACGCGGCCAAGGAGATCAAGGCCTTGATCGGCGCCTCCGCGCAGCGCATCGCCTCGGGCTCGCAACTGGTGCAGGACACCGGCGCCCAGATGCAGACCATCGTCTCCAGCTTCCACCGCGTGAAGGACATCATCGACGAGATCAGCGCGTTTTCGAACCTGCAGCATGCCGGCATTGCCGAGCTCAACACCGCCATGGTCGAACTCGAGGGCATGACGCAGCAGAACTCCGCCCTGGTCGAGCAGGGAGCGGCCTCGGCCGAGTCGCTGCAGTCCCAGGCGCGCATGCTGGCGGCGGTGGTCACACGCTTTCGCATCACGGAGGCGACGGGATGAGGCGCGCGCTGCAGGCCCTGCTGCTGGCCGGCCTGGGAGCGGGCATGCTGGCGGGCGCCCACGTCCGTGCCGAGAGCACGCTGGAGAAGATCCGCGCCAGCCGCGAGATCGTCATCGGCTACCGCGCCGATGCCACCCCCTTCTCCTACGACGTGCCGGGCCAGACGCAGCCGGTCGGCTATGCCATCGACCTGTGCAAGAGCATCGCCGAGGCGGTGCGCAACGAACTCAGGCTGCCGGCGCTGGCCGTGCGCTACCTGGCGGTGGACAACACGGCGCGCTTTCCCGCCGTCACCCAGGGCCGGGTCGACCTGGAGTGCGCCAACACCACCAACACGCGCGAACGGCGCGAGCAGATCGGCGTGGCCTTCACCGTTCCCCACTACATCGCCGGCACGCGCATGCTCGTGCACACCGACGCCGGCCTGCAGCGCCTGGAGGACATGCGCGGCAAGCGCATCGCCACCACCCGGGGCACGACCTCGGTCGGCATCATCCGCACCAAGAACGCGGAGATGGGTCTGGACCTGAAGATCAACGAGTGCAAGGACGACAAGGAGTGCTTCGACCTGCTGCTGGCGCGGCAGGTCGATGCCTACCTGATGGACGACATCCTGCTCTACAGCTTCCGCGCCTCGGCGCCCGAACCGCAGTCGCTGCAGGTGGTCGGCAAGTTCCTGTCCATCGAGCCGCTGGCCATCATGCTGCGCAAGGACGACCCGGCCTTCAAGAAACTGGTCGATGCCGAGATGCTGCGCCTGATCTACGAACGCCGCCTGCAGCAGTCGTACCGCCAGTGGTTCGAATCCCCGATCCCGCCGCAAGGCCGCAACCTGCGCGTCCCGATGAGCTACCTGCTCAAGGACTTCCTCAAATTCCCCTCTGACAAGGTGGGGGACTGACAACCGCCCCACACCCCATCCCGCTTTTTTCTTCAGGGTTGGCAAAGCGTAAAGCTCTGCCTTGCGGCCGTGGCACCATGCCACGGCCGTTTTTTTCGGGCCGCGTGGATGTCATCCTGGAAACCACGAGGAAAGTCGACATCCCCGCGGCCTTCACGATATTCGTGTCTCCGGCCGGCCGCCCAAGCCCCGCGCACCCCATGCGCCGGGGGGAGCCCGGCACGGTCATCCGCTCATTCCGGCCGGATGTTCCCATCGCGCACCACCTTGCCCATGCGCTGCGTCTGCTGCTTGATGAAGTCCACCATTTCGGTACGGCCACCCGGGTAGATTTCCCCGCCGGCGCTTTTGATCTTCTGCTGCACGTCGGGGGCCTCGAGTGCCTGCCGCAGCGCATCTGCCAGCCTGTCGGCGATGGCGGGGGCTACGCCGGAGGGCACGAACATGCCGTTCCACTCGTACGCCTCGGCCTGGGCGATGCCGGCTTCCGCCATGGTGGGCACGTCGGGCAACGAGGGCGAACGCCTGGCCGCCATCACCGCCAGCGGACGCAGCTTGCCGGCCTGGATGCTCGACAGGCCCGAGCCGATGTTGGCCACGTACACCGGCACGTGGCCGCCCATCACGTCGGCCATGGCCGGACTGCCCCCCTTGTAGGGCACGTGCACCATCCTGATCCTGGCCTGCTGCAGGAACTGCTCGGTGGCCAGATGCTGGGTGGAGCCGGTGCCGGGCGACGCATACGACACCGAGCCCGGCTGCGCCTTGGACATGCTGACCAGTTCGGCCACCGACCTGGCGCTGTAGTCGGGCGAGGTGACCAGCACCAGCGGAAACACGCCCAGGATGCCGATGGGCGCAAAGGCCTTGGCGGTGTCGTAGGGCAGCTTGGGGAACAGCACCGGGTTGATGGCGTAGCCGCCGCCGTCGACCATGACGGTATAGCCGTCGGGCCTGCTGCGCGCCACATACGCGGCGCCGATCTGGCCCGCGCCGCCGGGCTTGTTCTCGACGACGACCGACTGGCCGAGCGTGGCCGCCATCTTCGGTGCGACGAGCCGGGCCAGCATGTCGGCCGCGCCGCCTGCGGGGTAGGTCACCACCAGGGTGATGGGCTTGCTGGGCCAGCCGTCTTCGGCCGGCGCGGCCAGCGGCAGGGACGCCAGCGCGAGCAGCGCGAGCGTGCGGATCTTGTGCATGGAGAGTCTCTTTTCTGGAAATCGCTGTGGGGGTTATTGCAAACCGTCCAGCCAGGCAGCGCGCAAGGCCGGGTCGTCGCCCGTGATGTCGCCGAGTACGAGCAACTCACCCGCCCGCACGTCGCGTGCGGTACGGGCGTGGGCTGCCAGGTAGAGCGGTGCCACGTCGGCCGGAGCGCTCTCGCGCGGGAGCAGCACGGCCTGCACGCCGGTCACGTCGTGGTGGTGCCCGCCCATCGTCAGCACCGTGCCTGCAGGAATGTCGACGGTGGCGCGCCCTCCCAGGACGGCGCACTGCGTGGGCCGGGCGCTGCCCGAGGCACGGCCGTGCAGCACGGCATTGAGCAGGCTAATCGGCGTCTCGATGCCCATGAAGTGGTAGGGCAGGAACATGCACGCATATCGGCCGTCGCGGCTCACCACGTGGCCCTTCTGGCGCAGCAGTTCCCAGGTGACCGTGTCGAAGGTCTTCACCACCACGAACACGCCGCCGGCAAAGCTGGCCTCGTCCGGCGTTCGCAGCATGTTGAACACCTCGATGGCACCGTTACGACCCAGCAGTCCGCCGTCTTCCTTCAGGGCGTAGACATCGGCCAGTTCAGCCGTGCGGGCGATGGGGTAGTGCAGCAGTTCCACGTCGGGCACCAGGCCGGTGTTGGTCGCCACCACCGCCATCTCGCAGTAGTCGGCCGTGGCAGAGGTCTTGCGGCCTCCGAGCGCGGCACGGCGCCTGGCCAGCGTGGCGGGCACATCGGCACCCAGCGTCAGCAGCTCGCCCATGCCGGGGGCCGCGAAGGTCTGGTCGAACTGGGTGATGGTGCCGGTGGCAGGGTCGAAGACCAGGTCGTATTCACTGGACTTGCCCGCGGCCACGATCTCGAGGTTGAGCGTGCGCGCCCAGCTGACCCAGCCGATCAGGTTGGCCGGCTGGTCGCCGTCCGCGGTGGTGTAGACCACGCCCCGGGCTGCGGCGCGGCGCGACAGCGCGATGCCGGTCACTGCATCGACCTCCTTGCTCACCATGGCCACATGGCGGCCCGCGTCGATCGCATTGCATGCAATGCGAAAGCCGGTGGACGGATGGCCGGTCGCCTCCACCAGGATGTCGTAGCGCTGGTGGTCGACCACACCGACGTCGGCCACCAGCACGATGGCATCGGCGGGCGCTGCGGCGACCGCCGCGGCGTCCGCGCAGTCGACCAGGCGCGCCGGATCGAAACCCAGCTCAAGGCACAGGGCCCGCAGGCCCGGCAGGTCCAGGTCGCACAGCACGGCCGGCACCAGCCGGGGCATGCGCCGCGTCTGCGCCAGCAGCGTGCGGGCAAAGCCCCCCTTGGCGCCGGTCAAGGCATAGCGCACGGGTGTGTCGGCCTGCGCGGCGAATAACAATTCAAAATTCATGCTGGTAGTCGGATGGAAGCGCGTGGGGAGCTGCAGTTGCGGGCTATGCAAAAGCAGTTTGCGCACATGATTGCATGCAAAATTACCAAATAAACCCGGGTATTCCCTTGAATACACAAAAACATCGACAGATTGCATTCAATGCAGACTAGCTCCACCCCGCCGCCCTATACGGAAGAACGCGGGCAACGCAGCCTCCTGGCGGCCCGGCGCCTGCGGGAACTGATCGTCTCGGGCGGCTTGGCGCCCGGCCAGCGCATCACCGAGCGCCTGGTCGCCGAGCAACTGGAAGGCGTTTCACGCACGCCCCTGCGCGAGGCCTTCAAGATCCTGGAGGCCGAAGGCCTGGTCACCATCGAGCCCAACCGCGGCGCGGTGGTCACCACCATGTCCGTGGAGGAAGTGGCGGCCGCCATCGAGGTGCTGATCGGGCTCGAAGCCCTGGCCGCGGAGCCGGCCTGTCAGCACATCCAGGAGGCCCAGGTCGCCGCCATCGAGGAGTTGCACCAGGCGATGGAGCAGGCGCACGCCGCCGGCGATCTGATGGAGTATTTCCGCTGCAACCAGGCGATCCACCAGGCCATCGTGGACGCCGCGGGCAACCCGGTGCTGTCGCGCATCTACGCGGCCGAGTCAGCCCGCATACGGCGCTACCGCTACGCCGGCAACCGGCAGACCGAGCGCTGGCAGCGCGCGGTGCACGAGCACGCCGCCATCCTAGACGCAGTGCGCCAGCGCGCCGGCCCCCTGCTGCGGGAAATCCTGCGCCAGCACCACAAGAGCGGCTGGAGCGTTGCCCGCACCTTCCTGCAGGCAGACTGGGAGACTCCCAGCGCGCCGAAGAAGCGCCGCCGGTAGGAGGCGCGCCGGCCGGGCCTTGCACGAGCGGCCGCCCGGAGCCGCGTGGCGCGGTGACGCGTATCAGCCGCCGCCGGCCCTCATGCCAGGGCGCGCTGGATCAGCAGCCGCTGGATGTCCGAGGTGCCCTCGTAGATCTGGCACACGCGCACGTCGCGGTAGATGCGCTCGACCGGGAAGTCGTTCACGTAGCCGTAGCCGCCCAGCGTCTGGATGGCCGCGCTGCAGACGCGCTCGGCCATCTCGCTGGCGAACAGCTTGGCCATGGCGGCCTCCTTCAGGCAGGGCCGGCCGGCGTCGCGCAGGGCCGCCGCATGCCAGACCAGCTGGCGCGCGGCCTCGATCTGCGTGGCGCAGTCGGCCAGCCGGAAGCCCACGGCCTGCTGCTCGAAGATGGCGCCGCCGAAGGCCTGGCGCTCCTTGGCGTATTGCAGCGCCACCTCGAAGGCGCTGCGCGCCATGCCGATGCTCTGCGCGGCAATGCCGATGCGTCCGCCTTCGAGCGCGCCCAGCGCGATCTTGTAGCCTTCGCCTTCGGCGCCGATGCGGTTCTCCACAGGGATGCGGCAGCCGTCGAGCTGCACCAGCGCGGTGTCGCTGCTGTGCTGGCCCAGCTTGTCCTCCAGCCGCGCCACGGCATAGCCCGGCGCATCGGTGGGCACCAGGAAGGCGCTCATGCCGCGCTTGCCGGCGGCCTTGTCGGTCACGGCGATGACGATGGCGACCTGGCCGTTCTTGCCGCTGGTGATGAACTGCTTGCTGCCGTCGAGCACGTAATGCTCGCCCTCGCGCCGCGCCGTGGTGCGCAGCGACGAGGCGTCGCTGCCGGCCTGCGGCTCGGTCAGGCAGAAGGCGCCCAGCATGCGGCCCTGGGCCAGGGGCTCGAGCCACTGGCGCTGCTGCTGCGGGCTGCCATAGCGCAGCAGGATGGCATTGACCGGGCAGTTGGTGACGCTGATGGCGGTGCTGGTGCCGCCGTCGCCGGCAGCGATTTCCTCCAGCACCAGCGCCAGGCTCAGATAGTCCAGGCCGGCGCCGCCCTGCTCCTGCGGCACGCAGATGCCATAGGCGCCGAGCGCGGCCAGGCCCTGGTGCGCCTCGCGCGGGAAGTGGTGCTCGCGGTCCCAGCGCGCGGCGTGGGGCCAGAGTTCTTTCTGGGCGAAGTCGCGCACCGCGTCGCGGATGGCTTCCTGGTCGGGGGTCAGCAGCATTCGGTTGTCTCCATTGAATTACCAGCGCTCGGCGCGGCGTCCGTCGTGGTGCAGCAGGCGCCCGCGGTCGGCCGCCGTGACGGTGCCCAGCGTGCGCACCAGGCCCTGCACGCTCTGCTCCACCGTGAGCGGGGCGGCGGCGCCGCCCATGTCGGTCTGCGTCCAGCCCGGGTCGAGCGTCACCAGGGTGGCGCGCGGCCACACCGGCTGCGCGGCCGCCACCGCCATGTTCAGCGCCGCCTTGCTCACGCGGTACAGCCAGGCGTCGCTGCCGGCCTCGCTGATCAGCGACATCGCGCTGGAGAGGAAGCCGAACACTCCGCCCGTCTCCTCCACCATGGGCGCCACCTGGGGCAGCGCCTGCATGGCGCCGAGCACGTTGGCGTGCATGAGCTGGTCGAAACGGGCCTGCGTCGGCGGAGTGGCGGCGCCGTCGGCGTCCCACAGGCCGGCCACGTAGAGCGCGACGTCGAGCTTGACGCCATCGAGCTGCCAGGCCAGGCCGCTGACGCTGCCGGGCTGGGCCAGGTCGACACGCAGGGCCTGGGCGCCCTGGGCGCGCAGCCGCTGCAGGCCGGCATCGTCGCGCGCGGTGGCGATCACGCGCGCGCCCCGGGCCAGGTACTGGTGCGCCAGCTCCAGCCCGATGCCGCGCGAGGCGCCCAGGACGAGGACCGTGCCCATCATGCCTCGGATTTCAGGAAAAAAGTGCCTGCAGCCCAGGCAGTACCTGGGCTGATAGCTATATTTTTCATAGCAATTCGATGGCCATGGCCGTGGCCTCGCCGCCGCCGATGCACAGCGTGGCGACGCCGCGCCGGCCGCAGCGCGCCTGCAGCGCGTGCAGCAGGGTGACCAGGATGCGCGCGCCGCTGGCGCCGATCGGGTGTCCGAGCGCGCAGGCGCCGCCGTTGACGTTGACGATCTCGTGCGGAACCTTCAGCTCCTGCATCAGCGCCATGGGCACCACGGCGAAGGCTTCGTTGACCTCCCACAGGTCCACGTCCGAGGCGCTCCAGCCGGCCTTGAGCAACGCCTTCTCGGTCGCGCCGACCGGCGCGGTGGTGAACCATTCGGGTGCCTGCGCATGCATGGCGTGCGCGACGACGCGCGCCAGCGGCCGGGCGCCGAGCCGCGCGGCTGTGGAGGCGCGCATCATCACCAGCGCGGCGGCGCCGTCGTTGATGGACGAACTGGAGGCTGCGGTGATGGTGCCGTCCTTCTTGAAGGCAGGCTTCAACTGCGGGATCTTGTCGAGCTTGATTTTGCCCGGGCCTTCGTCGATGGATACCTGCACTTCGCCGGCGCGGGTCTTGACCGTGACCGGCGTGATCTCGGCGGCGAAGGCGCCCGAGGTGGTGGCCTGCTGCGCGCGGCGCACGCTCTCGATGGCGAAGGCGTCCTGCGCCTCGCGGCTGAAGCGGTAGTGGGCCGCGCAGTCCTCGCCGAAGGTGCCCATGGCGCGGCCGGGCTCGTAGGCGTCTTCCAGTCCGTCGAGCATCATGTGGTCGAAGATCTGGCCATGGCCGATGCGGATGCCGCTGCGCCCCTTGGGCAGCAGGTGCGGCGCGTTGGTCATGCTCTCCATGCCGCCGGCCACGATCACCTCGTGCGTGCCGGCCAGCAGCATGTCGTGGGCGAACATGGCGGCCTTCATGCCCGAGCCGCACATCTTGCTCAGCGTGACCGCGCCCGCGCTCTGAGGCAGCCCGCCCTTGAAGGCCGCCTGCCGTGCCGGCGCCTGGCCCTGGCCGGCCATGAGGCAGTTGCCGAACAGCACCTCGCCCACGGCCTCGGGCGCGACACCCGATCGCTCCATGGCGGCGCGGATGGCGGCGCCGCCCAGGTCGTGCGCCGCGAGGCTGGAGAAGTCGCCCTGGAAGCCCCCCATGGGGGTACGCGCGGCGCCGACGATGACGATGGGATCGGTCATGGAAAGAGTCTCCTGTTGCAATGAAAAAACTAGTGGTGCAGCTTGCGCTGGTGGGAGAAGCGCTTGTCCTGCTCGTAGGGAAAGACGTCGTAGACGTGGCCGGCCAGGATGCGCTCCTTGTGCTGCTGCCAGAACGCGACGTCCAGCAGGTCGGCATGGTGGCGCATGAACACGTCGCGCACCGCGTCGTGGCCGAGCAGGAAGGGCGCGAAGGTCTCGGGGAACACGTCGCGCGGGCCGACGGGGTACCAGATCTCGCCGCTCATCTCGTCCTCTTCGTTGCGCGGGGCCGGCACGCGGCGGAAGTTGCAGTCGGTGACGTACTCGATCTCGTCGTAGTCGTAGAACACCACCTTGCCGTGGCGGGCGACGCCGAAGTTTTTCCACAGCATGTCGCCGGGGAAGATGTTGGCGGCCACCAGGTCCTTGATGGCGTTGCCGTACTCGATGACGCTGGCCTCCATCTGCGCGCGCGCGGCCTCGTGCTGCAATCCGGCGTCGAAGGCCTCCTGCAGGTAGAGGTTGAGCGGGATCATGCGCCGCTCGATGTACAGGTGCTTGAGGATGACCTCGATCTGGCCGTCCTGGTCGCGGTCGGAGATCTCGAGCTGGCTGGGCGCGAAGCGCTCGATCTCGGCGATCAGCTCGTCCTCGAAGCGCTCGCGCGGGAACGCGACCTCGCTGTACTCCAGCGTGTCGGCCATGCGGCCGACGCGGTCGTGCTGCTTGACCAGCAGGTACTTGGCCTTGATCTGCTCGCGCGTGGTGTCCTTGGGCGGCGGGTAGTAGTCCTTGATCAGCTTGAAGACGTAGGGGAAGGACGGCAGGTCGAACACCAGCATCACCATGCCCTTGATGCCGGGCGCGATGCGGAAGCGGTCGCTGGAGTGGCGCAGGTGGTGCAGGAACTCGCGGTAGAACAGCGTCTTGCCCTGCTTGGCCAGGCCCAGCGCGTTGTACAGCTCGGCGCGCGGCTTGCGCGGCATCATCGAGCGCAGGAACTGCACCGTGGCCGAAGGCACGTCCATGTCGACCATGAAATAAGCCCGCGCGAAGGAGAACAGCATCTGCAGCTCGTCCTCGCCGAACAGCACCGCGTCGATCAGCAGCGGGCCGGCCTGCTCGTCGGACGCATGCAGGATCGGCAGCGCGAAGGGCAGCTCGAAGAAGCCGTTGATCAGCTTGCCGACCAGATAGGCGCCCTTGTTGCGGTAGAACAGCCCGGACAGCACCTGGATCTGGAAATTGGCCCGCAGCGTGATGCCCTCCAGGCGCTGCGCCATGGCCGCGGCCACGTCGTGCACGTCGCGCTGCAGGTCTTCGAACGGCGGCAGCAGCTGGAAGTCCTCCACGATGCGCACCAGCGTGGCCGCCAGCGTCTCGCGCGTCGGATAGTAGGCGCGGTAGGTAGGCCTTGCCGCCGCCGCGTCGTCTTCGAGGTACTCGGTGCTGACGGCCGGGCGCACGAAGATGAAGCTGTTGTGGAAGTGCGTGCGGTGCAGGATCTTGGTGGTGACCGAGTTGAAAAAGGTCTCGGCCAGCTCCGGCTGCAGGTGGCCCACCAGCAGGCCGATGTAATGCAGCTTGACCTGGTGCCAGACGTCCATGGACTGCTCGCCGGCGCGGAACTCGCGCTCCAGCCGCGTCACGGCCTCCTTCACGCGCAGGTCGTAGAACTCGATGCGCTCGCGCTGCGCGCGCTGCTGGCCGTGCCAGTCGGCGGTCTCGAAGCGGTGCTTGGCGCGCGCCGACTCGCTGCGGAACAGGCGGTAGTGGCGGTCGAAGCCCTCCATCATGGCCCGCGCGACGTCGTAGGCCAGCGGCGAATCGAGGCGCTGCGGGAACATGGATGCGAGAGCCGTCAGCCGCCGCGCCGCTTCACCGCGATGCGCTCCAGCGCGGACAGGTAGATGGCGTCGAGCGAATCGCTGCCCGAGACGGTCATGCCCAGGTCCTGCAGCAGGCCGTCGTGCACGCCGAAGGCCCAGCCGTGCAGGGTGACCTTCTGGCCGCGCGCCCAGGCATCGAGCATGACGGTGCTGACGCAGACGTTGACCACCTGCTCGATCACGTTGAGCTCGCACAGCGTATCGGCGCGCGCGCTCTCGGGCATGCCGTCGATCAGGGTGTGGTGCCGGTCGCGCGTGCTCTGGATGTGGCGCAGCCACTGGTCGGCCAGGCCGATGCGCGCGCCCTCCAGCGCCGCCTGCACGCCCGAGCAGCCGTAGTGGCCGACCACCATGATGTGCTCGACCTTGAGCCGGTCCACCGCGAACTGGATCGCCGACAGCGCATTCAGGTCCGAATGCACCACGATGTTGGCGACGTTGCGGTGCACGAACACCTCGCCGGGCTCCAGCCCGGTGATCTGGTTGGCCGGCACGCGGCTGTCGGAGCAGCCGATCCACATGTACTTGGGCGTCTGCTGCTTCACCAGGCCGGTGAAGAAGCCGGGGCGCTCGCGCTCCATCTGCGCGGCCCAGGCGCGGTTGTGTTCGAAGAGTTCGCGGGGGGATGAATCAGTCATGGGTCGATGTTAGCGACAAGATGTTTCGGGGGCGGCACGGCGGGCGTCAGCGCCTGCGCGCGGGCGGCTTCTCTGCGCGGGCGAGCACGGCGCGCGCCTCTTGCTCCTGCGCGCGCACCTCTTCGATATTGGCCTGCAGGTCGGCCATCTGCTGCTCGAGCTGCCGACGGTGCTGCTCCAGCACCGCCAGGAAGCGCCGCAACTGCGGCGCCGTGTCGCGCGGGCTGTCGTACATGTCGAGCAGTTCCTTGGCCTCCACCAGTGACAGGCCCAGGCGCTTGGCGCGCAGCGTGAGCTTGAGCCGCGCACGGTCGCGCGCCGAGTACACCCGCGTGCGGCCGCCCGGGCCCTGGCGCTCTGGCTGCACCAGGCCCATGTCCTCGTAGAAGCGCATGGCGCGCGTGGTCAGGTCGAACTCGCGCGCAAGATCGCCGATGGTGTAGGTGATGGACATCGAGGCAGTGAGGAAAGGCTCCGTGCAAGGGCGACAGCAGGCGATCGCTGCCTTCCCTACAATGGTGGATTACATATTACGTTTACGTCAACGTCAACCCGGAGCGCTCCGGCATGGCGCACGTCCCCCACATGAACGCACTCGAACAACGTCTGCACTACCCGATGGGCGAGACGCTGCCGGCGCCCGGCACCGCGCTGGAAGTGGCGCCCGGCATCCGCTGGGTCCGCATGGGCCTGCCCTTCGCGCTGAACCACATCAACCTCTGGCTGCTGCGCGACACGCTGGACGGCCGCGACGGCTGGAGCGTGGTGGACTGCTGCATCGACACGCCCGAATCGCGCGCGCAATGGGAGCAGGTGTTCGAAAGCGGCCTGGACGGCCTGCCGATCCTGCGCGTGATCGTCACCCACATGCACCCCGACCACATCGGACTGGCGCACTGGCTGTGCGAGCGCTGGGACGTGCGCATGTGGATCAGCGCCACCGACTACTACGCGGCCCGCCTGGGCTCGCACGGCGCGGGCTTCGGCGGCGAGGGCGCGGCGGAATTCTTCCGCTCCCACGGGCTGGCATCGCCCGAGGCGATGGAGAAGATCCGCACCCGGCGCAACTACTACAAGGGCCTGGTGCCCGCGGTGCCGCAGAGCTTCCGGCGCCTGATGGACGGCGACACGCTCAGCATCGGCGGCCGCGAGTGGCGCTGCATCGCGGGCTACGGCCATGCGCCCGAGCACATCGCGCTCCATTCGGCCGAAGCCGGCGTGCTGCTGGGCGGCGACATGATGCTGCCGCGCATCTCTACCAACGTGAGCGTGTTCGACGCCGAGCCCGAGGCCGACGCGCTGACGCTGTTCCTGCGCTCCATCGACCGCTTCGCCCAGCTGCCGGCCGACACCCTGACGCTGCCCGCGCACGGCAAGCCGTTCGAGGGCCTGCACGAGCGCATCGCCCAGCTGCACCAGCACCACCGCGAACGCCTGGCCGAGCTGCTGAGCGCCTGCACCGCGGCGCCGCGATGCGCGGCCGACGTGCTGCCGCTGCTGTTCCAGCGCACGCTCGACGCCCACCAGACCAGCTTCGCCATGGGCGAGGCCATCGCCCACCTGCATGCCCTGTGGTTCGCCGGCCAGGTGCGGCGCGAACGTGGCGCCGACGGCATCTGGCGCTTCAGGACGCCGGCCTGAGCGCAGGCGCCGCCCGGGCTTGGGCGTGCGTCAACCCTGCTGCCACGGCAGGCCGTGGAAGCGCCAGCCGCCCTTCTTGCCGCGGTGCCGGTCGGCATCGGCATCCCCCTCGAAGCCCTCGAGGATGTTGTAGGCCTCCAGCCCCAGCTCGGTCGCGCGCCGGGCCGCGGCAATGGAGCGCACCCCGCTGCGGCACAGCAGCAGCACCTTGCGGCCCTGCGCGGCGGCCTGCACGCCGGCGTCGAAAGCCGGGTTCAGCGCCATGCCGGGCCACTGCTTCCAGGCCAGCGGCACGGCGCCAGGCACGAAGCCCACCCATTCGCGCTCGGCATCGGTGCGCACGTCCACCAGCACCGCCTGACCGGACTGCACCCAGTCCCAGGCCTGCTGCGGCGTGACGTCGCCGGCATAGCCCTCGGCGGGGCGTACCGGTGCGGGGGGGGAAGAAGCAGGAGTCGTCATGTCATTTCTCCATGGAACGAAAGGCTGCGGAGCAAGCCATGCCAGGACATCCGCGGAACCGGCCTCTGCGCTACGCAACACCCGCAGCGAATGAAACCCAAAGGCACAGGCGGCCGCGGAGCAGGCCATGCGCAGACATCCGCGGAACCGGCTTTGCCGGGCCGCAGGATGTGTCCCCTTGAGGGGGAAGGCGAAGACGCGAAGCGCGCAGCCTGGGAGTGGTCCCATTCCAGCAACACCCGCAGCGAATGAAACCCAAAGGCACAAAAGGCCGCGGAGCAGGCCATGCGCAGACATCCGCGGAACCGGCTTTGCCGGGCCGCAGGATGTGTCCCCTTGAGGGGGAAGGCGAAGACGCGAAGCGCGCAGCCTGGGGGTGGTTCACTTTCCCCCCAACCGCCGCGCATAGGCGGCAAGAATGATGCGCTCGGAGTGCACCAGATAGTCATCGAGCGCCTTGGCCGCTTCGGCCGGCCTGCCGTCTTCGAACAGTTTGAGAATCTGCAGGTTCATGTCGACATACGGCGCGTGCAGGAAGTGCGGGTCGCGCAACAGCCCGAAGGCCAGACGAAGCTCGGCCAGCAGGTGCGAGAACATGGCGTTGAGCCGTTCGCTGTCGGCCAGTTCGACGATGGCCTGGTGGAACGCCATGTTGGCCGTGCCGACGCCGGGCCAGTTGTCCTGATCGCGCAGTTGCAGGGCCAAGACCACGGCCTGCCGCATGCGGGCCTGGGCCGGATGCAGGGGATAGGCCTTGGCCAGCGCCTGGCATTCGAGCATGCGGCGCACGCGGTAGATGTCGATGATGGAGGCGATGCTGGGCTCGGCCACCGACACGCCCTTGTTCGGTTCATGCACCAGCAGGCCCTCCTTGGTCAGCAGCCGGAAGGCTTCGCGCAGCGTGTTGCGCGAGATCGACAGGCTTTCGCAGAGCGAGGCCTCCGACAGCTTCTGCCCCGGCTCCCATGCGCCGTCGATCAGCTTGCTGCGCAATTGCTCGGTCACGCGGTCGGTCAGGTTCTGGGTCTCGGTGCTGCGGGTCATGGCGGGGCTGCTTGCAAAGGCCAGCCCGCAGTGTAGGGCGTGCCGGCCAATGGCGTAGGGCAAAGCAGATCCAGAGTGCACCCCGTTGCGGCCTGCCCACGCTGCGGCCGCACCACTATGGTGCCCACCGGGGGCCGCGCGACACAACGACTAGGGCAGCATGCGCACCGCACCCGGACCAGGCTGGCACGCTGCTTGCGTATGGCAAAACATGCGGGTTTGTACTACTACTACCTTCATATTGTCTTCTTAACAATTGTTTCTTGTACAAAAAACTTCTATTTTTGTTGAACAAAATATGACGAAATGGCGATCAAAATCGCCATTCGCCACAGCCGTTCGACGAAGGGGATCCCTATGCTGACTCACGTCAATCTCTGGCCGCTCATAGGCGTGGCCATCATCGTGGCGGGCTTCGTGCTGCGCTTCAATCCCATGGTGGTCGTGATCGTCACGGCCATCGGCACGGCGCTGGCGGCGGGTTTCCCGATCGACAAGGTGCTGGCCACCATCGGCACGGGTTTCATCAAGACCCGCAACCTGCCGCTGATCATCCTGCTGCCGCTGGCGGTGATCGGCCTGCTGGAGCGCCATGGCCTGCGCCAGCATGCGCAGCACTGGATCAGCTCGATCAAGTCGGCGACCGCCGGCCGCCTGCTGATCGTCTACCTGGCCGCGCGCCAGCTCACCGCCGCGGTCGGCCTGACCAGCCTGGGCGGGCACCCGCAAATGGTGCGGCCGCTGCTGGCGCCGATGGCCGAGGGGGCCACGCAGTCGCGCTTCGGCATCCTGCCCGCCAAGGTGCGCGACAAGCTGCGCGCCTACTCGGCCGCCACCGACAACGTGGGCCTGTTCTTCGGCGAGGACATCTTCGTGGCCTTCGGCGCCATCGTGCTGATGACCACCTTCCTGAAGGAAGCCGGCATCGAGGTCGAGCCGATCCACGTCGCGCTGTGGGGCATTCCCACGGCCATCTGTGCCTTCGTGATCCATGCCTGGCGCCTGCGCCGCCTGGACCGCACGCTGCAGCGTGAACTGGCCGACTACAAGGCCAGCGCCGAATCCGTTGCCGCCGCCGAAGCCAAGGGAGCCTGAACATGACGCTGACCATCCAACACCTCTACTACCTGCTCGGCTTCGTGCTGGCCGTCACGGCCGTGATGACGCTGCGCGACGCCAGCAACCCCCGGCGCTGGTCCAGCGGCCTGTTCTGGGCGCTGTATGCCGGGGTCTTCCTGGTGGGCCATGAACTGCCGCCCGTGCTCGTGGGCGTGATCGCCGTGGCCATGGCGCTGATCGCCGGCTTCGGCGGCGTGGGCAGCGGCCGCCATGCGCCGCGCAGCGATGCGCAGTACCTGGAAAGCGCCAGGCGCCTGGGCAACAAGCTGTTCGCGCCGGCGCTGGCGATTCCGCTGATCACCATGCTCGGCACGCTCGGCGCCTCGCATCTGGTCTTCGGCGGCACGCCCCTGCTCGACCCCAAGAACACCACCCTGGTCAGCCTGGGCGTGGGCTGCGTGCTGTCCCTGGGCCTGGCCTGCTGGCTGACCCGCGAGACGCCGGCCCAGGGGCTGCGCGAATCGCACCGCCTGACCGACGCCCTGGGCTGGGCGCTGGTGCTGCCGCAGATGCTGGGCATGCTGGGCCTGGTGTTCTCCGACGCCGGCGTGGGCAAGGCCGTGGCCTATGTGACCACCACCTACATCAACATGGACATCCGCTTCGTGGCGGTGGCGGTCTACGTGATCGGCATGGCGCTGTTCACCGTGGTCATGGGCAACGGCTTCGCGGCCTTCCCGGTGATGACCGGCGGCGTGGGCGTGCCGATCCTGGTCGGCGTCTACCATGGCGACCCGGCCGTGATGGCGGCCATCGGCATGCTGTCGGGCTACTGCGGCACGCTGCTCACGCCCATGGCGGCCAACTTCAACCTGGTGCCCGCGGCGCTGCTGGAACTCGACAAGAACGCGGTGATCCGCGCCCAGGTGCCGACCGCCCTGGCGCTGCTCACGGCCAACGTGTTCCTGCTGAACTTCCTGATGTTCCGCTGAGCGAAGGAGAACGAGATGACGACCGACCCCGCCGGCCCCCGCGTCCTCGTGACCGGCTTCGAGCCCTTCGAGCAGGACCCGGTCAACCCCTCCTGGGAAGTGGCGCGCGCCCTGCACGGCGAGCGCATCGCGGGCGCCCTGGTGCATGCGGTGCAGCTGCCCTGCGTGTTCGGCGCGGCTATCGAGCAGTTGCACCAGGCCCTGGAGCAGGTGCGTCCCACGCTGGTGATCGGCCTGGGCCTGGCCGGCGGGCGCATCGACTTCACGCCCGAGCGCGTGGCCATCAACATGGACGATGCGCGCATCCCCGACCACGCGGCACGCCAGCCGGTGGACACGCCCGTGATCGCGGGCGCTCCGGCGGCCTACTTCAGCACGCTGCCGATCAAGGCCGTGGTGCGTAACCTGCGCGCGCAGGGCATTCCGGCGTCGGTGTCGAACACGGCGGGCACCTTCGTCTGCAACCATGTCTTCTTCGCGCTCATGCACTGGCTGGCGCAGGGCAGGGGCGAGCCCGGCGTGCGCGGCGGTTTCATCCACGTGCCGGCGCTGCCCGAGCAGGCCGCGCGCCGCCCGGGCATGGCCAGCATGGCCCTGGCCACCCAGGTGGCGGCCCTGCGCGAAACCATAAGAACCTGCCTGACCGTGGCGCAAGACCTGAAGGAAACCGCCGGCCAGCTGCATTGACGCAGCGGGCCGGCGAGGAGAGCACGATGAAAATGGACTTGAACAGCGACCTGGGCGAAAGCCTGGGCGCATGGCGCATGGGCGACGACGCGGCCATGCTGGACGTCGTCAGCAGCGCCAACGTGGCCTGCGGCTTCCACGCGGGCGACCCGGCCGGCATCCTGGAGACGCTCAGGGCGGCGCAGGCGCGCGGCGTCACGGTCGGCGCGCATGTGGCCTACCCCGACCTGATCGGCTTCGGCCGCCGCAACATGGACGTGGCCAGCAGCGACCTGGTCGCCGGCATCATCTACCAGATCGGCGCGCTGCAGGGCCTGGCACAGGCCGCCGGCACGCGCGTGCGCTACGTCAAGCCGCACGGCGCGCTCTACAACACCATCGCCCACGACCGCCGCCAGGCGCAGGACGTGATCCACGCCATCCGCGCCGCCGACCCCGGCCTGGTGCTGGTGGCGCTGGCCGGCTCGCCGCTGATCGCCTGGGCGCGCGAGGCCGGCCTGAGCGTGGTGGCCGAGGCCTTCGCCGACCGCGGCTACACGCCCGAGGGCGCGCTGGTCTCGCGCCGCGAACCCGGCGCCGTGCTGCACGACGTGGACCAGATCGCCGAGCGCATGCTGAGCCTGGTGCGCGAGGGCGTGGTGCGCGCCGTGGACGGCAGCGACGTGCGCATCGCCGCCGACTCCATCTGCGTGCACGGCGACAGCCCCGGCGCCGTGGCCATCGCGCGCCACCTGCGCCAGCGCTTCGAGCAGGAGGGCGTGCGCATTTCCTCCTTCGTGGGCTGAGGGCGCGTGATGCGTTTTCTCCCCGTCCACCGCCAGGCCCTGATGGTGGAACTGGCCGACCTGGACCAGACCCTGGCCCTGCTGGGCTCGCTGCAGCGCGAGCCCATCGCGGGCGTGCAGGAACTGGTGCCCGCCGCGCGCACCGTGCTCGTGCAGTTCGCGCCCACCCAGGTGGGCGTGGCCGAACTGGTGCGCCGCATCGCCGCGCGCGACCTGGGCCAGCGCGCCGAGCGCAGCCAGGTGCTGGTCGAGATCCCCGTGCACTACGACGGTGAAGACCTGGCCGAGGTGGCGCAGTTGCTGGGCATCACGCCCGAGGAAGTGGTGCGCCGCCACACGGGCAGCGAGTACGCCGTGGCCTTCACGGGCTTCGCGCCCGGCTTCGCCTACCTCGGCGGCGGCGACCCGATCTTCAACGTGCCGCGCCGCAGCACGCCGCGCACGCGCGTGCCGGCCGGCGCCGTGGCGCTGGGCGGCACGTTCAGCGCCGTCTATCCCCAGGCCAGCCCCGGCGGTTGGCAACTGATCGGCCGCACCTCGGCCCGCATGTGGGATCTGTCGCGCGAACTGCCGGCGCTGCTGCAGCCGGGCTACCGCGTGCGCTTCGTCGATGCGGCCGGCATCGAGCCGGCGCAAGCCGCGCCCGCGCCGGCCGTGGCGCCGGCCGAGCCGCATGAAGGCCCTGCGCTGCAGGTGAAGGCCACCGGCCTGATGACCCTGTTCCAGGACCGGGGCCGCCACGGCCAGGCCGGCCAGGGCGTCTCGGCCTCCGGCGCCATGGACCAGGCCGCCTTCAAGGCCGCGAACCGCCTGGCCGGCAATGCCAGCGACCGGCCGGTGCTCGAAACCGTGGGCGGCGGGCTGGCGCTGCAAAGCCGGGGCGAGACCGTGGTCGCCGTCACCGGCGCCGATGCGCCCCTCACCGTCACCACGCAGGCCGGCCGGCGCTGGAGCGTGCCGCGCTACCAGGCCGTGGCCCTGGCCGACGGCGACCAGTTGTCCATAGGCCAGCCCGTGGCCGGCGCGCGCTGCTATGTGGCGGTGCGTGGCGGCTTCGCCGTGGCGCCGGTGCTCGGCAGTGCCTCCACCGACACGCTGGCCCACGTCGGCCCCGAGCCGCTGGCCGTGGGCCAGATGCTGCCGGTGCGCCCCGCGGGCTGTGCCGTGGTGTCCGCGCCCGAACTGCCGCCCGAGTCCCTGCCCGTGGCCGGCCAGGACGTGCTGCTCGACGTGGAACTGGGCCCGCGCACCGACTGGTTCACGCCCGAGGCGGTGGCCCTGCTGGCGTCGCAGCGCTGGCAGGTCACGCCGCAATCGAACCGCGTCGGCCTGCGCCTGGCCGGCGAGGTGGCGCTCGAACGTTGCGTGCCCGGCGAACTGCCCAGCGAAGGCACGCCCCTGGGCGCCATCCAGGTGCCCGCCAGCGGCCAGCCGGTGCTGTTCCTGGCCGACCATCCGCTGACCGGCGGCTATCCCGTGATCGGCTGCGTGGCGCCGCAGCACCTCGACCTCGCCGGGCAGATCCCGGTGGGGGCCTGGATTCGATTCCGGCCGATTCGCGCTTTCAAAGAGATTTCACCCATTGCACCGTAAGGCGGCTTCCATGAAAAAAGTCCTGATCGCCAACCGTGGCGAGATCGCCGTGCGCATCGCCCGCGCCTGCGCCGATTACGGCGTGCGGTCCGTCGCCGTCTATGCCGACGCCGACATCGACGCCCTGCACGTGCGCATGGCAGACGAAGCCCATGGCCTGGAGGGCGAGCGCCCGGCCGACACCTACCTGAACATCGCCAAGCTCATCGCCATCGCGCGAAAGAGCGGCGCCGATGCGGTGCACCCCGGCTATGGCTTCCTCTCGGAAAGCGAGGCCTTCGCGCGCGCCGTGCTCGATGCCGGCCTGCGCTGGATCGGCCCCACGCCCGAGACCATCGCCCAGCTCGGCGACAAGGTCGAGGCGCGCAAGATCGCGCTGCAGGTCGGCGCGCCGCTGGTGGCCGGCACGCCCGACCCGGTGCGGGACGCCGGCGAAGTCCTGGCCTTCGCCGAGCGGCACGGCCTGCCGATCATCATCAAGGCGGCCTTCGGCGGCGGTGGCCGCGGCATGAAGATCGCCTGGCGCATGGACGAGGTCGAGGAGCTCTACCACTCCGCCGTGCGCGAGGCGGTCACCGCCTTCGGCCGCGGCGAGTGCTTCGTCGAGCAGTTCCTCGACCGGCCCCGCCACATCGAGGCCCAGGTGCTGGCCGACACCCACGGCAACGTGGTGGTGCTGGGCACGCGCGACTGCTCGCTGCAGCGGCGCAACCAGAAGCTGGTCGAGGAGGCCCCGGCCCCGTTCCTCAGCGACGCGCAGCGCCAGCGCATCCACAGCGCCGCACGCGACATCTGCGCGGCGGCCGGCTACGTCAGCGCGGGCACGGTGGAATTCCTGTTGAGCCAGACGGGCGCCATCTCCTTCCTCGAAGTCAACACGCGCCTGCAGGTCGAGCACCCGGTGACCGAGCAGACCACGGGCGTGGACCTGGTGGTCGAGCAGCTGCGCGTGGCCGACGGCCTGCCGCTGTCCATCACCGACACGCCCGCACCGCGGGGCCACTCCATCGAGTTCCGCATCAACGCCGAGGACGTGGGCCGGGGCTTCCTGCCCACGCCCGGCACCGTGGCGCGCTTCGATCCGCCCTCGGGCCCCGGCGTGCGCCTGGATACGGGCGTGCAGGCGGGCTCGGTGGTGCCGGGCAGCTTCGATTCGCTGATGGCCAAGCTCATCGTCAGCGGCGCCACGCGCGAACAGGCCCTGGCGCGCGCGCGCCGCGCGCTTGCCGAGTTCCGCATCGAGGGCGTGGCCAGCGTGCTGCCCTTCCACCGCGCCGTGTTGCACCACCCCGACTTCATCGGCGGCGAGGGCTTCAAGGCGCACACGCGCTGGATCGAATCCGACTTCGCCGAGCCGCTGGCCGCCGCCGTGCGCGCCGAGCCCCTGCCCGACGCGCGCCTGATGCGCTGCGCCATCGAGATCGACGGCCGCCGCGTCACCCTGGGCCTGCCGACCCTGCTGCTGCAGGGCCTGGCCGCGGGCGGCGGGGCCGCCATGGCGGCCCCGAGCGCCGCGCCCGCGGTGGACGACAACGCCCTGCTCTCGCCCATCGCCGGCAAGCTCCAGGCCTGGAACGTGGCCGAAGGCGACACCGTGGCCGCGGGCGACGTGATCGCCGTCATGGAAGCCATGAAGATGGAAATGCAGGTCAGCGCCCACCGCAGCGGCCAGATCCGCCTGCTGGCCCAAGCCGGCGAGGCGCAAGAACTGGGACAGGTGCTGGCAAGAATCGACTGAACCGCAAACAGCCCGTTGCCCCTGCAAGGCGGGAGGCGAAGACGCGAAGCGCGCAGCCTGGGGGAGATTACGAGTGCGGCGCGCCCTCGGTCCGCAGCTCGCGCCGCAGCGCCACGTGGTCCGGCACCTCGCTCGCCACCACGGCCCAGAAGCGCGGGCTGTGGTCCATGTGGCGCAGGTGGGCCAGTTCATGGACCACGACGTAGTCCACCACCTCGGGGCGGAAGTGCATCAGGCGCCAGTGCAGGCGGATGGCGCCGGTGCTGCTGGCGCTGCCCCAGCGGGCGCGCGCGCTGGTGAGGGCCAGGCGCGTCCAGCGCACGCCCATGCGCGGCGCGAAGTGGTCCAGCCGCAGCACGAACAGGCGCCGCGCCTCGGCCTGCAGCCAGGCGCGCACCGCGGCGGCGATGGCCTCGGGCGCGGCGTCGGCCGGCAGCGGCAGGCGCAGCACCGGGGCCGCGCCCTGCGCGCGCAGCAACTGTTGGACCTGTCTCTTATACACATCTCCGAGCCCACGAGACCGTACAGGAAATCGCGTATGCCGTCTTCTGCTTGAAAAGGGGGGGGGGGGGGGGGGGGGGGGGGGGGGGGGGGGGGGGGGGGGGGGGGGGG
>NZ_JAELTO010000337.1 GCF_016428875.1 Xylophilus sp. ASV27
AGCGAATCGACCACCGGCCCGGCGGCGTCCACCCGGTCGCCGGAGAAGCCGGCGGCACAGCCGATCAGTAAGGGGGCGGAGGAAGGAGTCATCACTGCGGAGCCATGAAAGGCGCGACTGTATGCCTGTCTCTTATACACATCTGACGCTGCCGACGAAGAGAACCTAGTGTAGGTGGGGGGGGGGGGGGGGGGGGTGAGGGGGGGGGGGGGGGGGGGGGGGGGGGGGGGGGGGGGGGGGGGGGGGGGGGGGGGGGGGGGGGGGGGGGGGGGGGGGGGGGGGGGGGGGGGGGGGGGGGGGGGGGGGGGGGGGGGGGGGGGGGGG
>NZ_JAELTO010000338.1 GCF_016428875.1 Xylophilus sp. ASV27
AAAGCCCGTGTCCAGCGAGCCATCGGCGTTGAGGCGGGCCAGGCGGTTGCGCGTCTGGCCGCCCAGCTGGGTGAAAGCGCCCCCCACCAGTACCTTGCCGTCGGGCTGCACGGCCAGGCTGTACACCTGTCTCTTATACACATCTGACGCTGCCGACGAAGAGAACCTAGTGTAGTTCTCGGTGGGGGGGGGGTGATTATAAAGGGGGGGGGGGGGGGGGGGGGGGGGGGGGGGGGGGGGGGGGGGGGGGGGGGGGGGGGGGGGGGGGGGGGGGGGGGGGGGGGGGGGGGGGGGGGGGGGGGGGGGGGGGGGGGGGGGGGGGGGGG
>NZ_JAELTO010000040.1 GCF_016428875.1 Xylophilus sp. ASV27
CTTCATCGTGAACCGGCCCTCCCGGGAGCCCGGCTTTCGCCTGGTGCGCACCGAGGCGCCGGGGCGCACCATCCGCTACGGCATCGAGAGCTATGCGGTACAGGCCCGCCCCGAGGGCGAGCGATACACCACGCCCGCGCCATGATGCCGCCCATCGCCCCGCCCGAGACGGCGGGCCAGAAGCTCACGCCCGCCCAGTTGCTCGACGCCTCCGGCGCGAAGGCCGTGCTCGCGCTGCTCGACGACGAGCTGATCGGCCTGGCGCCGGTCAAGGCCCGCATCCGCGACATCGCGGCCTTGCTGCTGATCGACCGCCTGCGCGCAGAGCAGGGCCTGCAGACCAGGCCGCCCTCGCTGCACATGTGCTTCACCGGCAACCCCGGCACCGGCAAGACGACGGTGGCGCTGCGCATGGCGACCATCCTCAAGCAGCTCGGCTACTCGCGCACCGGCCATCTGGTGGCCGTGACGCGCGACGACCTGGTCGGCCAGTTCATCGGCCACACCGCACCCAAGACCAAGGACATCGTCAAGAAGGCCATGGGCGGCGTGCTCTTCATCGACGAGGCCTATTACCTCTACAAGCCCGAGAACGAGCGCGACTATGGCCAGGAGTCGATCGAAATCCTGCTGCAGACCATGGAGAACCACCGCGACGATCTGATCGTGATCCTGGCCGGCTACAAGGACCGCATGGAGACCTTCTTCCAGAGCAACCCGGGCATGGCCTCGCGCATCGCCCACCACATCGACTTCCCGGACTACAGCGAAGAAGAGCTGATGCGGATCGCGGAGCTGATGCTCGAACAGCTCGACTACCGTTTCGACGACGGCGCGCGGCGGGCGTTCGCGCAATACCTGGCCCTGCGCCGGCAGCAGCCGCACTTCGCCAATGCGCGCTCGGTGCGCAACGCGATCGACCGCATTCGCCTGCGGCACGCGACGCGCCTGTTCTCGATCGACGCGGTGCCGACTGCCGAGGATCTCAGCACGCTCGGCGCGCAGGATATTCTCGTCAGCCGCGTCTTCGCAAACGCCGCGGCGCCCCCGGCAACGCCGGCGCCCCAACCCGCAGGAGCCTGACATGCCGCTCTACGCCTTGATCTTCGACGTGGACGGCACCCTCGCCGACACCGAGGAGGCGCACCGCGTCGCCTTCAACCTGGCCTTTGAACGGCACGGCCTCGGCTGGCACTGGAATACGTCCGAGTACCGCGAGCTGCTAAAGGTGACCGGCGGCAAGGAGCGCATCCGCAGCTACATCGATGCGCTGCCTCTGGCAGAGGCCGAACGCGCCCGCCTCAGGCCCATGGTGCGCGACATCCACATCGACAAGACACGGCTCTACAGCGCCCTCATCAGGGACGGCGGCGTTCCCCTGCGCGCCGGCGTCGCGCGCCTGCTGGACGAAGCAACGGCGCTGGGCTACAAGCTCGCGATCGCGAGCACTACCACCGCGGTCAACATCGACGCTCTGCTGGAGGCAACGCTAGGATCGCGCGGGCTCGACATGTTCGCCGTAATCGCATGCGGCGACCAGGTCGCGCAGAAGAAGCCAGCGCCCGACATCTACCAACTCGCATTGCGCGGACTCGACCTGCTGCCCGAGCACGCCGTCGCTTTCGAAGACTCGCACAACGGGCTGCGCGCGGCCACGGCGGCCGGTCTCTGCACCATCGTCACGCCCAATTTCTGGACCGAGGAACACGATTTCGCGGGTGCCGCTCTGGTGCTTCCGCACCTGGGCGGCCCCGAGCTGCCCCTGCCCGGCGAGCCCGGCCGGCAACTGCGCAACGCTGCATGGCTCACCTGTGAGGATGTGGAACGCATAGCGGCGCGACACGCCAGCACCGCGGTGCATTGAGCCGTCCAGGCTGTCGGATCAAGAACGACGGAGAGAAGGCCCCATGCCGACCGGCGGTAATACACTCTCACCCAGTATCATGCGGCTTGTCTAGCGGCGCCACAAACAGCTGGCGCGCTGACCTTCCTGAATCTGGTCAACGCGTCGAAGCCGCGCCGGACCAGCGTTTCCACATGTCCACACCATGGGCCGCGCCGGCGGCCGTCAACCACAGCACGATCCAGAGCGAGTCGCTGCCGCCCACGGCGCAGCGGAGGGCAGCCATCAGGCACAGGCCCGAGACCAGGTTGAGAAGATAGGCGCCGGGTCCGAGGCCGCGGCCCGTGAGGCGGTGATGCACGAGCAAGGCCGTGCCTTCGATCGCGGTGAGGATGATGACGCCATCCAGCAGTCGGACGAGGTTCAATAAAGTGTCCACCGGCATGAGTGCGCGTATTCAGCCGAAGGGCCCGTTGAGCCGCACCGTCTCCCAGTTCAGGAGCGCGGCAATCGCAACCCACAGCAGATAGGGCAACAGCAGGACGGCCGCCAGCCTGGACACGCGCCACAGCAGCAGCACCAGCGCCAGGACCGACAACCAGAGAAACGGCACTTCGATCAAGGACCAGTACGGGCGGTGCAAGCGGAAGTACAGCAGGCTCCAGAACACGTTGAGAAAGCCGTTCAGCGCGAACAGCGCCAACATCCACTCCCGCACGCTGCCCGGCGCGGCGCGGCGCCAGCCGATGACACCGGCGGCGGCGGCCAGCGCGAAGATCAGGGTCCAGATCGGACCGAAGGCCGCGTCCGGCGGCTTCCACGCGGGTTGCTTCAGGCCGTTGTACCAGGGCCCCAGATCGGTCATCAAGGCCCCCAGCATCGCCACGAACAGCGCGGCGGCTGCGGCCACCGCCACCGGCTTCCAGAGGCGCTTGCCGCGCGATCCGGTCATACCCGCGCAAAGCCCAGCAGATGCGCGAGGTCCTTGAAGAAGATGCGCACGTGGGCCATGGGCTTCTTGCGCACCAGCACCTTGTTCATGTAGGACTCGAAGGTCAGTTGCTGCACGTCGCGGTCTTCGCAGATCTTCACGAAGCGCTCACGGCGTCGATCGGTGCAATACCAGAACCACTGCATGATGCCCAGCACGCGAAACACCGTGCCGTGCGCCTTCATGAAGCGCCGCCTGGCCTGTCTCAGGCAGCGCGCAGGAGCACCTTGCAGCAGTTGCGCCACCGCCTCGGCCGCAAGGCGCCCGCCGGCCATCGCGTAATAGATGCCCTCGCCCGACGCTGGCGCAACCACGCCTGCGGCGTCGCCCGCGAGCACGACGTCGCGGCCGTTGTCCCAACGCGGCAACGGCTTCATCGGCAACGGCGCACCTTCACGGCGCAAGGTCGAGGCCTCGGACAGGCCCGCCGCCGCGCGTAACTGGCCGACCGCCGTGCGCAGCGAGAAACCCTTGTCGGCGCTTCCGGTGCCGATGCTCAGCGTGTCACCGTGCGGAAACACCCAGCCGTAGAAGTCCGGTGACAGCCGCCCCTGGTAATAGACGTCGCAACGCGATCCGTCGTAGCCCTCGGGTTTGACCGCCGGCGCGCGCACGATCTCGTGGTATGCGAAGACATAGCGCACCGCGTCGGCGCGCGGGATCGCCTCGGCCGCCACGCGCGAGCACGCCCCATCGGCGCCAATCACGCTGCGCGCTCGCACGCGGCCAGGATGCGTTCCGGACTTGAGGCGTTCGGCGCGGCCGGCGTAATGGACCACGCTCACGCCATCGTCGTCGCGCGTCAGGCGTTCGAAGCTGCCGATGCGCCGCACGGCGCCCGCCTGCGCCGCGCGCTCGCGCAGCCATTCGTCGAAGACTTCGCGGTCGACCATGCCGACGAAGCCGTTGTCGATCGGGATGTCGACGCACTTGCTGCTCGGCGCCACCATGCGCGCCGAGCGCGCCTTGGCGACCAGCAGATCGTCCGGTATGTCGAAGTCCTTGATCAGACGCGGCGGTATCGCGCCGCCGCAGGGTTTGACGCGCCCGGCACGGTCCAGCAGCAGCACGGAATGGCCCTGCCTGGCCAGATCATGCGCCGCCGTCGCGCCGGCGGGGCCGCCGCCGACGACCACCACATCGAAGGTCTCGACATCGGACTGCAGTTCATTCATGACATCACCTCGCTTTCAGGCCAGCCTCGCCGACACTCAAGGAAACGGGTCGGCTAGCCGGTTCGCGCCCGACTTTTCCGGCCAGGCCAGCCGCAACAACGAACAGCGCGGCTTCGGCCGCGAAGACCGCGGCGTAGGCCATGCCAGGCGTGCCGATGAAGGCCCTGGCCAGGTCACTCGCGGCGGTACCCAGCAAGCCTCCAAGCCCGAAGGCCACCGCCTGCGCCGCGCCCCACAGGCCCATGCGCACGCCTTCGCGCGAAGCGCGTCCTTCGCTGGCGAGGGCCATCATCGCGGCGATGGCGGCGATCGAGAAGGCGCCATTGGCCGCACCCAGCAGGAAGACGTTGGCCTTGAACGGCCACGACGTGCCGACCATGCCGGCCGCCACCAGCCCCAGCAACGCGACGGCCGATACCAGGCAGCCGCCGATCTGCCAGGAGCGCAGCGAACCGAAGCGCTGCCCGTTGCGCCCACGGCCGGCCAATGCGGCCGCGACCATGCCCAGCAGCACCCCGGCGTGCTGGATGCCCGAGAGCCGCGTCGATTCGCCCGGCGTGAAGCCCAGCGCCGAGCCCGCGAAGGGCTCCAGGATCAGGTCCTGCGCGCTGTAGGCGAGCATCGAGATGAAGACGAACAGCGTGAAGCGGCGTGCCGCCGGCTCGGCCCAGACCTGAGCCAACGCCTCGCGAAAGCGGACACCGGCGGCCGCTGCCTTCAGCGGCGCCGGATCGGTGCCCGGCGGCACTGCCCCGCCTTCGATACCGTTGATCGCCACACAGGTCAGCACGAAGGCCGCGATCGACACCGCGGCGCTGACCGCCATCAGCCGTGAGGGCGAGAAGGGGTCGAGCAACGAGCCGGCCACACCGGCGGTGATGGCGAAGCCGGCGATCATCATCAGCCACACCGTGGTTGCCGCGGATGCGCGCTGCGAAGCCTCGACACGCTGCGCCAGCAGCACCAGCAGCGAAGTCCCGGCCGCGCTCACGCCGATGCCCAGCACCGCAAAGGCCAGCACCGCGGCAAGTACGCCCGCGAACGGATGGCTCGCCATCAACGCAGTCGCGCAGGCCGCGCCGAAGCCACCCGCTCCGAGCAGCGCCATGCCACCGATGATCCAGGGGGTCCGCCTGCCCCCGCTGTCCGAGCCATGGCCCATGCGCGGGCGCACCACCTGCACCAGGTAGTGCAGCGCTACCAGGGCCCCGGGCAGCAGCGCCGGCAGGGCCAGCTCGACCACCATCACACGGTTCAGGGTCGAGGTGGTCAACACCACCACTGCGCCCAGGCAAGCCTGCACCAGTCCAAGCCGCAGGATCGCCGGCCAGCCGAAATCCGTCTTCATGGGGCACTCCCGGCGCCGCGCAGTGCGAAGGCGCTGATCATCATTCCGCTGACGAAGACCGGCACGCCGAAACCGCTGTACCAGAGCGCGCGCTCTCTGACATGCTGGAGAAAGCGGTCCATCAGCACTAGTTGCAGGACGATCAGCAGCGCAATCGCCACCGCGTGCCCTGGCCGGTGCCAATGCACCAGCAGCAGCACCACCACCCACTGCGGCAGCGCCATGAACCAGCAGGCCACGCGCGCCGCACGCTGCGAGCCGAGCTGCACCGGCAGCGAACGCACGCCCATCAGCCGGTCGCCCTCGACTGCCTTGAAATCGTTGAGCGTCATGATCCCGTGCGCGCCAATGCTGTAGAGCAAAGCCAGCCACAGCGAGCGGCCGTCGGGCAGAGCGCCACCGGCCATGACCGCCGCACCCGTGACCCAGGCCAGGCCCTCGTAGCACAGGCCGCAGGCCGCATTGCCCCACCAGCCGTTCTGCTTCAGCCGCAACGGTGGCGCGCTGTAGGCCCAGGCCAGCACCAGACCCAGCACGGCCGCGAGGAAGGCCCAGCGTCCGAGGAAGGAGGCCCAGACCAGCGACAGCAGCGTCCAGCCGATGGCGACATACAGGCCCCACCGGCCCGGCATGCGGCCCGAGGGAATCGGACGCTGGGGCTCGTTGATCGCATCGACGTGCCGGTCGAACCAGTCGTTGACCGCCTGGCTGCTGGCGCAGACCAGCGGGCCGGCCAGCACGATGCCCATGAGCGCGATGAACCAGCGCCCCTCAAGACTGACGCCGGAGGCCACCACGCCACAGGCGAAGGCCCACATAGGCGGAAACCAAGTGATCGGCTTGAGCAGCTCGGTAACCGCGGAAAGCGCTGGACGGGACATGCGGATGAGTTTGCCGCCTGACAGCCAAGACTGTCAATCTGGATTTACACCCTCCGTCGTCCGTCTATTGCTTCTCGCTTTCCTGAACGGGTTCTCCGAGCCCGTATCGCCGCAGCTTCACATACAGGCTCTGGCGCGAAACCCCTAGCATCTCCGCCGCGGCCGCGCGGTTGTCGCGTGTCAGATCGAGCGCGGCCTCGATGCACAACTGCTCGATGAGGTCAGTGGTCTCGCCGACGATGTCCTTCATCGGCATACGGCCCACCAGTTCGGACAGTTGGCCGGCAGAGTGCGGCAGATCCTTGGCCGCGCGCACCTCGATGCCCTGGCGGCGGCTGACGTCTCGGATGGTGAAGCCGAGGTAGGCACCATCGTCCTCCCGCACCAGCGTGGCGGAGATCTCGACGTTGGACACCAGGCCGTGCTCGCAGCGCAGGCTAGTGGGAAACAGCCGCAGCGAGCCACGCTGGCGCAGCGTGGAAATCAGCACGCTCAGCTCGACGCCGGTGCGCCCGATCCAGCGGCCGAGCGACTCGCCCCGCACCTGCTCCTCGTTGGCTAGCTGCACCAGTTCGACGAAAGCATCGTTGGCCGAGATGATCTGGCCGTTGATGTCGGTCACGACGATGCAGTCGGGCGCGCTCTGCATGATCTTGAGCAGCACGGCGTTGGCGTTGGCGCGGTCAGGCGCGACCACCTCGGCAGCCACGCGCGAGAGCCGCACCACCATCAGCACGCCGTTCTCCTGGCGAAAGATAGAGCCCGAGATGGTGACTTCGCCGCCACCGTCGGCCACGTGTGCCTGGACCTCCTCGGCCCTGCCGGCCGTGCGCAGAGCGGCGACCATCGCCTGCACCGGCGCGTTGCTGCGGGCGTCGAGCCCGACCGGGAAAGTGGCGCCGACCAATCGGCGCACGTTGTCGCCGAAGAGCCGCACCGCCGCAAGATTGGCTTCGACGATCTTCTGCGAGGCGACGTCGACGATGAGCACCGCGTCGGACACGGTCTGGAACAGTTGCCGGTAGCGCGACTGCGCGTCGCGAAGCTTCCAGTGGTCGTGCAGGTTTTCCTGCTGGGCATCGACCACGCTCTGCTGCAACGCCAGCATGCCGCGAAGGTCACGGCCGAAGACGACGATGCGGCCAATGTCGCGATAGCGTGCCTTGGCACGCAGCCTGATGGCTGCGCAACTCAGATGGAGATCACCGCCGCTGGAATTCCGATATGTGAGCTGTCGCCATTCGAGGGGATCTTCGGCCTGGGCACTGCGAAGAAGTGCCTCGGCACTCGCACGCGAATCCTTGGTGATGCTCTCGACCCAGGGTTTGCCTATCCAGTCTTCGCAACCCTGGTCATCGAGGCTGGAACTGCCAAGGGCCAGATCGCGCACGACACCGTCGGCATCGAGAATGAGCACCACATCGGACGACGCAGCGATCAACTGGCCGATCGGGCCAGACTGCAGGTCGCCTAGGTGCTTGGCGTGAGCCGTAAAACTCTTCATAGCTGAAAATCAGCATCTCTGGCATCGTGCTCTCTCGCATCGTTCTTCAAGGTGACCTTCTGGGTTCTGGCGCGGTTGTTAATGACTGTGCAGACGCAATGCAATCAGTCGTTCGGCATGGACAGGGGCCTTTCTCCCGTCGAGTCCGCTTGCATCGGCACCAACGAACTTTACACGCTCGGGATGCCCGGCAAAGATCGGCCCCCCCACCATCACCCGCACGTCCTTGTTACGGGAAACCAGCCTCACGTCCAGAATGGTGCGCCGCATCGGCTGCAGCCGCGTATCGCTGCCGGCCGCCAGACCGATGACGTCGAACCACTCGGTCTGTGCGAGGTCTACGGCGTTGCCGGCGCGCTGGCCATGGCCTCGGTCGACGTCCCAGCCGGCGTGATCGAAGAACTCAGCCACCATCGACAGGCCGAACGTCTGCTGCTCGCCTCCGGCCGGCAGCAGCAGCACGCGTCGCGCGTTGCCGCGAAACGGCCTTGGCTCGCCGGTCAGCGGCGGGCTCAACTCGTGCAGCAGCCGCTGCAGGCGCGCCAGACCGAGCGTGACATGCGCGAAATCGCAGAGATCGCGCGACCACAGGTAATTCAGGTGCTGTGCCGCAGGTGCCAGCAGGTCGAGGTAGATGGTATCGACAGACATGCCCCGCTGCCCGAGCACGTCTACGAAAGCCTGGGCCGGCAGAGACTCGCGGCCCATCACCAGATGGACGAAATCCTCGACGTCGCGGGCGGTGGGCCGCTGGCAGGCCGTGTGTTCGCCCAGGCCCGGTGGCAGGGGCTCGCGATGCACGTCCACCAGCCGGGGGATGATGTCGCATTCGAGTGTGCGGGTGAGCCGGGTATGGCGATCCGCCGCATCCTCCCGGGCCGCCCGGCCATTCAGTGCGTCATTCCACTGTTGTGCCGGCGGCGCCGTTGGCGACCATTCGTGGGCAGCGTCGGACGGCTGACTCAAACCTTCGAGATCCTGAGCTTGTCGAGCCACTCGGGGCATGGCTTGTCTCCTGATGGGGTTGTCTCTTTGCTGTTTTGTTCTTGACCGCGATGAATCATGACGCATGAAAACGCCGCTGTCGACCCTCGGATTCAGATCGGCGGCCTCCAGGGGGCGGCGCCAGCCCTGGGCGTCCTTGGAGCCGAAAAGCGGCAGGACATTGCTGGCGCGCGACGCTTCCCCCGGGCCAGCTTGGCACGGCGCGGCAGATCCAGCGGTGTCGCGAGGGTCCTTCATGGGATAGGCATGTAGTCGGACGAGCATGTCTTCGGTGCCATGATTCCGCGGCGCCGGTCGACTGTCAATTTATATTTACGTCCAATCCAGTTGACACACCGCGCGCGGCGATCTAGATTGACCGCCATGCGCAACCAGTCATCCCTGAACGGATCCAGTCTCGACGCGAGGCGTGTGCCGAGGCAACCGCTCTACACGGCCGAGGAGCGGCGCCGCCGCGATGCGTCGGGCTGGACGCTGGTGCAGGGCGTGCTGGCGCCGGTGCAGTTCCTGATCTTCGCGGTCAGCCTGGTCCTGGTGATGCGCTACCTGGGGACGGGCGAAGGCCACACGGCGGCGATCGTCTCGGTGGTGGTCAAGACGCTGGCGCTCTACGCGATCATGGTGACCGGCGCCATCTGGGAAAAGGTGGTGTTCGGCAAGTACCTCTTCGCGCCGGCCTTCTACTGGGAGGACATGTTCAGCATGCTGGTGCTGGCCCTGCACACCGCCTACCTGCTTGCGCTGGCTAGCGGCGCGCTCGGCGACCGGGCGCTGATGTACCTGGCGCTCGCGGCCTATGCGGCCTATGTCGTCAATGCCGCCCAATTCATCCTCAAGCTGCGCGCCGCGCGGCTGGACGCGGCGCGGCAATCGGGCCCCACGCAACCCACCGGAGCAGCCCTGTGAGCACCGCCGCCCCTGCCGTGATCCCGATCCGCGCACAGCCGCATGCCGACGGCTGCTCGGACGCGCCTGTACTGCGAGAGCGCGGCCAGCGCGAGGTCTTCTGCGGCCTGACCGGCATCATCTGGCTGCACCGCAAGGTGCAGGACGCATTCTTCCTCGTGGTCGGCTCGCGCACCTGCGCGCACCTGATCCAGTCGGCCGCAGGCGTCATGATCTTCGCTGAGCCGCGCTTCGCGACCGCGATCATCGACGAGCGCGACCTCTCGGGCCTGGCAGACGTCAACGAAGAACTCGACCGCGTGGTCACGCGCCTGCTCGCGCGCCGGCCGGAGATCCGGCTGCTGTTCCTGGTCGGCTCCTGCCCTTCGGAGGTGATCAAGCTCGACCTGTCCCGCGCGGCCTCGCGGCTGTCGAAGGTGCATTCGCCGCAGGTGCGCGTGCTCAACTACTCTGGCAGCGGGATCGAGACCACGTTCACGCAGGGCGAGGACGCCTGCCTGGCCTCGATGGTGCCGGGACTGCCTGCGGTGGCGACGCACGCCCCGGCGGAACTGCTGGTGGTTGGCACACTCGCCGACGTGGTCGAAGACCAGTTCGCCCGGCTGTTCTCGCAGTTGGGCATTGCGGTGCGCTTCTTCCCGCCGCGCCGAGCCAACGCGATGCCCGCGATCGGGCCTGGCACGCGCTTCCTGCTGGCCCAGCCCTTCCTCGCGGACACCGCCCGCGCGCTGGAGGAACGCGGCGCCGCCCGCATCGCGGCGCCCTTCCCGCTCGGCGTCGAAGGCACGACACGCTGGTTCGAGGCCGCGGCAGAGGCCTTCGGCATCGAGCACACCGCCTTCGAGAGCGCGACGGCACCGGCGCGCGAGCGCGCAACGCAGGCCCTGGCCAAACACCGCGCGCACCTGAGCGGCAAGCGCATCTTCTTCTTCCCCGATTCGCAGCTCGAGATCCCGATTGCGCGCTTCCTGTCGCGCGAGTTGGGCATGGTGCTGACCGAGATCGGCACGCCCTACCTGCACCGCCAGCACCTCGCGCAGGAGCTCGCGCTGCTGCCTGCCGGCACCACCTTGTCCGAGGGCCAGCACGTCGAGCGCCAGCTCGAGCGCTGCCGCGCACTGCGGCCTGACATGGTGGTCTGCGGGCTGGGGCTGGCCAACCCGCTGGAGGCCGAAGGCATGACCACCAAGTGGTCGATCGAACTGGTCTTCACCCCGATCCAGGGCTACGAGCAGGCGGGTGACCTGGCCGAACTCTTCACACGCCCGCTGGTGCGGCGGCTGCGGCTGGCCGCATAGACGAAGGCGCCACGACCATGCAGCTCACCCTCTGGACCTACGAAGGACCGCCGCACGTCGGCGCGATGCGCGTCGCCACCGCCATGAAGGACGTGCATTACGTGCTGCACGCGCCGCAGGGCGACACCTATGCAGACCTGCTCTTCACGATGATCGAGCGCCTGCCGCGCCGCCCGCCGGTGACCTACACGACCTTCCAGGCACGCGACCTGGGCGGCGACACGGCCGAACTCTTCCAGCGCGCGGCGCGCGAGGCCTTCGAGCGGTTCAGCCCGGCCGCGATGATGGTCGGCGCCTCGTGCACAGCCGAGCTGATCCAGGACGACCCGGGCGGACTCGCGCGCGCGCTGAATCTGCCCATTCCGGTCATCGCGCTCGAACTGCCGTCCTACCAGCGCAAGGAGAACTGGGGCGCAAGCGAAACCTTCTACCAGATGGTGCGCGCCCTGGCCGGCCCGCAGGTCCCGCCGCCCGGCACCGCGCGGGCGCCAAGGCCTGCAGGCCGCCGGCCCAGTTGCAACCTTCTCGGTGCCACCGCGCTCGGCTTCCGGCACCGCGACGACGTGCAGGAGATCAGCAGCCTGCTGAACAGCCTGGGCATCGACATCCACGTGGTCGCGCCGCTGCAGGCCAGCGCCGGCGATCTGGCCCGCCTGGGCGAAGCCGACTTCAACGTCGTGCTCTATCCCGAGATCGCCAACCTCAGCGCCCAATGGCTGCAGCGCAGCTTCGGCCAGCCGTGCACCCAGACCGTGCCGATCGGCGCCGGTGCCACGCGCGACTTCATCGCCGAGGTGGCGCAGCTCGCCGGCATCGATCCAGCCCGGGCGCTGTCCGACGCGCGCTCGCGCTCGCCCTGGTATGCGCGCTCGGTCGATTCGACCTACCTCACCGGCAAGCGCGTTTTCATCTTCGGCGACGCCACGCACGCGGTGGCCGCGGCCCGCGTCGCCGCCACCGAACTGGGCTTCACCGTCGTCGGCCTGGGCACTTACAGTCGGGAGTTCGCACGCGAAGTGCGCGAGGCGGCCAAGCAGTACGGGGTCACGCCTCTCATCAGCGACGACTACCTGGAGATCGAAGCCGCCATCGCGGCGCTGCAACCTGAACTGGTGCTAGGCACCCAGATGGAACGCCACATCGCCAAGCGCCTGGGCGTTCCGTGCGCAGTGATCTCGGCACCGGTGCACGTGCAGGACTATCCGGCTCGCTACTCGCCGCAGATGGGCTTCGAAGGCGCCAACGTGCTGTTCGACACCTGGGTGCATCCGCTGATGATGGGCCTGGAGGAGCACCTGATCGGCATGTTCCGCGGCGACTTCGAGTTCCATGAGGATGCAGCGCCCTCGCATCTAGGCCACGCCGGCACCGCCCCTGTCGCGCCTGCCGCCGAGGCCGTGCCGCAAGCGCCGGCCGAGACCGCCGCAGCATGGGCATCGGAGGCGGAAAAGGAGCTGCGCAAGATCCCGTTCTTCGTGCGCGGCAAGGCGCGCCGCAACACCGAGCGCTATGCGCTCGAGCGCGGAGTGCCGCTGATCACCATAGAGACCCTCTATGACGCAAAAGCCCATTTCAGCCACTGACAACGGCGGCGCAAACGCCCTGATGCGCGTGGTCATCGTGACCATGGACAGCCATCTGGCCAGCGCCACGGAGCGGGCCTGGCGCGGCCTGCGCAAGACGCTGCCCGACCTGCGGCTGAGCGTGCATGCAGCGGCTGAATGGAGCGACCGGCCCGAGGCGCTGGTGCGCTGCCAGGCCGACATCGCGCAGGGCGACATCATCATCGCCACCATGCTCTTCATGGAAGACCACTTCCTGCCGGTGCTGCCCGCCTTGCAAGCACGGCGCGACAACTGCGACGCCATGGTCTGCGCCATGTCGGCCGCAGAGGTCACCAAGCTCACGCGCATGGGCAAGTTCGACATGTCGGCGCCCAGTACCGGCCCCCTGGCCCTGCTCAAGCGCCTGCGCGGCAAGCCGGCCGACAACGCCGATGCGGCCAGCCGCACCACGGCCGGTGCGCAGCAGATGAAGACACTGCGCCGGCTGCCCAAGATCCTCCGCTTCATTCCCGGCACCGCGCAGGACGTGCGGGCCTACTTCCTGACGCTGCAGTACTGGCTTGCGGGCTCCGAGGACAACATCGCGAACATGGTGCACTTCCTGGTGGACCGCTATGCCGAGGGCCCGCGCCGCGCCCTGCGCGGCATGGCCAAGACGCACGAGCCGGTCGACTACCCCGAAGTCGGCGTCTACCACCCGCGCATGAAGCAACGCCTGGCCGACACCGCCGACGCGCTGCCGCGCGTGGCTCAGAGCGGGCAGCGCGGCACGGTCGGGCTGCTGCTCATGCGCTCCTATCTGCTGGCCGGCAACACCGACCACTACGACGGCGTGATCACCGCGCTGGAAGCCCGCGGCCTGCGCGTGATTCCGGCCTTCGCAACAGGGCTCGATGCGCGCCCGGCCATCGACGCCTTCTTTCGCCACGAGGGCCGCAGCCGCATCGACGCCCTGGTGTCGCTCACCGGCTTCTCGCTGATCGGCGGGCCGGCCTACAACGATGCCAAGGCGGCCGAGGACATCCTGGCCGCGCTCGACGTTCCCTACGTCGCGGTCACGCCGGTGGAGTTCCAGACGCTGGACCAATGGGGCGAATCGCCGCGCGGCCTGCTTCCGGTAGAAGCCACCATGATGGTCGCCATTCCCGAACTCGACGGCGCCACGGGCTCCATGGTCTTCGGCGGCCGTGGCAGCGCGGCGCGGATCGCCTGCACCGGCTGCGCCAACGCCTGCACCTTCGCCAACGAGACCGGCGTGCACGACATGCACAGTTGCATCGAACGCGCGGACATGCTCGCGGCGCGCGTGGGCAAGCTGGTGGACCTGCGGCGTGCCGAACGGGCCGAGCGCAAGGTCGCGGCAGTGATCTTCAACTTCCCGCCGAACGCCGGCAACACCGGCACCGCCGCCTTCCTCTCGGTCTTCGAGTCGCTCTTCAACACGATGAAGGCCATGCGCGAAGCCGGCTACGACGTGGCGCTGCCGGCCAGCGTCGATGCACTGCGCCGGCGCGTGATCGAGGGCAACGCCTCGAACTTCGGCGCCATGGCCAACGTCCATGCGCGCATCGCGGCGGACGATCACGTGCGGCGCGAGAAGTACTTGCGCGACATCGAGGCCCAATGGGGGCCGGCGCCCGGCAAGCAGCAAAGCGACGGCGCCAGCATCTTCGTGCTCGGCGAGCGCTTTGGCAATCTGTTCGTCGGCATCCAGCCGGCCTTCGGCTACGAGGGCGATCCGATGCGGCTGCTGTTCGAGAAGGGCTTTGCGCCGACGCATGCCTTCTCGGCTTTCTACCGCTGGCTGCGCGAGGACTTCGGCGCGCATGCGGTACTGCATTTCGGCACCCATGGCGCGCTCGAGTTCATGCCGGGCAAGCAGAGCGGCATGTCGGCCAAGTGCTGGCCCGACCGGCTGATCGGCGACCTGCCCAACTTCTATCTCTACGCCTCGAACAATCCGTCCGAGGGCACCATCGCCAAGCGCCGCGCCGCCGCTACGCTCATCAGCTACCTCACGCCGCCGGTGGCGACCGCGGGCCTGTACAAGGGCCTGGTCGAGCTGAAGAAGATGCTGGAGCGTTACCGGGGCCTGGAAAGCAGCGAAGGCGAAGTCGAGGAACTCGCCGGCATGATCCAGTCGCAGGCGGCCACGCTCGAACTGGCCGCGGCCGAGCCTGCGTGGGGCGATGACACGCAGGCGCACATCGTGGCGCTCAACCAGGCCGTGCTCGAACTGGAATACACGCTCATCCCCTGCGGCCTGCACGTGGTGGGCGAGGCGCCGAACGCGGCCGAGCGAACGGACCTGTTGCTGTCACTGGCCGAGGCGTCCCACGGCGTGCGACCACCGCGCGCCGTGGTGGAAGCAATCGTCGCGGGCCACACACCCGAAGCGGCGCTCGCCAGTCACGGGACCGAGGACAGCGCGGCACCCCTGCCGCTGCTGCGCGAACTCGCGGCGCTCGACCCGCTGCTGGCCGTCGACCACGAACTCGACGGCATCCTGCACGCGCTCGACGGCCGCTTCCTGCGCCCCGCGTCCGGCGGCGACCTGCTGCGCACGCCCTCCATCCTGCCGACCGGGCGCAACCTGCACGGCTTCGATCCCTTCCGCATCCCAAGCGCCTATGCGGTGAAGGACGGCGCGCGCCAGGCCGAGCGCCTGCTCGAGCGGCACCGGGCCGACGGCCACGCCTTTCCGGAATCGATCGCGCTCGTGCTGTGGGGCACCGACAATCTGAAGACCGAGGGCGGCCCCATCGGCCAGGCCCTGGCGCTGATGGGCGCCAGGCCACGCTTTGATGGCTATGGCCGGCTGGCCGGTGCCGAACTGATCACGCTGGCCGAATTGGGCCGCCCGCGCGTGGACGTGGTCATCACGCTGTCGGGCATCTTCCGCGACCTGCTGCCCCTGCAGATCAAGCTTCTGGCAGAAGCCGCCTTCCTGGCCGCGGGCGCGGACGAGCCGCTGGAAAAAAACTTCATCCGCAAGCACGCACTGGCCTACCAGGCCGAGCACGGCGGTGACCTGGAGACCGCGTCCCTGCGTGTCTTCGGCAACGCCGAGGGCGCCTATGGCTCCAACGTCAACAGCCTGATCGACAACAGCCGCTGGGAAGATGGTGACGAGATCGCCGAAACCTACAGCCGCCGCAAGGGCTTTGCCTACGGGCGCGCCGGGCGGCCGGTGCAGCAGCCGCAACTGCTGCGCAGCGTGCTCTCCGGCGTCTCCCTGGCCTACCAGAACCTCGACTCCGTGGAGTTGGGCGTGACCACCATCGACACCTATTTCGACACGCTGGGCGGCATCAGCCGCGCGATCAAGCGGGCCAAGGGTGACGACGCCGCCATGGCGCCGGTCTACATCGGCGACCAGACGCAGGAGGGCGGCAGCGGCACCGTGCGCACGCTGAGCGAGCAGGTGGCGCTGGAGACCCGCACCCGCATGCTCAATCCGAAGTGGTACGAAGGCATGCTCAAGCACGGCTACGAAGGCGTGCGGCAACTGGAGGTGCACGTGACCAACACCATGGGCTGGTCGGCCACCACGAACCAGGTGCAGCCCTGGGTGTACCAGCAGTTGAGCGAGACCTTCATGCTCGACCCCGCCATGCGCGAACGCCTGGCGCAACTCAACCCCACCGCCTCGGCCCGCGTCGCCAGCCGCTTGCTGGAAGCGTCGGAGCGGCATTTCTGGAAACCGGACGACACCATGCTCGCGGCGCTGCGGCGCGCTGGCGAGGAACTCGAGGACCGGCTCGAAGGTGTGTACGAAGGAGCTCCCGCATGAATGCTGTCACCGTCCCGTTCCCGGACATCAAGAAGCCCGGGCCTCGCCCGCCGCCGTCGTCCTCGCGCAGCGATGGCGAGGGCAGCGTGCAGGTGCGCCTGGACCCCGAGCTGAAGATCGGCAACGCCAAGGTCTTCGCGATCTATGGAAAGGGCGGCATCGGCAAGAGCACGACCTCCAGCAACCTGTCCGTGGCGTTCTCCAAACTGGGCAAGCGCGTGCTGCAGATCGGTTGCGACCCCAAGCACGACTCGACCTTCACGCTCACCAAGAAGCTCATGCCGACGGTGATCGACGTGCTCGAGACGGTCGACTTCCACGCCGAGGAACTGCGCGTGGAGGACTTCGTCTTCCCCGGCTACAACGGCGTGATGTGCGTCGAGGCCGGCGGCCCGCCCGCGGGCACTGGCTGCGGCGGCTATGTGGTCGGGCAGACCGTCAAGCTGCTCAAGGAGCATCACCTTTTGGACGAAACCGACGTGGTGATCTTCGACGTGCTGGGCGACGTCGTGTGCGGCGGCTTCGCGGCGCCGCTGCAGCATGCCGACCGTGCGCTGATCGTCACCGCGAACGACTTCGACTCGATCTTCGCGATGAACCGCATCGTCCAGGCCATCGGCGCCAAGGCGAAGAACTACAACGTGCGGCTCGGCGGCGTCATCGCCAACCGCAGCAAGGACACCGACCAGATCGACAAGTTCAACGCGCAGATCGGCCTGCGGCTGATGGCGCACTTCCCCGACCTCGACGTGATCCGCCGCAGCCGGCTGAAGAAATCGACGCTGTTCGAGATGGAGCCTTCGCCCGAGCTGGAAGCGGTGCAGAACGAGTACATGCGCCTGGCCGCCGCGCTGTGGCTGGGCGCCGAGCCCCTGCATGCGGTGCCCATGAAGGACCGCGACATCTTCGACCTGCTCGGTTTCGACTGAGCCCCCTGGGAAACAGAGCCATGGCACCCCTGAGCTACCTGCAACGACGCGGCGAGATCGAGACCTACTTCGACCGCACCGCCGCACAGGCCTGGGCGCGACTCACGTCGGACGCCCCCGTAGGCCGCATCCGCGCCAGCGTGCGCGCGGGGCGCGACCGCATGCGCGAGACCCTGCTCGGCTGGCTGCCCGCCGACCTGCGCGGCACGCGGCTGCTGGACGCCGGTTGCGGCACCGGCGCGCTGGCAGTCGAAGCGGCACGGCGCGGCGCGCGCGTGGTTGCCATCGACCTGTCGCCCACGCTGGTCGAGCTGGCGCGCCAACGGCAGCCCGCGGAGCTGGTCCATGGCGCGGGCCATGCCACCGGTGGCGGCCACGTCGACTTCCGCGCGGGCGACATGCTCGACCCGGCGCTGGGCCGCTTCGACTACATCGTCGGCATGGACTCGCTGATCCACTACCGCACGCCCGATGCGGTGCGGGTGCTCGCGGGTCTGGCGCAGCGGGCCGACCGCGCCCTGCTCTTCACCTTCGCGCCGAGCAATCCGGCCTTGATCCTCTTTCGGGCGGCGGGCCGGCTTTTTCCGCGCGGCAACCGCGCGCCGTGGATCGAGCCGGTGGCCGAGAAGTCGCTGCACCGCCTGCTGGCGGCCGAGCCCACGCTCGCGCACTGGCAGCGCGGCCGCACGCGGCGCGTGGCCAGCGGCTTCTACACCTCGCAAGCCCTGGAGATGGTGAGAGCATGAACACGGTCACGCGCCTGAACAACCGGCTGGCCAGCAAGTGGAGCCTGCTGGCGACGCGCTTCCTGCCTTTTGCGGACGTGGCCACGCGCGAGCTGCCGCTGGGCCGACTGATGCGGCTGTCGCTGTTCCAGGTGTCGGTCGGCATGGCGCTCGCGCTGCTCAACGGCACGCTCAACCGGGTGATGATCGTAGAGTTGCACGTGCCGGCATGGCTGGTGTCGAGCATGATCGCATTGCCGCTGGTCTTCGCGCCTTTCCGGGCCCTGATCGGCTTTCGCTCCGACCACCACCGCTCGGCCCTGGGCTGGAAGCGGGTGCCCTACATCTGGATGGGCACGCTGATGCAGTTCGGCGGTCTGGCGATCATGCCGTTCGCGCTGATCGTACTGTCGGGCGACACCAACGGGCCGGTGCTCTACGGGCAGATCGGCGTGGCCATCGCCTTCCTGCTGGTCGGCGCGGGCCTGCATACCACGCAGACCAGCGGCCTGGCGCTGGCCACCGACCTGGCCACGCCGGAAAACCGGCCGCGCGTGGTGGCGCTGCTGTACGTGATGCTGCTGGTGGGCACCATGGTCAGCGCCATCGGCTTCGGCGCGCTGCTGCAGGACTTCAAGCAGGTCAAGCTGATCCAGGTCATCCAGGGCGCGGCCCTGCTCACCATGGTGCTGAACCTGATCGCGCTGTGGAAGCAGGAGGCGCGCGTCCCATCGCGCACCCTTCCCATACCGGGGGAAGCACGCCCCTCGTTCCGCGAATCGTGGCGCGCCTTCATCCAGGGCGGACGTTCCGCGCGCCTGCTGGTCGCGGTCGGGCTCGGCAGTGCCGGCTTCAGCATGCAGGACGTGCTGCTCGAGCCCTATGGCGGCGAGATCCTGCACATGCCGGTGGCATCGACGACGCAACTCACCGCGATGATCGCCTGCGGCGCGCTGGCGGCCTTCGTACTCGCCGCGCGCTGGTTCCACCATGGCGGCGAGCCGCACCGGCTGGCGTCCATCGGCGTGGTGGTGGGCATCTTCGCCTTCGCGGCGGTGGTGTTCGCCGATCCGGTGGGCTCCCAGTTGATGTTCCGCTTCGGTGCGCTGCTGATCGGCTTCGGCGGCGGCCTGTTCTCGGTCGCCACGCTGACCGCCGCCATGAACCATGACACCGGCGCGCACAACGGACTGGCGCTGGGCGCCTGGGGCGCCGTGCAGGCCTCGGCCGGCGGCCTGGCGATCGGTCTGGGCGGCTGGCTGCGCGACGTCGTCACCTACCTGGCGTCGCAAGGCACGCTGGGCAGCGTGGCGTCGGGGGCGTCGATCGGCTACAGCGTCGTCTACTACATCGAAATCGTGCTGCTGTTCGCCACGCTGGTCGCCATCGGCCCGCTGGTGCGCACGCCACGGGACAGGCGGTCGCCCGCGCAACGGACCGCCGCCACATCCACGCCCGCCAGGCCCGGCAAGTTCGGGTTGACGGAATTTCCGGGCTGAGGGCCAAGCGCCCGAGCATGCACCCAAACCTCCAAGGAGACTCACCATGGGAAACGGAGCCATCACCAGCTACATCGACGTAGCGCAGATAGTCCTCTATCTGTTCTGGGCGTTCTTCGCCGGCCTCATCTATTACCTGCACCGAGAGAACAAGCGCGAGGGCTACCCGCTGGAGAGTGACCGCTCCGGCAGCATCCACGTGCAAGGCTTTCCCGGCGTGCCCAGCCCGAAGACCTACCGGATGCGCGACGGCCGCACGGTGCAAGCGCCGAGCTTCGTGCGCGAGGAGCGCGCGCTGGCGGCGGAGCCCAGCGGCGCCTGGCCCGGCGCGCCGCTGGAGCCGACCGGCAACCCGATGCTCGACGGCATCGGCCCCGGTGCCTGGGCGCAGCGCCCGGACATCCCCGACACCACGATCGACAACGAACTTCGCATCGTGCCGCTGCGCCACGCACCCGGCTTCGGCCTTTCGAAGAAAGATCCGAACCCGGTCGGCATGCCCGTGTTCGGCGCCGACGGCCTGGTGGGCGGCGATGTGGTCGATCTGTGGGTGGACCGCTCCGAGGCCGTCTTCCGCTACCTCGAAGTCGAAGTGCCGACCGTGACCGGGCCGCGGCGCGTGCTGCTGCCGATCAATTTTTCGAAGATCGACCAGCACCGCGTGCGCGTGCAATCCATTCTGAGCACACAGTTCGCTCTGGTGCCGGCCACGCGGCATCCGGACCAGATCACCCTGCTGGAAGAAGAAAAGGTCATGGCCTACTACGGCGGCGGCACGCTTTACGCGACGCCGCAGCGCCAGGAGCCGCTGCTGTGAAAGCCGCCAACTTCACGCCGACGGGCGGCGGCGAGGACCACGACTTCGAACCGGCCTATGGCCTGCCGGAGAAGCTGCCCAAGAGCGAACGCCTGCTGTGGCAAGGCTCGCCCGACTGGAAGCGGCTGACCCGCAGCGCGCTGCACGTGCGCGGCCTGGCCGTGTACTTCGCGGTGCTCATTCTCTGGCGCGGCGCCAACACCCTGGCCGGCGGCGGCGGCGCGCTCGACGCGCTGGTGGCCATGGCATGGCTGGTGCCGCTCGCCAGCCTGGCCATTGCCACGCTCCTCTTCCTGGGCTGGCTGGCGGCACGCACCAGCGTCTACACCATCACCGACCGCCGCATCGTCATGCGCGTGGGCATCGTGCTGACCGTGACCTTCAATCTGCCCTACAGCGCCATCGACTCCGCATCGCTGCACCAGAACGCCGACGGTACCGGCGACATCGCGCTGGCTTTGCGCGACGGTGCGCAGATTGCCTACGTGCACCTCTGGCCACATGCGCGCCCGTGGCATGTCAAGCGCACCCAGCCGATGCTGCGCGCGCTGCCGCATGCCCGCGAAGTGGCGGCGCTGCTGTCCGGCGCGCTGGCGGAGTCCGCCGGCCTGCCGCGGCGTGGACTGCATGCGGTCCCACCGGCCGCCGGCACGCGCGGGCCGGGCGAAGCGCCGCAAGCCATGACCGCCTGAGACTCCGGCCATGAACACCCTGCAAACCCCGCACCCGCCGCGCTCGCCCGACGCACTGCCGCGCGGCATGCTGATCGCCCTGGGCGGCCTGGTGCTGTGCGTTCTCATCGGCGTGGGCTTCGTGCGCTACACCGGCATTGGCGTGGTCCACGTACCGCAGGCGCAGGCCGTGAGCGTGCGCGAATTCCTCTTCGAAGACCTGCCCAATGGCGGCATCCAGGTGAAGGACGCCCGCACCGGCCAGGTGGTGCACGAGGTTGCGCCCGAGACCAACGGCTTCCTGCGCGGCACGATGCGCGGCCTGGCACGCGAGCGGTATCGGCGAGGCATCGGGCCGGAAATTCCGTTTCGCATGACCGGGCGGGCCGACGGCAAGCTCACGCTCGAAGACCCGGCCACCGGCCGCACCGTGGACCTCGGATCCTTCGGCCCGACGAACGCGGCGGTATTCGCCGCGCTGATGACCGACGGCGACGCCGCCACGCACGCCCACCCATAGTCAAGGAGCACAGCATGTCCACCACGGCCTTCCCCAACCCCGGCGCGCCCAACAGCTCGACCGAGACCGCGATGCGCGACACCCTGCTCACGCCGCGCTTCTACACCACCAACTTCAAGGCGATGGACCGCATCGACGTCGAGCCGATCCGCGCGCAGTGGGACGCGCTGATGCAGGAGTTCGAGGCCGACAACAACACCGACCACTTCCAGCGGCCGGCGGACATGGCGGGCAACTACTCGCAGCTCCCGGCGCCGCTGTACAAGGAATTCTCGGAATTCCTCATCAGTTCGATCACCTCGGAATTCTCGGGTTGCGTGCTGTATGCGGAAATCAAGAAGCGCGTCACCAACCCCGACATGAAGCTGCTGTTCGGCTACATGGCGCGCGACGAAAGCCGGCATGCGGGCTTCATCAACCAATGGCTCAAGGACTTCGGCATCGGCGTGGACCTGGGTTTTCTGGCGCGCGCCAAGAAGTACACCTACTTCCGGCCGAAGTTCATCTTCTATGCCACCTACCTGTCCGAGAAAATCGGCTACGCGCGCTACATCGCGATCTACCGGCAGGTCGAGCGCCACCCGGAGCTGTGCTTCCACCCGATCTTCAAGTGGTTCGAGCGCTGGTGCAACGACGAGTTCAGGCACGGCGAGGCGTTCGCGCTGCTGCTGCGCGCCAACCCGCACCTGCTCAAGGGCGTCAACAAGCTCTGGATCCGCTTCTTCGTGCTGGCCGTGTTCTCCACCATGTACGTGCGCGACCATCAGCGGCCCGAGATGCATGCGGCCATGGGACTCGATCCGACCGCCTACGACTTCACCGTGTTCCGCATCACCTCGGACATCACGCGCCAGGTGTTCCCGCTGACGCTCGACATCGACGCGCCGGCCTTCCATGCCGGGCTCGAGAAGCTGCGGCTCGTCTCGGTCCAGACCGAGGCCGCGAAGGCGCGCGGCGGCGTGATCGGAGCGCTGCAACGGGTCGCTCTGGCCGCGCGCGGCGCGATCGCGTTCGGCCGGCTCTTCATGATGCGCGCACGGCCCAATGCACTGCCGGAGAACGCGCGCATGGCGCCGACCTGGTGAGCCCCCTCTGCCGAGGAGCTCAGAATGTCCCAGTACCTGCTGCCCGTGCTCTACACGGTCTTCGTGTGGTGGTTCAGTACGGGCGTGATCCTGTACCTGAACGGCTTGCCGCGCTGGACCTACCGCTGGACCATGGGCGCCACCACCCTGCTGCTGGCGCTGGCCCTGCTGGGCCTATATGCCACCCGCAATGACGAGCGGGTGACCGGCGCCTACCTGGCCTTCACCTGCGCATTGATGGTCTGGGCCTGGCAGGAGGTGGGCTTTCTTCTCGGCTACGTGACCGGCCCGCGCCGCGCGCCCTGCCCGCCCGATGCCCGCCGCTGGCGGCGTGCCGGCTTCGCCTTGCAGACCCTGCTGCACCACGAGTTCGCGCTGATCGTGCTGGGCATGGCGGTCGTGGCGCTCACCTGGAACGGCAGCAACCCGACCGGCCTCATGACCTTCGCCATCCTGTGGGTCATGCGGCTGAGTGCCAAGCTCAACGTCTTCCTGGGCGTGCGCAACCTCAACGAAGACTTTCTGCCCACGCATCTGAAGTACCTGCAGACCTATTTCACCCGCAAGCGGATGAACTGGCTGTTCCCGGTGTCGGTTCTGGTGTCCACCTGGCTGGCCGTGCAGTTCTGGCAGGCCGCACTGGCCGAAGGCATCGGCAGCTTCGACGCCACGGCGCTGACCTTCGCCGGCACGCTGCTGTCGCTGGCGATCCTGGAGCACTGGTTCATGGTGCTGCCGCTGCCGTCCGAAGCGCTGTGGAGCTGGGGCCGCCGCTCGCGCGAGCTGAGCCCGGTCGAGGTCGCCAGGGCGGATCGTCCGTGAGTCCGGCGTCGGAAAGATGCCATTCATGTTTTCAAGCAGAAATCGGCTGTAGCCCAGGTGATTCCTCGGCATTTCGCTATTTATTTGATAGTGCCGACCCCACGTGCAGCCATCGGCCCGCCGCCATGCGCAGCAACGCGGACGCAAGCCGCGTCGCGGGCCTGCTTCGCCTGTTTCCCGCCGCGGTGGCGGCCATGGGCCGATTCGCCCCCGGCGAAGCGCTTGGGCCGGCAGATGCGCTGCGGGCTACTCCAGCTTGAGGTCGATGTCCTTGATCAGCTTGCCCCAGCGCGCACGCTCGGCCTTGGCGAATGCGCTCATCTGCTCTGGCGTGCCCGGCACGGCCTCCACGCCCAACGCCAGGAACCGGGTTTTTACAGGCGTGGAGTTCAGCGCGGCCTGGAGTGCGCCATTCAGGCGCTTGATCTCTTCGGGCGGCGTGGATGAATGGACCGACAGGCCCTGCCAGGCGAACGCCTCGAAATCCGGGAGGCCCTGCTCCATCAGCGTCGGCACCTCGGGCAGCGTGGTCATGCGTCTGGCGCTGGCCACGCCGATCGCACGCAGGTTGCCTGCCACGATGTTCGGCATGCCACCGGCCGATTAGACGAACATGAAGGGAACCATCCCGCCCATGATGTCCTGTATGGCGGGCGTGACGCCGCGGTAGGGAACGTGCGTCATTTTCAGCCCCGTGCGCTGGCGCAGTAGTTCCATGCACAGGTGATGCGGCGTGCCGGCGCCGGGCGAGGCATAGGAGACGCCGCCCGGCTGGGCCTGGGCCCAGGCGATGAACTCCTGGTAGTTCTTGACCGGCAGCGTGGGCGACACCACCAGGATCAGCGGAAAGCGCACCAGCATGCCGACGGACGACAGGTCCCGGTCCGCGTTGTACGACAGCTTGCTGTAGAGCCATGGGTTGGTAGCCAGCACGGCGTAGTCGCCGGTCAACAGAAGGTTCGCCGGGTTGGAAGAGCGCGCCACGTAGTCCGCCGCGATGTTGTGCGCCGCGCCCGGCTTGTTCACCACGACGATGGTCTGGTTCAGCGTCTTGCTCATCTGATCGGCCACCGTGCGCGCGACGATGTCGGTGCCGCCGCCGGCCGCCATGCCGACCACCCATTCGAGGGGGCGCTTGTCCTGCGCCAGGGCCGCGGGCGGCAGGCCGCTCAAGGACATCGCGGCTGTGCACAGAGCCGCGCGACGGGCAAGGTTGACTGCGGGCATGGGGGATCTCCTTTTGTGAGTTTTGCTTGGATTGAAGGCCCGCCGTCAGGCTGGCGTGGGTGAAAGGAAAAGGGCGGCGTTCGGCGGGGCTCCTGCTCAGCGCTAGGTTCGATCAATAGGGGTTGCCGCAACCGGCCGTGCTCTGCGCGACCCCACGGTCAAAGCTGTGTTCCAGTTCTGTCGCGGTGTGCACGAGCAGCGTGGTATCCACCCCGACCGCCACGAGCAGGGAGCCCGCGTCCGGGCAGGTCCGGGCGCAAGTTGGCCGTCCGCCGTCAGAATGCCGGCGACCCCACCCGCCGCGCTTACCGTGGCGATGCCTTCCAGGATGAAGCGATTGACCGGGATCTGCATCACGGGCGGCCTCCGGCGAAACGGAAGGAAACGGAACCCAGCGGACCGTAGTCGGCGTGAAAGCTGTCGCCCGGCGCGGCTGCCACCGGCCGCGTGAACGAGCCCGCCAGCACGACGTCGCCTGCGTCGATCTGTTCGCCGTGCGGCGCAATCTTGTTGGCCAGCCAGGCCACACCATTGGCCGGGTGGTTGAGCACGGCAGCGGCCAGGCCGCTTTCCTCGATCACGCCGTTCTTGTGCAGCAGGGCACCCACCCAGCGCAGGTCCAGGTCCATGGGTTTGACCGGGCGGCCGCCCAGCACGATGCCGGCGTTGGCGGCAAAGTCCGAGATGGTGTCGACTACCTTGCGCATCGCGCGCGTGTCACGGTCGAACTGCTCGATGCGCGCGTCGATGATCTCGATGGCCGGCACCACATACTCGGTTGCCGAGAGCACATCGAACAGCGTGACGCCCGGGCCTTTCAGCGGCTTGCCCAGGATGAAGGCCAGTTCCACCTCGACGCGCGGCGCGATGAAAAGCGAGAAGTCCAGGTCACCGCCGGACTCGAAGAACATGTCGTCCATCAGCGGCGCGTAGTCGGGCTCGGTGATCTGGCTGGAGATCTGCATCGCGCGCGACGTCAGGCCGATCTTGCGTCCTTTGATGCTGCGGCCTTCGGCCAGTTCCAGCCGGACCCATTCGCGCTGGATTGCGTAGCCGTCCTCGATCGTCATCCCGGGGTATTGCAGTGAGAAGTGGCGCAGCGGTGTGCGGCTCGCGCGCGCCTCTTTGAGCGCACGCGCCAGGGCGCGTGTGGTGTCGTGTGAAAACATGCTGTCAGCCGTTCGCTGGCCGTTGGAACAAGGGGTGGATGGAACTGTGCCGGGCGTCGAACACCTCGAGGCCTTCATCGATCTGCAAGGTGATGCCGATGTGGTGCGATGCCAGCAACGCAGCGAAATGGGCTTGGGCCACGGCCTCCAGCGCGCGTCCCACGGCCATGTGAGTTGCGGCACTGCGGCCACGCCCCATGCGCAGGTTGAGGTAGACGAAGGCATAGCCCGCGCCGCCACCCGCGGCATGCCCGGCCGCGCCACCATCGGCCACGGCGCAATGCGCCGCGGGGTAGGCCAGCACACGCACGCCGCCGGTGGGGAAAACGGGTTTTCCGGCCTCGTCCACCTGGGCGCACAGGGTGCTTGCCAGCGCGCGGCACAACGCGCCCATGTCGCTGCCGCCCTGCTCGGCGGGCAGGTCCAGGTCTGGGGTGTACAGAATGACCAGATGGGGCATGGCGCGGACTCCGGATCAAGCGCGGCTGTAAGCCTGGTAGCCGGCGGCGGCGGACGCCTGGGCTGCGGGAATGGCACGCCCGGTCTGGGCCGTGACCGGGAAGACGGCATTGATCTGCCCCGTTCCCGAGGCACCGAAATACGGCGTCACGACCTCTGCGCGCCCCGCGTACTCCGACCAGCCCAGCGCACCCACGAGCATCGCGGTGTCATGCATGAAGCCTTCGCCGTGCCCCTTGGCCGCGTACTCGGGCAGCATCTCGCAGAATGTCGCCCAGTCGCCCGCCTGCCACATCTCGATGACGCGGTGGTCCAGCGTTTCCAGGAAGGGGCTCCAGATCTTCTGGGCAAACTCGGGCGCCAGCCCGTTCTGGGCAAAGCGGTGGCTCAGGCTGCCGCTGGCCAGGAAGGCCACGGTGCCGTCGTAGTGCTGCTCGATGGCCTGGCGCATGGCCCAGCCCAGGCGCGCGCTGTCGTTGAGGTAGTGCACCGTGCACAGCGCCGACACCGAGATCACCTTGAAGTGCAGGTCGGCGTTCATGTAGCGCATGGGGACCAGAGTGCCGTATTCCGGTTGCAGCGTCGTGGCGTCGTGCGCCAGCGTCTCCACGCCGAAGTCGCACGCCTCCTCGGCCAGCAACCGGCCCAATTGTGGGTTGCCCGGGAACTCGAAGTCCATGTTGCTGATGAAGTGCGGCAGTTCGTTGCTGGTGTACAGCCCCTTGAAATGCGCGGCGCAGTTGATGTGGTAGCTGGCATTGACCAGCCAGTGCGTGTCGAAGACCACGATGGTGTCCACACCCAGCTCCCGGCAGCGCCGGCCGATCTCCTTGAAGCCGTCGATGGCGGCCTGGCGCGATCCCTTGCGCGGGCCGTCCAGTTCGCTCAAATAGATGGATGGGACGTGCGAGACCTTTGCGGCGAGTGCAACCTTACCCATGATGACTCTCCCTTTTCAAGCTGATGGTTAGTACGATGGCGGCCGGCACGGCGATGCGCTTCAACCCATCGTGATGTTGGCGCGGCGGATGATCTCGCCGTACTTGGCGATCTCGCTGTTTACAAAGCTCGAGAACTGCGCGACCGAGCCAGCCTGCGATACAACGCCGCTTTTGGCGAAGACCTCGATCACGTTGGATGCGGCCAGAGCCTTGTTCACCTCGGCATTGACCCGCTGGACGATGGCCTCGGACGTGCCCGCGGGGGCGAGCAGCCCCTGCCAGGAGTTGGACTCCAGCGCCACGCCCTGCTCCGCCAGCGTGGGCACGTTGGGTGCAAAGCGCGAACGCCTGGACGTGGCCATGCCCAGGGCGACGAGCTTGCCGCTTTCGATATGGCTGCGGAACTCCGACCAGTTGCCGAACATCACCCCGACCTGACCGCCCAGCAGATCGGTGAGCGCCGGCCCCTGGCCCTTATAGGGCACGTGCACCATGTCCACGCCCATCATCTGGCACAGCAGCGCACCCGACAAATGGGCCGACGTGCCGTTGCCGAACGATGCATAGGTCAGCGTGCCGGGCTTGGCCAGCGCCGCTTTCCTGAGGTCGTCCAGGTTCCTGAGACCGCTGGACGGATGGGTGGCCAGCACATGCTCGGACAGACCCATGAGCGCCACGGGCTGCAGGTCCCGCGTGGTGTCGTAGGGCAGGCTCTTCACCAGCGTCCTGTTGGCCGTGAAGCTGTTGGCCACGCAGACGAAGGTGTAGCCGTCGGCCGGCTGCTTGGCCACGTAATCCACGCCGATCACGGTGCCCGCGCCGGGCTTGTTCTCCACGATGACGCTCTGACCCAACTGCTTGCCGAGCTCGACGCCGATCAGGCGCGCCACCATGTCGGTGGTACCGCCCGGCGGGAAAGGCACGATGATGCGGATTGGCTTGACCTCGGGCCAGTGCGCCCCCTGGGCCCTGCTCGCTTCGAGCGTGGACGCCAGGGCGGTTGCGGCCGATGCCTTCAGGAAATGACGGCGTTGCATGTCTGTAACCTCCAGCTATCGAGAATGAAAGCGTGCGCCTTGCTCACGCGCCCCAGCGCGGGATGGGGTGGCTGCCCATCGACACCGCGATGTTCTTGGGCTCCAGAAACACCTCGTAGCTCCAGGTGCCGCCTTCACGGCCCGTGCCGGAGGCCTTGGTGCCGCCGAAGGGCTGGCGCAGGTCGCGCACGTTCTGGCTGTTGACGAAGCACATGCCGGCCTCGACGGCCGCGGCCACGCGGTGCGCCTTGCCGATGTTCTCGGTCCAGACGTAGCTCGAGAGCCCGTACTGGATGTCGTTGGCCAGGCGAATCGCCTCGGCCTCGTCGCGGAACGGGATGATGCAGGCCACCGGGCCGAAGATCTCGTCCTGGGCGATCTGCAAGCGGTTGTCAACGTCGGCGAAAACGGTGGGCAGCACGTAGTTGCCCTTCTTCACGCGCTCGGGCACCACAGGCGCGTCGAGGCCGCCGCACAGCATGTTCGCGCCCTCCTTGCGGCCCAGTTCGATGTAGTGGCGCACCTTGGCCAGATGGGCCTGGCTGATCATGGGGCCGACAATGGTTTTCTCGTCGAGCGGGTCGCCCACGGTGATCTTCTTCGCGCGCTCCACGAAACGGTCCACGAACTTCGCATAGATGCCCTTCTGCACCAGGATGCGGCTGCCCGCGGTGCAGCGCTCGCCGTTGTTGGAGAAGATCATGAACACGGCGGCGTCCAGCGCGCGCTCGAAATCCGCGTCGTCGAAGATCACGAACGGGCTCTTGCCGCCCAGCTCCATGCTGAACTTCTTGAGGCCCGCGGCCTGCACGATGCGGTTGCCCGTGAGCGTGGAGCCCGTGAACGAGACGGCACGCACGTCGCGGTGCGCGACCAGCGGCTCGCCCGCATCCTTGCCGTAGCCGTGCACGATGTTGAGCACGCCCGCGGGAATGCCGGCCTCGAGCGCCAGCTCGCCCAGGCGCGCGGCCGTCAGGGGCGAGAGCTCGCTCATCTTGAGCACGGCCGTGTTGCCGAAGGCCAGGCAGGGCGCGACCTTCCAGGTCGCCGTCATGAACGGCACGTTCCACGGCGAGATCAGCGCACACACGCCCACCGGTTCGAACAGCGTGTAGTTCAGGTGCGTGGGCGTGGGATAGGTGTGGCCGTCCACGCGGGTGCACATCTCGGCGAAGTAATGGAAGTTGTCGGCCGCGCGCGGAATCAGCGCCTTGCCGGTCTGGCCGATGACCTGGCCCGTGTCTCGGGTTTCGGTCAGCGCCAGCTCGGGTACCTCTGCCGCGATCAGATCGCCGAGCTTGCGCACCAGCCTGGCGCGCTCGGCGGCGGGCTGGCCTGCCCAGGCCGCAAATGCGTCCTGGGCTGCCGCAACAGCCGCATGGACTTCGGCCGCGCCGCCATGCGCCACCTCAGCCAGCACGTCCTGCGTGGCGGGGTCGACGGTTTCGAAGTACTCGCGGCTTGGGACGGACTTGCCGCCGATCAGGTGTTGGATGCGCATGGAACGTGTCTCCAGGATGTGCGGACGCGGGTTCAGCGACCGAAGGCCTCATCGCCCACGATGGTGTTCGCCAGCCGGCCGATGCCCTCTATTTCGGTGACCACCTCGTCGCCCACGTTGACGTTGGCGACGCCTTCGGGTGTGCCCGTGAGGATCACGTCGCCCGCACGCAGCGTCATGAAGCTGCTCAGGTACTCGATCAGCTCGGCAATGTCGTGCACCATGTCGCCGGTATTCCCCTGCTGCACCACCTGGCCGTTGACCAGCGTGCGCAGCCGCAGGCTATGGGGGTCAGGCACGTCGGCCGCGTCCACCAACCACGGGCCCAGCACGGTGCAGGTGTCGCGGTTCTTCACCCGCAGGTTCGGCCGGTACCAGTTCTCCAGGTAGTCGCGGATCGCATAGTCGTTGCACACCGTGTAGCCGGCCACATGCTGCAAGGCATCGGCCTTCTTGACCCGGCGCGCCGTCCTGCCGATGACCACCGCCAGTTCGCATTCGTAATGCATGAAGGCCGCGTCGGCCGGACGGCGGGTCTGGCCGTTGTGGCCGATGAGCGCGCCCGGCCCCTTGAGGAACACCAGGGGTTCGTCCTTCGCAGTGACGGTCAGCTCGCCGGACAACTCCTTCAAGTGGTCGGCGTAGTTGAGCCCCAACGCGATGACGGTGCCCACCTCGAACGGAGGCAGCCAGACGACGGCGCCCGGCGCCAGCACACGGCCATCGGCCAGGCGGATCTGCTCGCCATGCGGTGCTGCCTCGTGAATCGCACCGGCGTAGGCCACCCTTGCCTTCTTCATTGCGCAGCTCCTTCGGGCACGAACCGGTTGTCGAGCTGGCCCAGGCCCTCGATCTCGATGCGGACCTGCTGCCCGGCGCGCACGCGCGGGGCACCGGCGGACACGCCGAGCATGAGCACGTCGCCAGGCGACAAGGTCATGAACTCGGTGACGTCGGCCAACAGGCGGGCCACCGTGCGCCGCCGCTCACCGGTGGTGGTGCTGTGCACCAGGGCGCCATCCACCATGACGCGCACCGCCAGCGCATCGGGGTGGCTCACCGCGCTGCGGGGCACAACCGCAGGGCCCACCGGGCAGGAACCATCGCGCGCCTTGAAGCGGATGGAGGGCCGGTAGAACACGTCGTGCGGCACGCTGACGTCGTTGACGATGGTGTAGCCCGCCACATGCTCCAATGCCTCAGCCTGCGCCACACGGCAGGCGGTGCGGCCGATGACGATGCCCAGGGATGCGCCGACCTCCAACTCCGGCGCATCCGCCGGCACGGTCACGGTATCGCCGTGGCCCGCCAGCGTATTGCGCGGCTTGACGTACAGCACCGGCGACTTTGCCGGAGCCTTGTAGGGCGGCTGGTGGGCGGCTGCAGCCAGCGCCGCAATTGCCACCTCTTGGTTGAGCAGGGTGCCATACACCACCCCGGACAGCCGGTAGGGCGCGACCTCGAACTCCAGGTGGCAGGGGGCAGTACGCATCGTCCGATATATCGCTAATATGTGAGCAGTTTATTCACTAACATATAAGCGAGTCAACCGCTTTCCAGGCTTTTGCCTCCGGGTTTGTACGTGGTGGCGACTGCACCGCCTGGATTCGGGGATGATTCCCCGCCATGCACTCTCTTTCACCCGGCATTGCCCATCGCAATCTGCCGCTGCTCTTTCTGCAGGCGCGCGAGAGTGTCTTCGCGCGTTTTAGACCCATCCTCAATGCCGCGGGCGTCACCGAGCAGCAATGGCGTGTGCTGCGTGCCTTGCTCGAGCACGGGCCCCTGGAGCCGCGCCAGATCGGCGACGTCTGCCGCCTGTCCAGCCCAAGCCTGGCGGGCATCCTGGCGCGCATGGCCGATAACGGTCTGGTGCTGCGCGAACGGCTGGAGAATGACCAGCGCCGGGTCATGGTGTCGGTGACCGCCAAGGGGCATGAACTGGCGGCGAACCTCGCGCCCACGATCGAGGCAGCCTACCGCGCGCTGGAGAGCGAGTTCGGCGTCGACTTCATAGAACGCCTCTACGCCACCCTGGACGAGGTCATCAGCAGGCTCGGCGAATCCTCCCTGAGCGAAGACGCCGACGGATAGCGGGATCGGCGGGTGGGGAACCTACCGCGATCTTGCTATTGAATATGCAGCTAGAAGCCCTGGCAATATCTGGGCTTGAGTTCCATTTGACGCACAAGCGCTGCACTTTGCAGGTTCATCCTGGGCAGATTTTCAAGAAAAAACTGCTGTAGCCCGTATTTTTCCTTGGCTTGTAGCTATTTATTTAATAGCAAAAGGCCCGGATCGCACAAGGCGGCTGACCACCCCGCGCGCCCCAGCCTTCCCGCCGCGCCCCTTACTTGATCAGCGCCATCTGCACGCGGCGGGCGCTCGGGTCCTCGCCGGAGATGTTGGCGGCCGTGCTCTGCGGCTTGTCGAGCACGATGCGGTCGGTGGCGATGCCGGCGGCCACCAGGGCGTCGCGCACGGCCAGGGCGCGCTGCTTGGCCAGCTCCTCGTTCTGCGCCGGGTCGCCGCTGGCCGAGTGAAAGCCCGACAGGCTCACCCGGGCGGTGGCGTCGGCCTTGAGGGCCGCGATGGTCGGCGCGAGCGCCTGGGTGGCCTCGGGCGAGATCGCGCTCGACCCCACCGCGAACAGCACGTCGGCGCCGGCCGCGCCGGCTGCGGCTGCCGCTGCGGGTGCATCCGTGGCAGGGGCCGACGCGTTCTGGATGACCGCACGCACCTTGCCAAGCTCCGGGTGATTCGGCAGCATGCTCGCGCCGTAGAGCGGCTTGAACGAACCCTGGTGGCAGGTCTCGCAGTTGACCTTGGGGCCGTCGCCGGCCGGCCCGAGCCGCGCCGCCGGGAAGGCCGGGGCCAGCGGGTCGAGGAACTGCGTGTTGAGGTCACGCACCATGCGGATCCCATACCAGGCCACCGCGCGCTGCGGCGCACTGCCTTCCCAGTCGGAGAAGGAGCGCGTGTTGTGGCAGTAGGTGCAGTTCACGCCGAGCGACTGCGACATGTGCATCATCAGCCCGTAGGTCCCCTCGGTCTGCTGGATCGATTGCCGGTTGCCGTTCTGCAGCGCGGTGGGGCCGATGACGCGAATGTTCTCGCCCTTGTCGAGGAAGGGTGAGAACGGATCGTTGGGCAAGGACGAAAAGGCCACGCTCTGCGCCGGGGCGTTCTGGCCGGCCTTGTTGCCGGCGTAGGCCGGCCTCGGCGGCGCGGGCTGCGTCCAGGTGTTGAGCGGCACCGGGTTGCCGCGGTGGCAGGTGTAGCAGGTGACGCCGGTGTCGGCCACGTGCGACTTCCAGTCGGCGTTGAGGTGCTGCGTCATCTGCAGCATGCGCCGCGCGACCACCTTGGTGTAGAGCCCGTCGGACGCCATGTTGTCGCCCTGGTGGCAGTAGGTGCAGCCCTGCTGCGGCGCGACCCAGGCGGTCATGGAGACCATCAGCCGTGTGAACTCGGCCACGCTCAGGTCGTTGAGCACCTTGACGTTCTGGAACACCTGGCCGGCGGTCGGGCCGGCGGCCGGCGCGGGCGGCGAGTCCGCCGGCAGCACGTTCTGCGCCGCGTGCGCCTCGACGTTGCGCGGGTTGTAGACCACCTCCATGCCGGTGCCGCGGTAGCCGCGCTGCACCGCATCGACCGGCGGGCGCTCGCAGCCCGCAAGCAGCGCCAGCGTGCCGGTCACGGCCGCGGCCGCGCACATCCTGTAGAGCGTGTTCATGGCCGTACCCCTTGCAAGGTGGAAGGATCGACCACCGGCGCGAACACCGCCGGATAGATCGGCGCCACGTGGTGCTTGACCGCCCACAGGTACCAGTTGTCTACCACGGTGCCGGTCAGCAGGATGCCGATGCCGCCCACCAGCGGGCAGAGCACGGCAAACCACCAGGCCCAGCGGTGGATCGACTCCATCGTGGCGTTGAAGCCCATGCACCAGCGCCAGAACAGCGCGGCGCGCTCGGAGGCCGTGCCGCGGTCGACGATCTGCTCGATCTCGCGCTCGCCACCGAAGCGGCTCACCGCGAGGATGGTCGCGCCGTGCATCGCAAACAGCAGCGTCGAGCCGTACAGGAAGGCGATCGACAGCATGTGGAACGGGTTGTAGAACAGGTTGCCATAGCGGATCGAGAAGGCCGCCGTCCAGTCCAGGTGCGGGAAGATGCCGAAGGGCACCGCCTCGCCCCAGCTGCCCATGAGGATCGGGCGGATGAAACCGAGCACCAGCATCAGCCAGATCGCCGAGGCAAAGGCCCAGGCCACGTGCGTGCCCATCTTCAGCGCGCGTGCGCGCCGGTACATGCGCGCCCACCAGAGCAGCACCGAGGCGGTCATGAAGAAGCCGGCCATCAGCCACCAGCCGCCCTCGTCGAGCGGCGGAAAGAGCTTGAGCCCCATCGCCGCCGATGGGGGCTCCAGCGCCAGCCACGGCAGTTGCCGAACGAACTGCACCGGGTCCCAGTTGACCGAGGCCAGCATGTTGAGCCCGACGATCTCGAAGGCGATGAAGCCGCAGAGCAGCGACGCGAGCCCGAACCAGCCGAGATAGATCGGCCCGACCTGCGCGTCGCCGATCCGCCCGAGCAGGTGGAAGTGCCGCGGCCGACCTTCCCGCTCCTTGTTGCCGCGCTCCAGCGGCACGCCCGCGTAGTAAGGCGCAAGGGCCTGCACGCGGGTGAAGATGTTCTGGTATTCGGCCATGGATGTCTCCTCGTGGATCGCGCGTTATTCGTCTGTTCAGTGATCAATGCCAGATCGGCAGGTTGAGCCACCAGCTCCACCACTCCGGCCAGCCCCGGGTCCAGAAGGGTCCGCTGATGACGATGCACACAGCGCTCCAGAACGCCGCCGACAGCGCCAGGAACAATCCCAGGCGGTGGATGCCCAGCGTGCCGATCGAGTAGCCGATGGCGTCGCGGAAGAAGGTGTTCTCGTGCTCGGCGGTCTTGACCGTCTCGCCCTTGCCCGGGTTGGTCGCCGACAGCACCAGGCCGCCGTGCATGGACAGGGCCAGCGCCGTGGCGAAGAAGAAGCTCACGGCCAGCATGTGGGCCGGGTTGTAGTGGAAGTGCAGATACTGGTAGCCCGTGTTGGACACCCAGTCGAGGTGGCTCATGATCCCGTAGGGAAAGCCGTGGCCCCAGGCGCCCATCAGGATCGGGCGCACGATCACCAGGGTGACGTAGGCCAGGATCGCGAACGAGAAGGCAAAGGGCACGTGGTAGCCGATGCCCAGCTTGCGGCAGATCTCCACCTGTCGCAGCGCCCAGGAGACGAAGGCGCCGGTGGCGAACACCGTGATCAGTTGCCACAGCCCGCCCTCTTGCAGGGGTGCGAGCCGCAGTCCGTATTTGAGGTCGGGTGGCGCGATGTTGATCTGCCACAGGTTCCAGGTCGGCCCCTGCGACGCGCCCCAGACGATCAGCAGCGTCCCCACCAGCGTGCAGAAGATGGTGGTGACGCCGAAGAAGCCGACGTAGAACGGCCCGACCCAGAAGTCGAACAGGTCACCGCCGATGAGGGTGCCCCCGCGGACGCGGTACTTTCTCTCGAAACTCAGCATGGACATGATCAATCCCCAGGTCAGAACGCGGCGGCCCCGGGCCGCCCGAATGGCGGCCGTAACGCGGGGCCCTGCCCCTGTCTCTTATACACATCTGACGCTGCCGACGAAGAGAACCTAGGGTAGATCTGGGGGGGGGGGGGGGGAGTAGGGGGGGGGGGG
>NZ_JAELTO010000339.1 GCF_016428875.1 Xylophilus sp. ASV27
GAGCAGGCCCATGTCGCTGAGCGCCTGGCGAAAGGCGTTGTCCACACCGTATCCCGCATCGGCCAGCACGCAATGGCGGGGTGCACCTTCGTCCAGCAACGTGCGCAATTGCTGCAGCGCGATCTGTGTCTTCGTGGCGAAGCGCACTTCATCGGGAACGCCAGCCTTGGCGCGGCGTTCAGCATCTGCCGCCCAGTCCTCGGGCAGGTACAGCTGCCAAGCCACGGGCAGGCTGCCCTGTTTGCTTGCAAGCGAGATGCTCACAGCCACCTGGCAGTTGTCCTGCTTGCCCAGCATCCCGCAGTACTGGCGCGTGACACCGAC
>NZ_JAELTO010000340.1 GCF_016428875.1 Xylophilus sp. ASV27
GGCCAGCAGCGGGATGGCCGCCTGCTCGTGCAGGGTGCTGGCGCGGCCGTCCCAGCCATGGCCGCCGGCCGGGCCCTGGTCCACGCTCTCGTCGAAGTGCGCGGTGAAGGGCCTGTCTCTTATACACATCTGACGCTGCCGACGAAGAGAACCTAGTGTAGGTGGGGGGGGGGGGGGGGGGGGTGGAGGGGGGGGGGGGGGGGGGGGGGGGGGGGGGGGGGGGGGGGGGGGGGGGGGGGGGGGGGGGGGGGGGGGGGGGGGGGGGGGGGGGGGGGGGGGGGGGGGGGGGGGGGGGGGGGGGGGGGGGGG
>NZ_JAELTO010000041.1 GCF_016428875.1 Xylophilus sp. ASV27
CCTCGGTGAAGCTCGGGCTGCAGGCCAAGCGCAAGCGCGCTGGCTGGAGCCTGCCCTATCTGGAGCACCTCATGGGCATGGGAGCGGCTCTGGGGATGGGGGGCTCTGGTTAGATGCGATTGCCCTGGGGCGGCCGCCCACCTGCTCGAAATAATTGAGGATGCCGCCTTCGAGCTATAGCACGTTGGTCAGACCCAGGTCGTGCATGTATTGCCTTCTTTGCCGCGGGAGTCGCTGTCGAACGCATGGTCGCAGTGATGACTGCGCCGGGAGCGCGGCGCTTCCGCCAGGGAACCATCGACACCCGCGCCGCAAGCGTGCTCACGACAAGACGAGGAATGGTTTCGAATCCATGAACACCCGCTCCCAAACCATCTCCCAATTGCTGGCCTCCCTCGGCACCAGCGCCGCCTTCGCGGCACGCTTTGTCGTCAAGGCCGATCCGTAGCTGCGCGTCGAAGGCGTCGGCCCGGTGCCGTTGCCGATGACGGTGCACACGGCGCACCGCCTGTGCGCGGCGGCGCAGCCGGCGCTGCATGGCTGCAAGGACCAGACGCGGCTGGATCCGCGGTGCGCGATACCGGGGAGATCCCGGCCAGCCGCATCGTTTCGTGTCATGGTGCCTGAGTGGCGACCTCGACATGCTCTACGGCCGGTTCGAGGAAGTCCCTGCCTGCATGCGGACACCGCCTGACATCACGGAGACCTATTCCTTCTACCCCTTCCTCTGGACGGAAGAAGGCCGCGCCGAGCAGACCGATATCAGGATCGTCAGCGCGGACGAAGCGCTGAAGCTGCATTTGGAACTGGCCGGCTACAGCGCCGAGTAAATGGTTGAGGTGCTTCGTCTCTGATACGGTCGCCGACGGATCGATGCAAGACGGCCCGGCGGAATTCACGCGTCGAATGGATCCTGATCTCGTGCGAACGTTTTGAGGGATTCCGTTCCAATTCCGATCTGGCTGTCGCAGGCCGCGGACTGCTTCGTCAGCTCGGGTTCGTCGTCGTAGCGTCTGCCGGGGTTTTCATGGAAATGCCCTCGATTTGCGCCGCAGGATGCCGAAATTGGGTGAGGACCCATCCCACGCGGAGCCCTCATGCAGATTACCAGCGCCTCTTCTTCCTCCGCCATGACTGCCGGCAGTGCCAGCCAGATTGCCAAGCTGCAGGCCCAGCTCAAGGAGCTGACCGCCCAGCTCAAGCAGGTGGCGACCGCCAACGACCTGCCAGCCAAGGTCAGGGAGCAGCAGGTCAAGCTGCTGCAAACCCGGATCCAGGCCACCCAGCAGCAGATCGCCGCGCTGCAGCGCGCGCAGCAGCAGGAGGCCGCGGCCAAGGCCCAGAAGAAGGCCGAGCCCTCCGCAATCGAGACGGCCGTCGAGGCCGAACGCAAGAAAACCAAGCTGCCCGGCCTGGGCACCTCGTTGGACGTCTACGCCTGAGCTTCTACCGTCCGGCCTGCTGCGGGGACCGCCAGGCGGCCATCTGTAACGCGCGGTAATGCGGCCTTGTGGCGGGGGTGCGCGGTAGTTATGTTCGCGCACCATGCAAGGAATCATCCCAGCCACCAACGGCGCGTCCGGCGCTCTGTTGCAGGGCCTGGTCGATGCCATCGCCCTGGCCCAGGGTGAAGACGTGCTGATCGACAAGCTCTCCCGTGCGCAGTGGCAGACGCTCGCGCCCTATCTCCAGTACTGCCATCTGGCGCAAGGCCAGACGCTGTTCGCCGAAGGCTCCGACGACCGCACCCTGTATTTCGTGGAACAGGGGACCCTGAGCGTCCATGCCCAGGACCAGGCCGGCCGGCTGCGGCTGGCGATGGTCGGCGCCGGTTCGCTGTTGGGCGAGGGGGCCTTCTTCTCGCACCAACCGCGCCGCGCCACGGCGCAGGCCGGCAGCGCATGCCGGCTCTGGAGCCTGTCGCCGGTGCGTTTCACCGAACTCACGCATCGGCAGCCCGAGATCGCCATCGGCCTGCTGCTGGCCGCAGGCGCGGTGCTGGCCAGGCGGCTGGCGAACCGGCGGCGGCGCGTGGCGGTGGCCTGAACTCGCCCCCGGGCTTCGCACTTCGTGTCTTCGCCAACCCCCTTCCGGGGGCGATGCCTGTGGCCTGGCGGAGCCAGTTCCACGGCATCTTGGGTATCGGGGCGCGCCGGTTTTTTGGGGTGGCGACGAAGCCAGCGCTGGTCAATGGCCGGAGAAGTCGACCAGGGTGAACAGCTGCAGCCCCGCGTCGCGCAGGCGCTGCGAGCCGCCGAGCTCAGGCAGGTCGATGATGGCGGCGCCCTCGGTCACGGTGGCGCCCAGGCGCTCCAGCAGCTTCTTGCCGGCCATCATGGTGCCGCCGGTGGCGATCAGGTCGTCCACCAGCAGCACGCGGTCCCCGGGCTTGACCGCATCGGCGTGCAGTTCGACCGTGGCGCTGCCGTACTCCAGCTCGTAGGTTTCCTCCACCGTGGTGAAGGGCAGCTTGCCCTTCTTGCGGATCGGCACGAAGCCCACGCCCAGCTCATAGGCGATCACGGCGCCGAGGATGAAGCCGCGCGCGTCCAGCCCGGCCACCACGTCGGGCCGCATGGCGCGGTCCATGTAGCGGTGCAGGAAGGCGTCGATCAGCACGCGGAACACCTTCGGGTCCTGCAGCAGCGGCGTGATGTCGCGGAACTGCACGCCCGGTGCCGGCCAGTCGGGCACGGTGCGGATGTGCTGCTTCAGGTAGTCGTGGACGGAGAGATCGAGCATGGCACTTGCGCAGGAGCGGTCTTGTGGGGACATGCATTGTGCCCGCCCGCGCCGTGCCGCCTATTTGCGCAGCAGCAACGTTTCGGCCAGTGCCAGCGCGGTGGGCCGGCCCGACAGCACCAGGGTGTCGCCGGCCTGAACCTCCACATCGGCCTCCGGAGCCACGCCGTGGCCGCTGGCGCGGCGCATGCCGACCACGCGCGCATCCACCGTGTCGAGCGCCAGCGCCCCCAGCGTGCGGCCGATGGCCTGCACGCCCTCGGGCAGGGTCAGCGGCGCCAGGCGTTCGGTTTCCGCGTCGTGCTGCTCCGGGTCGTCGGCGCCGTGGAAGTAGCCGCGCAGCAGGTCGTAGCGCGCGTCGCGCTGTTCCTGCACCACCCGGATCACGCGCCGCATCGGCACGCCGACGAGCGCCAGAGCGTGGCTTGCCAGCATCAGCGAGCCCTCGATGGCTTCGGGCACCACCTCGGTGGCGCCAGCGCGCTGCAGCTTCTCCAGGTCGCGGTCGTCCTGCGTGCGCACGATCACCGGCACCTGCGGCGCATGGGTGCGCGCGTGCTCCAGGATGCGTAGTGCGCCCGGCACGCCCAGGTAGGTGATGACCAGCGCGCTGGCGCGCGCCAGGCCGGCGGCCATCAAGGCCTGCAGCCGCGTCGCGTCGCCGAATACCACGGAGTCGCCCGCGGCGCTGGCCTGGCGCACACGGTCCGGGTCCAGGTCCAGCGCGATCGAGGCAATGCCCTCGCGCTCCAGCATGCGCGCCAGGTTCTGGCCGCAACGGCCATAGCCGCAGATGATCACGTGCCGGTTGGCATTGATCGACTTGCGCGCGATGCTGGTCATCTGCAGCGACTGCTGCAGCCATTCGCTGGCCACCAGCTTCATCACGATGCGGCTGCTGTGCTGGATGATGAAGGGCGCGGCCAGCATGGACAGCACCATGGCGGCCAGCACCGGGTTCAGCAGCGACGGCGCGATCAGTTCTCGCTGCTGCGCCAGCGACAGCAGCACGAAGCCGAATTCCCCCGCCTGCGCCAGGTACAGGCCGGTGCGCAGCGATACGCCCGCCGTCGCCCCCAGGCCGCGCGCCAGCAGGGCGATCAGGCTGATCTTGAGCAGCAGCGGCACCGTCAGCAGCAACAGCACCAGGCCCCAGCGTTCCAGCACGATGTGCCAGTCCAGCATCATGCCGATGGTGATGAAGAACAGCCCCAGCAGCACGTCGTGGAACGGGCGGATGTCGGCCTCCACCTGGTGCTTGAACTCGGTCTCCGACACCAGCATGCCGGCGATGAAGGCGCCCAGCGCCATCGACAGGCCGGCGCGCTCGGTCAGCCAGGACAGGCCCAGCGTGATCAGCAGCAGGTTGAGCATGAACAGCTCCTCGCTGCGCCGCCGCGCCACGATGGTGAGCCACCAGCGCATCGCCCGCTGTCCGCCCACCAGCAGCACGGTGACCAGCGCGGCCGCCTTGGCCACGGCCACCGCCAGTTCCGACAACAGCACTTCCGGCGGCGAGCCCAGCGCCGGGATCACCACCAGCAGCGGCACCACCGCCAGATCCTGGAACAGCAGGATGCCCATGATCCGCTTGCCGTGCTCGCTTTCCAGTTCCAGCCGCTCGGCCATGAGCCTGACCACGATGGCCGTGCTGCTCATGACCGTAGCGCCGGCCAGCGCCACCGCCGTCTGCCAGCCGACGTTCCAGGCCGGCGGCAGCAGCCGCGCCACCAGCAGCGTGCCGGCAACGACGATCGCCATGGTCAGCGCCACCTGCAGCAGCCCCAGCCCGAATACGTGGCGCCGCATGCCGCGCAGCTTGGCCAGGTTGAATTCCAGCCCGATCGCGAACATCAGGAACACTACGCCGAACTCGCCCAGGTGGCGCACCGCCTCGGAGTCCTGCGTCAGTGCGAACGCATGGGGCCCGATCAACACCCCGGCGGCTAGATAGCCCAGCATCGGCGGCAGCTTCAGGCTGCGGCAGACCACCACCCCCAGCACTGCGGCCAGCAGGTACAGCAGGGTGAGTTCGAGGGAGGACATGTCCGATGCTAGCAAGCCTGATGCCCGCGCGGCATGGCCGGCGCAGGCCGCTGGATAGAATTCCGCGATGACTGCCGCCCCTCCCCTCGCTGCGCTGGATGATGCAGCGGCCCTGCATCTGGCCCGTGAAACGCTGGATATCGAGGCCGCCGCCGTTCTGGGCCTGAAGGCGCGGCTCGGCGCCGCCTTTCTGCAGGCGCTGCGCGCGTTGCTGGCCTGCCGTGGCCGCGTGGTGGTGATGGGCATGGGCAAGAGCGGCCATGTCGGCCGCAAGATCGCCTCCACCCTCGCTTCTACCGGCACGCCGGCCATGTTCGTGCATCCTGCGGAGGCCAACCATGGCGACCTCGGCATGATCACCGCCGAAGACGTAGTGCTGGCCATCTCCAATAGCGGCGAAGTGGCCGAACTCGCCGGCGTGCTGCCGGTGGTGCGGCGCATGGGCACCACCCTCATCGCCATGACCGGCGGCGCCCAGTCCACGCTGGCGCGGCATGCCGACATCGTGCTCGACAGCGGCGTCGCCAAGGAGGCCTGCCCGCTCAACCTCGCGCCCACGGCCAGCACCACGGCGCAGATGGCGCTGGGCGATGCGTTGGCGGTGGCCCTGCTGGATGCGCGCGGCTTTCGCGCCGAGGACTTCGCGCGCTCGCACCCGGGTGGGGCGCTGGGCCGCAAGCTGCTCACCCACGTGGCCGACATCATGCGCACCGGCGACGCCGTGCCTGCCGTCGCGCCGGGCACGCCCCTGGGCGAATTGATGCGCGAGATGAGCGCCAAGGGCCTGGGCGCCGCCGCCGTGGTCGATGCCGGGCGGCGCGTGCTGGGCATCTTCACCGACGGCGACCTGCGCCGCCTGGTGGAAACCGGCGCCGACCTGCGCGCCCTCAACGCCGAGCAGGTCATGCATCGCCAGCCGCGCACCATCGCGCCGACCGCACTGGCCGCCCACGCCGCGGAGCGCATGGAGGAATACCGCATCACCAGCGTGCTGGTGGCGGACGAGGCCGGCGTGCTGGTCGGCATCGCCCACATCGGCGACCTGATGCGGGCCAAGGTCATATGAACGCCCGGCCGACGATGCCGTTGCCGGCGCTCGCGCCCGTGCAGCGCTGGGCTCCCGAACTGCTGCTGCGCGCGCAGCAGGTGCGCGTGGCCTTCTTCGACGTGGATGGCGTACTGACCGACGGCGGCCTCTACTTCACCGAATATGCGCCGGCCGATCCCCGCATGGGCGGCGAAACCATCAAGCGTTTCAACACCCTGGACGGCCATGGCCTGAGGCTGCTGCAGCGCGCCGGCATCGAGCCGGCCATCGTCACCGGCCGCGACTCGCGGCCGCTGCGTGCCCGGCTTGCCGCGCTGGGCATCGCGCACGCGCACTTCGGCACCGAAGACAAGCTCCCGGCCGCCGAGGCGACGCTGGCGGCGCTCGGCCTGGGCTGGCACCAGGCCTCCGCCATGGGGGACGACTGGCCCGACCTGCCGCTGCTGCGCCGCGCCGCATTCGCCTGTGCACCGTCGGGCGCGCATGCCGAGGTCGCTGCCGTTGCGCACCACGTGAGCATCGCCGCCGCCGGCCACGGCGCCGTGCGTGAGTGCTGCGACCTGCTGTTGGCAGCGACCGGCCGCTACGACGCCCTGTTGCAGGACTACTCCCGGTGAGCAGCTTTCGCATGCCCGGCCCCAGGGCCACGCTGCATCTGGTATTCGACCGGCTCTCCACCTACCTGCCGGTGGCAGTGATGGGCGTGCTGGCCCTGGGCAGCTACTGGCTGGTGCGCAGCACGCCGACGCCGGCAGCACCCACCGTGGCGCAGCCGGTGCAGCACGAGTCCGACTACTTCATGCGTGACTTCGCGGTCCGAACCTTCGACGCCGAGGGCAAGCTCAAGAGCGAGATCTTCGGCGTGGAGGGCCGCCACTATCCGGACACCGACACGCTGGAGATCGACAAGCCGCACATCCGCTCGATCAGTGAAAACGGCAACCTGATCACCGCCACCGCGAACCGGGGGCTGAGCAATGGCGACGGTACGGAGGTGCAATTGTTCGGCAACGCCATCGTCACGCGCGCGCCCACGCTCGACAGGGCGGGCCGGCCGGTGCCCAGGATGGAATTCCGCGGCGAATTCCTGCATGCCAACACCCAGACCGAGCGCGTGTTGTCCAACAAGCCGGTGGTCCTGATCCGCGGGGAAGACCGCTTCACCGCGGACAGCATGGACTACGACAACATGGACCAGATGATGAACCTCAAGGGCCGGGTGCACGGCACGCTGGTACCCGGTCCGGCGGCCGCACCCGCCCCTGGGGCGCAGGCCCGCAAGCGCTGACGCGCATGGCAGTCCTCCCCATGGCCGCTTCCCTTGTCTTCATCACCGGCGCCTCCAGCGGCATCGGCCAGGCACTGGCGGAGCGGTACCACCGTGCCGGCTTCCGCCTGGCGCTCGCGGCACGCCGTGTGGCGGAGATCGAGGCCTGGGCACGGGCGCACGGCATACCGGCTGAAAACTATCGCATCCATGGCGCCGACGTGGCGGACATCGACAGCATCGTCGCCGCCGGTCGCGCGTGTCTGGCCGGGCAGGGCGTGCCGGACGTGGTGATCGCCAACGCCGGCATCAGCATCGGCATGGACACCGCCGATCGGCAGGACCTGGAAGTGCTGGCCCAGACCCTCGCCACCAACAACGTCGGGCTGGCCGCGACCTTCCACCCGTTCGTCGACGCCATGGTGCAGCGCGCGCGGCAGCAGGGGCGCCCCGGCCGGCTGGTGGGCATCGGCAGCGTCGCCGGCATCCGCGGCCTTCCCGGTCATGGCGCCTACTGCGCCAGCAAGGCCGCGGTCATCGCCTATTGCGAAAGCCTGCGCGGCGAACTGCGCGGAACCGGCGTGCGCGTCACCACGCTGTGCCCGGGCTACATCGACACGCCGCTCACGCGGCAGAACCGGTATGCCATGCCCTTCCTGATGTCCCCAGAGGCCTTCGCGGACCAGGCGTTCAAGGCGATTGCCGCGGGTCGCAGCTACCGCGTGATCCCCTGGCAGATGGGCGTCGTGGCCAAGCTGCTGCGGTTGATGCCCGACGCGCTGTTCGACCGCGTGCTGGCCGGGCGCCCGCGCAAGCACCGGCGAGAGCGGTGAGCGGCCCGCAACAAAAAAGGCCCCGCAGGGCCTTTTGTTGAGTTGCCGGCGTCCTCAGTAACCGCCGTTGCCGCCGCCGTATCCACCACCACCGCTATTGCGGCCGCCGCGCGGACCGGATCCGTAGGGGCTGCGGAAACCACCGTCGCCGGCACCGCCGCCACCACTGCGGCCTCCGTAGCCGCCACCGCCGCTGCGGCCACCACCACCACCGTAGCCGCCACCGCCGCCATATCCACCACCACCGCCGCTCCCGCCGCCGCCGTAACCGCCCCCACCGCCGCCATAGCCACCGCTACGCGGGGGGCGGGCCTCCATGGGGCGGGCCTCGTTGACCACGACGCTGCGCCCGCCGAGCGGCTGGCCGTTCATGCCGTTGATCGCGGCCTGGGCTTCGTCATCGCTGCCCATCTCGACGAAACCAAAACCCTTGGAGCGACCGGTGTCGCGCTCCATCATGACCTTGGCACTGGTGACGGCGCCGAACTGGCCGAAGGCCTGCTCCAGATCGGAGTCTCGCACCGAGTAAGGCAGGTTGCCGACGTAGAGTTTGTTGCCCATTACGGGACTCCTCAAAAACATGGATAAAGCGATGGAGTCCCGAAAACGCAATCAACACCGACCACGCGAAAACTACGCATCACCACAAGCTGGCATGGATTTTCAGGCCCTGCGACGGCATTATGGCGCATAAGTTCGGAAAAAAAGCAAGCGTTCTTTCGCTCAAAACCCGGCCTATCTGAGGCCCAAGAAAAAAGGGCCCGAAGGCCCTTTTGTAGGGATGCGCAGCGCGCCGGATCAGTAGCCGCCACGGCCGCCGTAGCCGCCGCCGCTGTTGCCACCGCCATAACCGCCGCCGCCGCTACGGCCACCGCCGTAGCCGCCACTGCCGCCGCCGCCATAACCACCACCGCCGCCACCGCCGTAGCCACCGCCGCCACCCGAACGGGGGGGACGCGGCTCCATCGGGCGTGCTTCATTGACGACGAGGTTGCGGCCGCCGAAGGCTTGGCCGTTGGTGCCGGTGATGGCCGACTGTGCTTCCGCATCGCTGCTCATTTCGACGAAACCGAAGCCCTTGGAGCGGCCGGTGTCGCGTTCCATCATCACTTTGGCGCTGTTGACGGAACCGTACTGGCTGAAGGTCTGCTGCAGATCTTCGTCACGGAAGGTATAGGGCAGGTTGCCCACGTAAAGTTTGTTGCCCATCTCGGGACTCCTCAAAAAAACAAGACGCGATGGAGTCTGGGCCACGCAATCAGCAAACCAGTGACGACTTCAAAGACGCGAAACTGACCATACACCGCAATACGCACGGGGCCCGAAAGCCTCCGCGCGCGGCCATTATGCGCTAGATCCCACGGTTTGAAACCTCTGCCAGGCCTTGCCGCACGCAGGGGTTTTCCCGGGGGCGGGCCAGGGAGCCTCGCGGCCGGGGCGGCGCGGACGGGGCGGCAAGCATTGCTATACTGGCCCGACGCGCCGATTTGCTCCAGCTTGCGGGCGCTTAACAAGTACAGCTAAAGACGGACCGACGCGACAGACACCCCCGACGCCCGGCCTCGTTTTCAGCGATGCCGGGTTTTTTCATGTCGTTTCTCGCCACACCCCGAACCATGCACTTCGCCGCGCCGCTGCCGCTGCAGAGCGGTGCCGTGCTGGCCGGCTACACCCTGGCCTACGAGACCTACGGCACGCTCAACGCCGAGCGCTCGAATGCCGTGCTGGTCTGCCACGCACTCAATGCCTCGCACCACGTGGCCGGCGTGTACGCGGGCCAGGAGCGCTCGGAGGGCTGGTGGGACAACATGGTGGGACCGGGAAAGCCGGTGGATACCGAGCGTTTCTTCGTCATCGGCGTGAACAACCTGGGTTCCTGCTTCGGCTCGACCGGGCCGGCCGACGTGAACTCCGCCACCGGCCGGGTCTGGGGTGCGGACTTCCCCGTGGTCACGGTGGAGGACTGGGTCAATGCGCAGGCCCGGCTGCTGGATGCGCTGGGCATCGGCGCCCTGGCCGCCGTCATGGGCGGCAGCCTGGGCGGCATGCAGGCGCTGTCGTGGACCCTGCAGCATCCGCAACGGGTGCGCCATGCGGTGGTGGTGGCCAGCGCGCCCAACCTGAATGCCGAGAACATCGCCTTCAACGAGGTGGCGCGGCGCGCCATCGTGACCGACCCGGACTTCCACGGCGGCCACTTCTACGAGCACGGCGTGGTGCCCAAGCGCGGCCTGCGCATTGCGCGCATGCTCGGCCACATCACCTACCTGAGCGATGACGTGATGAACGCCAAGTTCGGCCGCCAGTTGCGCCGCGCCACCGAGGCGGCGGTCGAAGGCGCGGTCAGCCTGGAGGCGCAGACCTACCGCTATTCCACGCAGGAGATCGAGTTCCAGATCGAGAGCTACCTGCGCCACCAGGCCGACAAGTTCAGCGAGTACTTCGACGCCAACACCTATCTGCTGATCACGCGCGCGCTGGACTATTTCGACCCGGCCCGCGGCTACGGCGGCAGCCTGGCGCGCGCGCTGTCGCGTGCGCGCTGCCGCTTCCTGCTGGTGAGCTTCACCACCGACTGGCGCTTTTCGCCGGCGCGCAGCCGCGAGATCGTGCGCGCTCTGCTCGAGAACCGCCGCGACGTGAGCTACGCGGAGATCGACGCCCCGCACGGCCACGACGCGTTCCTGCTCGACGACGCGCGCTACCACGACCTGGTGCGCTCTTACTTCTATGGCATTGCGCGCGACCTGGCCGTGGGCCAATCCGCCAGAGCGGAGGGCACGGCCCCATGAGCGACTCCCTGACCATGCGCCTGATCGCGCAGCTCGTGCCCGAAGGCGCGCGCGTGCTGGACCTGGGCTGCGGCGACGGCGCCATGCTCGACCTGCTGCAGCGCGAGCGCGGCTGTACCGGCTACGGCATCGAGATCGCCGACGCCAACGTGCTGGCCTGCGTGCAGCGCGGCGTCAACGTGATCCAGCGCAATCTCGAAGCCGGGCTGGACCTGTTCGACGATGGCTCCTTCGACGTGGTGCTGCAGCTCGACACGCTGCAGCACCTGCGCAATGCGGAAACCATGCTGCGCGAGACCGTGCGCGTGGGCCGCATCGGCATCGTCGCCTTTCCCAACTTCGCGCACTGGCCCAACCGCCTGTCGGTGCTGCGCGGACGCATGCCGGTCACGCGGCGCCTGCCCTACCAGTGGTACGACACGCCCAACATCCGCGTCGGTACCTACCGCGACTTCGCCGCGCTGGCGCAGAAGAACCGGCTGCGCCTGCTCGACGCCTTCGGCCTGCACGAGGGTCGGCAGGTGCGCTTCCTGCCCAATGCGCGCGCCGGAACGGCGGTGTTCAAGGTCGAGCGCAGCTGACCGGCCGATCGCCAGCAAGCGTCGAACACCGTTACCTTTCTTGCGCAATCACATGAAGCTTTGCGCGCAAGTGCTATTTAGCATGGGGGTTTTTTCGGAGACGCCATGGCGCTGCAATCCCCCTTCTTTGGCAAACGAGAGGCTGAACCCCTGAGCCCCCGCACCAGCCCGCCGGCCGGCTCGTCGTCGATGGCGCTGCCGTCGTCCTCGGGCGCCGCCCCGTCCACGCTGGCCGGCGCGCCTGCGAGCGAGGCGCGGGCCAGTGCCGGGTCGGGCGCGCCCGGCGCGGCCACGAGCGCGGCCGCGGCCGAGGCCAAGGAGAGCGCCAGCAAGCTCACCGTCGGTCCCAACATCAAGTTGAAGGGCGTGGAGATCACCGACTGCGACACGCTGGTGGTCGAGGGCATCGTCGAGGCGACCATGGATTCGCGCGTGATCCGCATCGCCGAGCAGGGGGCGTTCAAGGGCTCGGCCGAGATCGACATCGCCGAGATCCACGGCGCCTTCGACGGCAGCCTGACGGTGCGCGACAAGCTGGTCATCTATTCCACCGGCCGGGTCACCGGCACGGTGCGCTACGGCAAGCTGGTGGTCGAGGAGGGCGGCCAGCTCTCGGGCGAAATCGGCTTCGGCTTCAACGGCGGCGGCAAGCCGGTGGTGCCGCCGCCGGCCTGAGCGCGCGCGGGCGCAGAATGGTGCGTTGACCGCACTTCCTCCACGGAGAACCCTCATGAACGCCCCCCTGCACCGCGAAATGCCCCCCGGCCTGCTCGACAGCCACCGGCTGCGCGACGACGTCACCGCCCGATGGGACGGCGACATCGTGGGCCAGCTCACCGAATACATCGCCATCCCGGCCAAGTCGCCCTCGTTCGATGCCGACTGGGCGCAGCACGGCTACCTGGAGACGGTGGTGCGCAACGCCGCGCAGTGGGTGCAGGCGCAGAAGGTCGAGGGCCTGCAACTGGAGGTGGTGCGCCTGCCCGGCCGCACGCCGGTGATCTTCTTCGAGGTGCCCGCCACCGGCACCACGGTGCGCGACACCGTGCTGATGTACGGCCACCTCGACAAGCAGCCCGAATTCACCGGCTGGCGCAGCGACCTCGGCCCCTGGACGCCCAAGTACCAGGACGGCAAGCTCTACGGCCGCGGCGGCGCCGACGACGGCTACGCGGTCTATGCCGCCATCGCCGCGGTGCAGGCGCTCAAGGCGCAGGGCGTGGCGCATCCGCGCATCGTCGGCCTGATCGAGACCTGCGAGGAATCCGGCTCCTACGACCTGCTGCCCTACGTGGAGGCGCTGCGCGCGCGCCTGGGCGAGGTCGGCCTGGTGGTCTGCATGGACTCGGGCGCGGGCAACTACGACCAGCTCTGGCTCACCACCAGCCTGCGCGGCATGGCCGCCGGCACGCTCAGGGTCGAGGTGCTGACCGAGGGCGTGCATTCCGGCGACGCCTCGGGACTGGTGCCGTCTTCCTTCCGCATCCTGCGCCACGTGCTCGACCGGCTGGAAGACAGCGCCACCGGCCGCCTGCTGCCGGCCAGCTTCCACTGCGAGGTGCCCGCCGAGCGCATGGAGCAGGCCCGCGTCACCGCCGCCATCCTGGGCGACGAGCTGTACAAGCGCTTCCCCTGGGCGCACTACGACTGCGGCGGCTCGACCCAGTTCGCGCTGCCCACCACCACCGACCCGGTCGAGGCGCTGCTCAACCGCACCTGGAAGCCCACGCTCAGCGTCATCGGCGTCGACGGCTTTCCGGCGCTGAAGGACGCGGGCAACGTGCTGCGGCCCTACACCGCCTTCAAGCTCAGCCTGCGCCTGCCGCCCCTGGTGGAGGCGGACCGTGCGGTGCAGGAGCTGAAGGCGCTGCTCGAAGACAACGCGCCCTACCAGGCCAAGGTCACCTTCGAGGGCGGCGCCGGGGCCACCGGCTGGAATGCGCCGGACACCGCGCCCTGGTTCGCGCGGGCGCTGGATGCCGCCAGCCAGACGCATTTCGGCGCCTCCTGCGGCTACATCGGCCAGGGCGGCACCATTCCGCTCATGAACCTGCTGAGCCAGGGCTTTCCCAAGGCGCAGATGATGGTCTGCGGCGTGCTCGGCCCCAAGAGCAATGCGCACGGACCGAACGAGTTCCTGCACGTGCCCTATGCGCGCCGGCTCACCGCCGCGGTGGCCGAGGTCATCGCCGCGATGGCGCGCCCCGCAGAAACCCCTTTTTCAGCATGAAATATGGCTGTAGCCCAGGTTCTGCCTGGGCTGTATGCTATCAATAATGTAGCACTTCGGTTCAGCGCTTCTGCAGCATGCCTTCGAGCGCGCCGAGCAGGCCGCCCGCGCCTGCGGGCTCGGTGCCCGGTGCCGGCAGCGTGCCGTGCGGGGTCAGCTTGTCCACGATGAGCGGCAGGTACTGCGCCAGCAGCGCCTGCAACTGGGCCGGGTTCAGGCCGGCCTTGGCCGCGAGCTGGCCGATGGTGTCGCTGCCCAGCGCGCTGCCCACCTGCGTCTCGGACACCGGCAGGTTGGCGCCGGTGCCGATCCAGGACTGCACCAGATGGCCCAGTCCGGCCTGGCTGAACTTGCCCACGAGACCCCCCAGTCCGCCGACCGGGCCGTTGGAGGAGATCAGCAGCGGCCCGAGCACGCCGGCGAGGGCGCCGAGTTCTCCGAGGCCGCCCGCGCTGCCGCCGGGCGCCTGCCCCGGCTGACCGGGCTGGCCGCCCAGAACCGAATTGACGACGGAATCCAGGAGTCCCATACGCGTTCCTTTCAAGGGTGAGAAGTGCTGAGAAGTGCCGGGCATTGTGCCCGCGCTACAGGAGCCGCGCCAGCGCCGCCAGCGGCGCGGTTTCGGCGCGCAGCACCGGCGCACCGAGCCGCACCGGGCGGAAGCCGGCGGCCAGGGCGGCGTCTTCCTCTTCGGGCGCCAGGCCGCCTTCGGGGCCGGAGAGGAAGGTCAGCGCCTGCCCGGGCGGCAGCGTGCCTGCGGCCAGCGGCTGCGCGCCCTCGCGCAGCGACAGCAGCAGCCGCGTGCACGGCGCTGCCGGCGGCAGGCCGCGCAGCCAGTCGGCGAGCGTGCGCACCGGATGCAGCGGCGGCACGCGGTTGCGGCCGCTCTGCTCGCAGGCGGCCACCGCCACGGCCTGCCAGTGGGCGATCTTCTTCCCGGCGCGCTCGCTCGACAGGCGCAGCACGGTGCGCGCGGTGCTCAGCGGCTGCAGGCTGGCCGCGCCGAGTTCGGTGGCCTTTTCCACCAGCCAGTCCATGCGCTCGTTGGCCGGCATGCCCAGCGCCAGATGCAGCGTGCGCGGCGCCTCGCGCTCGACCGGGTCGTGCGCGCCGAGCTCCACCGTGACCTCGCTGCGGCCCATGGCGCGCACCGTGGCCGCGTATTCGCCGCCCCGGCCGTCGAACAGCGTGAGCACGTCGCCCGGTTGCAGGCGCAGCACCTGCACATGCCGCGCCGCGCCCGGCGGCAGCGCCAGCGTGCTGCCGGTGGCCAGAGGAATGGGGCAGTGGATGCGCGGCATGATGCTACTGAATATATAGCTGCAAGCCCTGGATCCACCTGGGCTTCAGCCACTTTTTATCTAAATTCGCTAGACGCGGCCGAAGGCGAAGCCGGTGGCCGCCTGGGTGCCTTCCACCCGGTCGATCAGGCGCAGCAGCGGCGCCAGCTCGCGGTAGCGCGCGGCGGTGGCGCGGATGTAAGCGATGAAACGCGGCGTGTCGGCCAGATACTTCGGCTTGCCGTCGCGCAGCGTGATCCGCGTGAAGATGCCGGCCACCTTGAGGTGGCGCTGCAGGCCCATCCATTCCACCGCGCGGTAGAAGTCGCCGAAGTCGGCGTCCACCGGCAGGCCGGCGCGGCGCGCGCGCTCCCAGTAGCGCACGGTCACGTCCAGCACCATGTCTTCCTCCCAGCTCAGGAAGGCGTCGCGCATCAGGCAGGCGATGTCGTAGGTGATCGGGCCGTAGACCGCGTCCTGGAAGTCGAGCAAGCCCAGCGGCGTGCCGCCCGGGCCATCGGCCACCATCAGGTTGCGCGGCATGAAGTCGCGGTGCACGTAGACCGGCGCGCCCGCCAGGTTGCGCTCGACGATCAGCTCGAAGGTCTTGTGCAGCGTAGCGGCGACCTCGCCCTCGACCGCCACGCCGCGGTGCCGCGCCAGGTACCAGTCGGGAAACAGTTGCAGCTCGCGCCGCAGCAGCGCCGCGTCATAGGCCGGCAGCGCGCCGGGGCGCGAGGCGCGCTGCCAGGCGACGAGTGCCTCGACGGCCTGCAGGTAATAGGGCAGGGCGCCCTGCGGGTCGGCCGGGTCGATCACCTCCAGCACCGTGTGCCGGCCCAGGTCGTCCAGCAGCAGGAAGCCCAGCGCCTGCTCCCAGGCCAGGATGCGCGGCACCCGCAGGCCGGCGCCGGCCATGAGGCCGGCGACCTGCACGAAGGGGGCGCAGTCCTCCTTCTCCGGCGGCGCGTCCATGACGATGGCGCTGCCGCCGGGCAGGCCGGGCGCGTCCACGCGGAAGTAGCGGCGAAAGCTCGCGTCCACCGAGGCCGGGCGCACCGAGCCGGGCACCAGGCCGTGCGCCGCGGCCTGCGCCGCCAGCCAGGCGTCGAAGGCCGCGTGGCGGGCCGGATCGGCCCAAACGATGGCGGGGGCGGCGGGCGAAGGGTCGGCGGCCGCCGCCGCGGCAGCGGCGTGGTCCGCGCCGGGGCAGGCGGATGGGCTCATGGATAATCCCGATTCTACAAAGCCGCCCCCCTGCGGACGGCCCCTCCCCCTGGAACCTTTTGTCCGCACTGCCACCTGCCCCGATGGATGTCCCGACCGATGCATGACCTGACACGCGCGGGCTCCCGGCCCGGGCGCGGCCGGCGCGCAGCGCTGTGCGCCCCGACCCCGCTGGCCCTGCTGGCCGCGGCCATGCTGCAGGGCTCGCCGCTGCTGGCCCAGCCGGTGGCAGCGCCCGCGGACGAGCCGGCGCCGGCGCTGCGCAGGAGCCCGCTGCTGCGCGATGAGATTCCGTCGGCCCAGCGCAAGCTGCTGCCGAGCTTCGTCACCGGCGACAGCGTGGTCAGCGAGACCGACTTCAACACCATCGTCAAGGGCAACGCCGAGCTGCGCCGCGGCGACACGGTGATCCGCGCCAACCAGCTCGAATACACCCAGCCCGACGACCTGGCCAAGGCGCAGGGCAACGTCTACATCAACCGTGCCGGCGACATCTTCCAGGGGCCCGAGCTGCAGTTGCACGTCGACGCCTTCGAGGGCTTTTTCACCCGGCCGCGCTACCTGTTCCTGAAGAACAACGCGCACGGCGTGGCCGAGCGCGTGGACTTCATCGACGACGAGCACCTGGTGATCCACAACGGCAGCTACACCACCTGCGAGCGCCGTCCGGGCCCGAGCTGGATGCCCGACTGGATGATCAGCGCGCGCTCGATCAGCATCGACCAGAGCGACTCCACCGGCGTGGCCGAGGGCGCGGTGGTGCGCTTCAAGGGCCTGCGCTCGCCGGAGCTGCCCTCGATCAGCTTCCCGCTGTCGGAGTCGCGCCAGTCGGGCCTGTTGCCGCCGCTGTTCGGCATCAACAACCTGAGCGGCGTGGAACTCACGCAGCCTTATTACTGGAACATCGCGCCCAACCGCGACGCCACGCTGTACCCCACGCTCATGAGTAAGCGCGGCGTCAACCTGGGCGGCGAATTCCGCTACCTGGAGAACGACTACCGCGGCCAGATCCGGGCCGACTACATGCCCCGCGACAAGCTGCGCGAGCGCGACCGCTGGGGCTTTGCCATGCTGCATTCCGGCGGCCTGGACACCGGCATCCAGGGCCTCGGCACGCTGGGCCTGAACATGAACATCAACCGGGTGAGCGACGACGACTACTGGCGCGACTTCACCCGCACCGTGCCCTCGCTGACCCAGCGCCTGCTGCCGGCCGACGTGAACCTGAACTGGGGCCGCGGCGACTTCAGCGTGACCGCGCGCTCGCTCAAGTGGCAGACGCTGCAGAGCGTCACCTCGCCGATCATCCCGCCCTACGACCGCCTGCCGCAGGTGGTGGCGCGCTACAACAAGGTGGACGTGGGCGGCTTCGACTACTCGGTCGAAGGCGACTACACCCAGTTCAGCTCGAACCCGGTGCTGACCGGCCAGCCCAACGCCAAGCGTTCCTACGCGCTGGCGCAGATCAGCCGTCCCTGGGTGGCGCCCGGCTGGTTCATCACGCCCAAGGCACAGCTGCATTCGGCCACCTACGACTTCCAGTACGCGCTGCCCTCCAACAACCTGACGACCACCACGCGCACCGTGCCCACGCTGAGCCTGGACGGCGGGTTGGTCTTCGAGCGCGACACCCGGCTGTTCGGCCGCAGCCTGATCCAGACGCTGGAGCCGCGCGCGTTCTACGTCTACACGCCCTTCGTCAACCAGAACTACCTGCCGGTCTACGACACGGCGCGCACCGACTTCAACTTCGCCTCGATCTACACCGAGAACGCCTTCGTCGGCCATGACCGCATCTCCGACAACAACCTGCTCACGCTGGGACTGACCACGCGCCTGATCGACGCCGACACCGGCGCCGAGGCCGCGCGCTTCGGCATCGCGCAGCGCCTGCGCTTTCGCGACCAGCTGGTGACGCTGCCCGGCGAAGCGCCGACCGTCGACCGGCTCAGCGACGTGATGCTCGGCGCTTCGGTCAACTGGACGCGGAGCTGGGCCTTCGACTCCACCGTTCAGTACAACCAGAAGACCGGCCGCTCGGAAACCTCGTCCATCGGCGGGCGCTACAGCCCGGGCGATTTCCGCACCGTGAGCTTGGCCTACCGCTTGAAGCGCGACACCAGCGAGCTGATTGACGTCGGCTGGCAGTGGCCGCTGAGCGACCTGTGGGGCGGCCGGCGCAGCATGGAGCGCATTCCGGGCCGCGGCCTGGGCGCGGGCAACGTCTACGCGGTGGGCCGCCTCAACTACAGCATGTTCGATCGCTCGCTGGTCGACGGCGTGGTCGGCGTCGAATACGAAGGCGACTGCTGGATCGGCCGCGTGGTGCTCGAGCGGCTGCAGAGCAGCAACACCACCTCGACCAAGCGCATCCTGTTCCAGATCGAGTTCTTCGGCTTCTCCAGCGTGGGCTCCAATCCGCTGCAGGCGCTGCAGCGCAACGTGCCGCGCTACCAGTACCTGCGCCAGGAGATCAGCACCCCGAGCCGCTTCAGCCGCTACGATTGACCCCCTTTGCGGCCGGCCCCGTGTGCCGGCCGCACCCGTCCTCCCTGCAACTTCCCGTCCTGCCAGCGAATCCCACCGCCATGAAGAAACGTGTATACGTCCTGCCGCTTGCCAGTCTGGCGGCCCTCCTGGCCACTGGTGCGCTGGCCCAGGGCCTGCGCCCCTCGGCCGGTGCCGGCAGTCTGGGCCTGCCGCGCAGCGGCGCTTCCAGCGGGCTGCAGCCCTCGATCATGGTGCCGCCCGCGCCCGCGACTTCCTCGCGCGAGCCGCAGCAGGCCGACTACATCGTCGCCGTCGTCAATTCCGAGCCGATCACCAACAACGAGGTGCGCCTGCGCGCCGAGCGCGCGGCCCAGCAGCTCGCCCAGCAGGGCCGGCCGCTGCCGCCGCGCGACCTGTTCCTGCGCCAGGTGCTCGAGCGCATGGTCAACGAGAAGGCGCAGTTGCAGCTCGCCAAGGAAAACGGCATCCGGATCGACGAGTCCTCGGTCGACCAGGCCGAGCAGAACGTGGCGCGCCAGAACCAGATCGACGTGGCTGAAATGCGCCGGCGCCTGCAGGCCGACGGCATCGCACAGTCGCGCTTCCGGGACGACCTGCGCAACCAGCTGATGCTGCTGCGCCTGCGCGAGCGCGAGGTCGAGTCGCGCGTGAAGATCAGCGACCTGGACGTCGACCAGTACATCCGCGACCAGCAGTCCAAGGGCGACGCCGCCCCGCTCGAGCTGAACCTTGGCCACGTGCTGGTCGTGGTGCCCGAACTGGCCACGCCGCAGGAGGTCGCCACGCTGCAGCAGAAGGCCCAGCGCGCCGCCGACCGGATCCGCGCCGGAGAAGACTTCGCCACCGTCGCACGCGAGATGTCCGACGCCGGCGAAGCCCGCAGCGGCGGCCTGCTCGGCCTGCGCAGCGTCGACCGCTATCCGTCGCTGTTCGTCGACGCCGTCAAGAACGTGCCGGTCGGCGGCATCGTCGGGCCGATCCGCTCGCCGGCGGGCTTCCACGTGCTCAAGGTGGTCGAGAAAGTGCAGGGCGGCGTCGGCACCTCGGTCATCCAGTCCCGTGCCCGCCACATCCTGTTGCGTCCCGGCCCGCAGCTCACCGAGGCCCAGGCCATGGAGCGTCTGGCCGACTACCGGCGCCGCGTGCTGTCCGGCCAGACCAGCTTCGAGGCCCTGGCGCGCGAATACTCGGTCGACGGCAGCGCCAAGGACGGCGGCGACCTGGGCTGGGCCAACCCGGGCCAGTTCGTGCCCGAATTCGAAGAGGCGCTGGCCGGCCTGACGCCGGGCGACATCAGCGAACCCGTGGTGTCGCGCTTCGGCGTGCACCTGATCCAGCTCGTCGAGCGCCGGCCGCACACCCTGACCCAGCGCGAGCAGCGCGACATGGCCCGCAACGACGCGCGCGAGAAGAAGCTCGACGAGGCCTACGCCACCTGGGCGCAGGAAGTGCGCGGCCGCGCCTACGTCGAGTTCCGGGATCCGCCGCAGTGATGGAGGCTTCCCCCCAGGCCGCGCACTTCGTGTCTTCGCCAACCCCCCTCCGGGGGGCGGCCGTGCGAAGCGGCCCCTTGGGTCTTCGCTGCACTCGGCGGGGGCGCTTGTGAAGCACATACCTCGCAAGCGGTTTGGGCAGCATTTCTTGTCGGATGGCGGGATCATCGACGCCATCGTCCGGGCCATTGCACCGCAGCCGGGGCAGCCGATGGTCGAGATCGGGCCTGGGCTGGCCGCGCTGACGCAGCCCCTGGCCGAACGCCTGGGCCGGCTCACCGTGATCGAGCTGGACCGCGACCTGGCGGCGCGGCTGCGCAGCCATCCGCAGCTCGAGGTCATCGAATCCGATGTGCTGAAAGTGGACTTTGCCCAGGTAGCGGCTGGGCTTGGTGCTACAAAATTAAGAGTAGTGGGCAACCTGCCCTACAACATCTCCACGCCCATCCTGTTCCACCTGCTGGAGCACGTCGGCGTGATCGAGGACCAGCATTTCATGCTGCAGAAGGAAGTCATCGACCGCATGGTGGCGCAGCCCTCGAGCGCCGCCTACGGGCGCCTGTCGGTGATGCTGCAGTGGCGCTACGCCATGGAGGACGTGCTGTTCGTGCCGCCCGAGAGCTTCGACCCGCCGCCGCGCGTCGACAGCGCCGTGGTGCGCATGGTGCCGCACGCCGCGCCGGCCGCGCTCGACGCAGGCCACCTGAGCGAATTGGTGCAGGTCGCCTTCAGCCAGCGCCGCAAGCTGCTGCGCCACACCCTCGGCCGCTGGCTGGAGCAGCAGGGTTTCAGCGGCAGCTTCGACGTGCAGCGCCGCGCGGAAGAAGTCCCCGTGGCCGACTACCTGGCGCTGGCGGCCGCCACGGCAGGCGCAAAGCGCGAGCCGTGAAAACGCCAGGGGCGCCAGGGGCAGGCGAAATGCAATGGAGCCCGGGGGTGGCTCTACTGCCGCCGTCAGGCGGCCGAGAGCCAGTATCCAGAATTGAAAGGACTGCTCATGCGCAACGCCAACGGCGACACGTCCACGAGCTTGTCGGTCGGCATCTTTTCTGCGGGATCGGTTTCGAGCGCGATGCCGGTGACGGCCTCCGGCGCTGCCTTAGCCTCGTTCGCCCGTTCTGCTTGGCTGGTGGATGCAGAACGGGCTACAGAAAAGAATAGAAGCACCTGAAGGGCACCTTGCGGTCCCCCCAGTAGTCGGAGGCCTCCCGGAAGATGTCCAGCAGTTGTTCGCGCGCTTCCTTGTCGAACTTGGCATGCGCTGGAATCTGCTCGAGCACCACGATGAAGCCTGGCTGCGGGCCCGATTTATGCAACGGGTCGGTCATGCAGTCATACAGCGCGTCGAAATTCTTCCCGAAGTGGGACGGAAAAGTGAACTGCTCGGCAATCATGTCCAGCACGTCCTGCTTGGACTGTGCCTCCGCCAGATTGGCGTAAAGGAAATGATGGCCGAGGCTTTCAGCCGCTTCCTGCAGGTCGGGCACGCGGAAGGCGCGGATCGACTGCACGATGTTGCTGCGCACGCCCTTGAGGGGTGCCTCGTTCTCTTTACTACGAAGTGGCGTATCCATCTCCGCTGCTCTTTCTAGTTAAGGTCTAAAAAATCCAGGGACGGCCTGCGAGCCATCCACCCCGTTGTCTGCAGCCAGCCGCCGCGGCCCGTCACTCGACGATCTCGCGGAAGCTGGCATAGTGGTCGCTGGTGTAGTAGCAGCGATCGGGTGCCTTCGGCCTGCCGCCACAGACGATGCGTCTGGCGCCGCGGTCCCGGGCGCCTGGCGTCCTCACCGTGTATTCGCGGTAGTAGCCACGCTCCCTGGGGGGCAATAGCCGCTCCCGGTTGCCGAACACGCTGCCGTCTTTCTCGTGCCGGAAGGACCCGCCGGAGCGGATGCGTCCATAGACTTCGCGACCCTGGGGAGGCAGTTCGGCAAGGGAGATGACGGCGGTTGGCGGTGCGATCGACGGCGAACGCGCCTGCACCGAAACGGTGAAACCAAAGGCCAGCAGCCCCAGTACGCCTGCACGAACCGCCATTGCCGCCGTGGAGAAAGCTCTGAGCGCCCGCCTCCGCGCCACTTCACGCCACATGCCAAAACACCTTTCGGACTCTCCGGAAGGTCCCCGGCCATGTCGGACATGGCCCCTGGCCACGCCCGAAATTTCCGAAATTTTCTCCGGGTTAACCCCAAAAATCAATCCGCTAGTGTGACGGAAAGAGGACTCCAATGCAAGTGTCTACTAGCATGGAAGGCGCTGGCGCAGGGGCTTTGCACCCTGGAGAAAAAGCGCGCAAGTTAGTGCTTGCTTATCGTGAAGCGTTGGCGTCGGCGACGGTCAGCGCCGCCATGTTGACGATGCGGCGCACGGTCGCGCTGGCCGTGAGGATGTGCACCGGCTGCGCCGCGCCCAGCAGCACCGGCCCGATGGCGATGCCGCCGCCGGCCGCCGTCTTGAGCAGGTTGTAGGAGATGTTGGCGGCGTCGATGTTGGGCAGCACCAGCAGGTTGGCGTTCCCGGCCAGGGCGCTGTGGGGCATGATCTGCGCGCGCTGGGCGCCGTCGAGCGCCACGTCGCCGTGCATCTCGCCGTCCACCTCCAGCCAGGGCGCCTGGACCCGCAGCAGTTCCAGCGTCTGGCGCATCTTTACGGCGCTGGGCTGGTTGCTGCTGCCGAAATTGGAGTGGCTCAGCAGGGCGGCCTTGGGCTTGATGCCGAAGCGCACCATTTCCTCGGCGGCCATGATGGTGATCTCGGCCAGCTGTTCGGCGCTCGGGTCGTAGTTGACGTGGGTGTCCACCAGGAACACTTGGCGGTCCGGCAGCAGCAGGCCGTTCATGCAGGCATAGGTGCAGACGCCGGCGCGCCGGCCGATGACCTGGTCGATGTACTGCAGGTGCAGGTGGGTGTGGCCCCAGGTGCCGACGATCAGGCCATCGACCTCGCCCTTGTGCAGCAGCATCGAGCCGATCAGCGCCAGGCGCCGGCGCATCTCGATCTTGGCCATCTGCACGGTCACGCCCTTGCGCTCGGTCATGCGGTGGTAGGTCTGCCAGAAGTCGCGGTAGCGGTGGTCCTGCTCGACGTTGACCACGTCGTAGTCGCGCCCCTCGGTCAGGCGCAGGCCGAACTTCTCGATGCGCTGGGCGATGATGGCCGGCCGGCCGATCAGCGTCGGGCGTGCGACGCCTTCGTCCACCACGATCTGGGCGGCGCGCAGCACGCGCTCTTCCTCGCCCTCGGCAAAGGCCACGCGCTTCTTCTGCGCCGCCTTGGCCGCGGCGAAGATCGGCTTCATCGTGGTGCCCGAGGCGTAGACGAAGCTCTGCAGGCTGTCGCGGTAGGCGTCCATGTCCTTGATCGGGCGCAGCGCCACGCCGCTGTCGGCCGCGGCCTGGGCCACGGCCGGCGCGATCTTGATCATCAGGCGCGGATCGAAGGGCTTGGGGATCAGGTAGTCCTTGCCGAAGGCCAGCGGCTCGCCCGCATAGGCGGCCGCCACGACCTCGCTCTGCTCGGCCTGGGCCAGCTCGGCGATCGCGTGCACCGCGGCGATCTCCATCTCGTCGGTGATGGTGGTGGCGCCCGAGTCCAGCGCGCCGCGGAAGATGTAGGGGAAGCACAGGACGTTGTTGACCTGGTTCGGGTAGTCGGTGCGGCCGGTGGCCATCACCACGTCGCCGCGCACCGCGTGCGCGTCTTCGGGCGAGATCTCCGGGTTGGGATTGGCCAGCGCGAAGATCACCGGGTTGGCCGCCATCTTCGCCACCATGGCGGGCTTCAGCACCCCGCCGGCCGACAGGCCCAGGAACACGTCCGCGCCCTCGATCACGTCGCTCAGCGAGCGCGCCTCGGTCTTCTGCGCGAAGAAGGCCTTGTCGTCGTCCATCAGCTCGGTGCGGCCCTCGAAGACCACGCCGGCCAGGTCGGTCACGTAGACGTTCTCGCGCTTCAGGCCCACCTTGAGCAGCAGCGTCAGGCAGGCCAGCGCCGCGGCGCCGGCGCCGGAGGTGACCAGCTTGACCTGGCCGATGTCCTTGCCCACCACCCTCAGGCCGTTGAGCATGGCCGCGGCCACGGTGATCGCGGTGCCGTGCTGGTCGTCGTGGAACACCGGGATCTTCAGGCGCTTGCGCAACTCGCGCTCGACGTAGAAGCAGTCCGGCGCCTTGATGTCCTCCAGGTTGATGGCGCCGAAGGTGGGCTCCAGCGCGGCGATCACCTCGACCAGCTTCTGCGGGTCCTTCTCGGCGATCTCGATGTCGAACACGTCCACGCCGGCGAACTTCTTGAACAGCACGCCCTTGCCCTCCATCACCGGCTTGGAGGCCAGCGGGCCGATGTCGCCCAGGCCCAGCACGGCCGTGCCGTTGCTGATCACGGCCACCAGGTTGCCGCGGCTGGTGTACTTGAAGGCCGCGTTCGGGTCCTTGACGATTTCCTCGCAGGGCGCGGCCACGCCGGGCGAATAGGCCAGCGCCAGGTCGCGCTGGTTGAGCAACTGCTTGGTCGCGGCGATGGCGATCTTGCCCGGCTTCGGAAACTCGTGGTAGGCCAGCGCGGCGCGGCGCAGTTCGCTGCGGCGCTCTTCCTGGTTGGTCTGGGCGCTTGCCGGGGGGGTGGGGTTGGACATGCGGGCGGTCTCCTGCGCGGGCGGCTGCTTGACGGGCCGCGTCACGCGTCTGCGCGACGGTCGGCCTCTTTGAGGGAGCTGGGATTGTAGACACCGGTACCCGACAAAGGTCGCGGCAGGGCAGACGCTACGGCCAGTCCCACCACAACCCCGCGCACAGCGCCAGCCCGATGGTGTAGAGCAGCCAGGTGCTGGACACGGCGTAGGGGTAGAACATCAGCGCCACGCCGATCCACTGGGTCTTGCGCCTGGCCTCGCGCCGGCCCAGGCGCCAGGCGATCAGGCCGACCAGCCCGAACAGGATGGCGCCGGCGATGTAGGCCGGGGTCGGCAGCGTCAGGCCCAGGTCGGAGAGGGGGGCGAGCGTGTCCATGGTGAGCGTCGGAGCCGGGGCGCCGCGCTTGGTTCCCGCGCGTTGCATGTGCGCGACGGTTGGCTTCAAGTCAGCTTCGCGGGAATAGGCTCGCCGCGCCCGAAGCCAGCAAGAACGATTCGCGTTCCAGCCCGCCAACATTCCAACGCACACCAGGCAAGGCAGAACCACCATGCATTCCCGCTTCACTTTCCCGCGGCGCGCCATCGCGCAGGCCGCTTTGCTGGCCCTGGCCGGCGCCACGGCCCTCGCCACGCAGGGCCAGACCCTGCCGCAGGTCGACGTCACCGCCGGCCAGGAGCATGGCGCGCATTACGCGCCGGCCGACACCGCGACCGCGGCCAAGGTCGATGCGCCGCTGCGCGACATTCCGCAGACGGTCAACGTCGTCACGCAGGAGGTCATGCGCGACCAGGGCGCGCGCAGCGTGCAGGACGTGATGAAGACCATTCCCTCGGTCGGCCTGGCCACCGGCGACGGCCAGCGCGACGCGGTGGTGATCCGCGGCTTCAGCGCGCTCTACGACGTCTACCTGGACGGCGTGCGCGACGATGCGCAGTACTTCCGCGACCTCTACAACATCGAGCGCGTGGAGGTGGTCAAGGGCCCGGCCGCGGCGCTCTACGGGCGCGGCTCCTCGGGCGGGCTGATCAACCTGATCACCAAAAAGCCCGGCTTCACCAATGGCGGCGATGCCGGCGTGACGCTGGGCAGCTATGGCCTCAAGCGCAGCGACCTGGGCCTGAACCGCGCGCTGTCCGACACGCTCGCGGTGCGGCTCGACGCGGCGGTGGAAGACTCGGGCAGCTTCCGCACCAACGGCTATCTGCGCAGCCAGGCGGTCTCGCCCAGCCTGCTGTGGAAGGACGGCAGCCAGAGCCTGCTGCTGCAGTACAACTACCAGCATCAGGAGCGCGGCATCGACTTCGGCATGCCGGGCCTGGCCTCCACCGGCCGGCCGGCCAGGGTGCCGATCAACACCTACTACGGCGCGGCCAACGCCTACGGGCTGGACCACACCTTCTCGACCATCGAGAGCAGCACCGCGCAGTACCGGCTGCGCCTGTCCGACAGCACCGCCTTCACCGACACGCTGCGCTACTACGAGTACGCGCTGGACCGCCGCCACACCCGCATCGGCTCCATCAACGACAGCGGCGCCGTGCCCATGGCGCTGCTCTCGCGCGGCGCGGTGCAGCGCTACGAGCACGGCTGGTTCAATCAGAGCGAGATCAGCCACGAGCTGGCCTGGGGCGCCACCACGCACAAGCTGCTGGCCGGCGCCGAGTTCGGCGAGCAGGACCGCCACCAGGCCATCACCAACGCCGCGACCAACAAGGCCGGCTACTCTTTCGGCACGCCGGTGTTCGCGCCCGTGGGCCAGGACCTGCCCTACTACGTGCCGGTGGCGCAGTCGTCCGGCCCTGCGGTCGGCACCACCACCAACACCACGCGCAGCGTCTACGTCCAGGCGCTCTCCACCTGGACGCCGAGCGTGAAGAGCCTGCTGGGCCTGCGCTACGACGCCTTCGGCCAGAAGTACCAGAACGAGCTGGCCCGCAACGCCGACCTGCAGCGCACCGACCGCGACGTGTCGCCGCGCGCCGGCCTGGTGTGGCAGCCCACGCAGGCGCAGAGCTACTACGTGTCGGCCACCAAGTCCTACCAGCCCTCGGGCGAGGCCGGGCCGCTGGCGGCCAACAACGCGCAGCTGAAGCCGGAGCAGAGCATGAACCTGGAGATCGGCTCCAAGACCGATCTGTTCGACGGCGCCGCCTCCTTCACCGCCGCGCTCTACCAGCTCACCCGCAGCGACGTGAAGTACACCGACCCGGTGCTCAACACCCTGGTCAACGTCGGCGAGCAGCGCGCGCGCGGGCTGGAGCTGAGCTTCTCCGGCCAGGTGGCGCCGGGCTGGCAGGTGCTGGCCGGCTACTCCTACCTCGACGCGCTGGTGACCAAGGGCGTGGGCACCGTGACCGCGCCCTTCGGTTCTGCCAAGCCGACGCCGCTGCAGGGCAGGACGCTGGCCCTGGCGCCGCGCCACACGCTGAGCCTGTGGACGCTGAAGTCGCTCGACGCCTGGCTGCCCGGCGTGCAGGCCGGCGCCGGCCTGAATGCGCGCAGCGCGCAGTTCGCCAGCGTCGACAACGCCGTGCGGCTGCCCGGCTACGCCACGGTGGACCTGGCGCTGTACTGGCGCCCCGCGCCCAGGGGCTGGAGCGCGGCGCTCAACCTGAAGAACGTGCTGGACCGCCGGACCTACCTCTCGGCCAACAACGACATCGGCATCATGCCGGGCGCGCCGCGCACGGTGGAATTGAGCGCGCGCTACGCGTTCTGACCGGGTTTCAGGTCGAAAGTGCCTGCAGCCCAGGTATCACCTGGGCTATATGCTATATATTTTGTAGCACATGCCGGCGGCGCAGGCGGCCCCGGCCGTGGCAGGGCCATCAGGGGGGCGAAGGCGCATCGACGGCACAATGCCCGGCCCGGGGCGCATCGGCTGCCCCGCCTTCCGGTGACCATGCTCTTGAAGTTCCTGCTCCTTCCCGCCTGCCTGCTCGCGCTTGCCGCCTGCGACGCCCGAAAGACCCCCGACACCGCCGCCGCGCCGCCCGAAGTGGGCGTGCTCACCCTGCGCGCGGGCGACGTGCCGGTGCGCATCGAGCTGCCCGGCCGCACCGCCGCGTTCCGCGTCTCCGAGGTGCGGCCGCAGGTCAGCGGCATCGTGCGCCAGCGCCTGTTCGAGGAAGGCAGCCTGGTGCGCGCCGGCCAGCTGCTCTACCAGATCGAGCCCGGCCCGTTCGAGGCGGCCTACGAGCAGGCGCAGGCCGCGCTGGCCAACGCGCAGGCCGGCATCGCCAGCCTGCGCGGCAAGGCCGAGCGCTTCGGCGAACTGGTCAAGGCCAACGCCGTGAGCCGCCAGGAGCATGACGAAGCCCAGGCCGCGCTGGCGCAGGCGCTGGCCGGCGTGCGCGCGGCGCAGGCGGCGGTGAAGGCCGCGCGCATCAACCTCGAATTCACCCGCATCACCGCGCCCATCGCCGGGCGCATCGGCCGCTCCAGCGTGACCGAGGGGGCGCTGGTGGCGCCGGGCCAGGCGCTGGCGCTGGCGACGATCCAGCGCATCGACCCGATCTACGTCGACGTGGTGCAGTCCAGCCTCGAACTGACCCGGCTCAAGCGCCGCCTGCTCGCCGGCGAGATGGCGCCGGCCAGCACGCAGGTCGGCCTGCGCCTGGAAGACGGCCTGCCCTACGCGCATGCGGGCCGGCTGCGGCTGACCGAGGTCGGCGTCGATGGCGCGACCGGCTCGGTCACGCTGCGCGCGGAGTTCCCGAACCCGCAGGGCCTGCTGCTTCCCGGCATGTACGTGCGCGCGCAGCTCGACTCCGGCGTGCAGCGCCAGGCCATCCTGGCGCCGCAGCGCGGGGTGACGCGCGACGAGAAGGGCGAGCCCACCGCGCTGGTGGTGGGCGCCGGCGACAAGGTCGAGCTGCGCGCGCTCGAGGTGCGCGGCACCGCGGGCGACCAGTGGATCGTGACCCGGGGCCTGAGCGCGGGCGACCGCCTGGTGGTCGAGGGCCTGCAGCGCGCGCAGCCGGGCGAGAAGGTCACGCCGGTGGCGGTGGCGGTGGCGGCGCTGCCCGGCGCGGCGGCAGAGTGAGGCGCGGCCCGTGATCGCCAATTTCTTCATCCAGCGGCCGGTCTTCGCCTGGGTCATCGCCATCCTCATCATGCTGGGCGGCGGCGTGGCCATCACCACGCTGCCGGTGTCGCAGTACCCGGACATCGCGCCGCCCACCGTGGTCATCTCCGCCAACTACCCCGGCGCCTCGGCGCAGGCGGTGGAGACCGGCGTCACGCAGGTGCTGGAGCAGCAGTTGAAGGGCATCGACGGCCTGCTGTACTTCAAGTCGACCAGCAGCTCGGCCGGCTACGCCGAGATCGGCGTCACCTTCCGCCAGGGCATCGACCCCGACACCGCGCAGGTGCAGGTGCAGAACAAGGTCAGCCAGGCCGCCAGCCGCCTGCCGCAGGCGGTGCAGCAGCAGGGCGTGACGGTGGCCAAGTCGCAGAACAGCTTCCTGCTGATCGTGGCGCTGTACGACCAGACCGACCGCCGCACCGACACCGACGTGGCCGACTGGATGGCCAGCCACATGCGCGACCCGCTGAGCCGGGTGGACGGCGTGGGCTCGGTGCAGGCCTTCGGCGCGGCCTACGCCATGCGCATCTGGCTCGACCCGCACCGGCTGGCGAGCTACCAGCTGATGCCCTCGGACGTCACCGCCGCCGTCGGCGCGCAGAACACGCAGCTCTCGGTCGGCGAGATCGGCGCGCGGCCCGCGCCCGCGCAGCAGCAGCTCAACGCCACCGTCACCGCGATGTCGCGGCTGCAGACGCCGGCGCAGTTCCGCGACATCGTGCTCAAGACCCAGCCCGACGGCGCCGTAGTGCGCCTGGGCGACGTGGCGCGCGTGGAGATCGGCAGCGAGTCGTATGCCGAGAGCACGCGCCTGAACGGCCACCCGGCCGCCGGCGCGGCCATCATGCTGGCGCCCGGCGCCAACGCGCTGACCACCGCGCGCGCGGTCAAGGCGCGCATCGCCGAGCTGGAGCGCTCGCTGCCGGCCGGCCTGCGCGTGGCCTATGCGGAGGACTCCACGCGCTTCGTCAAGATCTCGATCCAGTCGGTCATCAAGACGCTGCTCGAAGCCATCGCGCTGGTGGTGGTGGTGATGTTCCTGCTCCTGCAGAACTGGCGCGCCACCGTGATCCCGGCCATCACCGTGCCGGTGGTGCTGCTGGGCACCTTCGGCGTGCTGGCGGTCTTCGGCTATTCGATCAACGTGCTCACGCTGTTCGGCATGGTGCTGGCCATCGGCCTGCTGGTGGACGACGCCATCGTGGTGGTGGAGAACGTCGAGCGCGTCATGCACGAAGAGGGCCTGGACGCCCGGGCCGCCACCGTCCAGTCGATGCGCGAGATCACCGGCGCGCTGGTCGGCATCGCGGTGGTGGTGTCGGCCGTGTTCCTGCCCATGGGCTTCTTCGGCGGCTCGGTGGGCGTGATCTACCGGCAGTTCTCGGTCACCATCATCGCGTCGATGGCGCTGTCGGTGCTGGTGGCCATCGTGCTCACGCCGGCGCTGTGCGCGCGCTTTCTCAAGCCCGGCGCGCCGCGCACCCGCGGCTTCCTGGGCGCCTTCAACCGCGGCTTCGACGCCGCGCAGGGCCGCTACGTGGGCCTGCTCCGGCGCATGCTGCGCAAGCCGCTGCGCTTTACCGCCGTGTACGCGGCCATCGTCGCCGGCATGGGCCTGCTCTACCTGGCCCTGCCCGGCGGCTTCCTGCCCGAGGAGGACCAGGGCAGCGTGATGGTGCAGCTCACGCTGCCCGCCGGCGCCACGCACAGCCGCACCGACGCGGTGAACCGCGCCGTGGAAAAGCACTTCCTGGAGACCGAGCGCGACAGCACCGACACCATCTTCACGCTCTCGGGCTGGAGCTTCGGCGGCTCGGCGCAGAACGCCGGCATCGCCTTCGTCTCGCTCAAGGACTGGGCCGAGCGCCAGGGCGCGCAGCAGCGCTCCCAGGCCATCGCCGAGCGCGCCAGCGCCGCGCTGGCGCAGCAGCAGCGCGACGCCGAGGTCTACGGCATGGTGCCGCCGCCGATCGAGGGCCTGGGCCAGTCCAACGGCTTCGAGTTCTGGCTGCAGGACACCTCCGGCATGGGGCCGCAGCGGCTGGCGCAGGCGCGCCAGGCGCTGGTGCGCGAGGCCGGCAAGGACGCGCGCCTGCAGTCGGTGCGCGCCAACAGCATCGCCCAGACGCCGCAGTTGCAGGTGGACATCGACCAGGTCAAGGCCTCGGCGCTGGGGCTCGCGCTCGGCGACGTCAACAGCACGCTGGGCATCGCCTGGGGCGGCAGCTACGTCAACGACTTCATCGACCGCGGCCGCGTCAAGCGCGTGATCGTGCAGGCCGACGCGCCCTACCGCGCCGCGCCCGAGGACATGGCGCAGTGGTTCGTGCGCGGCGGCAGCGGCGCCATGACGCCGTTCTCGGCCTTCGCCAGCACGCGCTGGGCGCAGGGCGCCGCGCAGCTGGAGCGCTACAACGGCCTGCCCGCGGTGCAGATCCAGGGCGCGGCGGCGCAGGGCACCAGCTCGGGCACCGCCATGGCGGCGGTCGAGGCCCTCGCCCGGCAGCAGGCCGGCACCGGCCAGGCCTGGAGCGGCCTGTCCTACCAGGAGCGGCTCTCGGGCGGGCAGGCGCCGCTGCTGTTCGCGCTCTCGATCCTGGTCGTGTTCCTGTGCCTGGCCGCGCTGTACGAGAGCTGGTCGGTGCCGTTCTCGGTGCTGCTGGTGATTCCGCTGGGCGTGCTCGGCGCGGTGATCGCGGCGTCGCTGCGCGGGCTGTCCAACGACATCTACTTCCAGGTCGGGCTGCTCGCCACCATCGGCCTGTCGGCCAAGAACGCGATCCTGATCATCGAGTTCGCGCAGGCCGCGCTGCGCCGCGGCGTGCCGCTGATGGACGCGGTGGCCGAGGGCGCGCGCCTGCGGCTGCGCCCGATCCTGATGACCTCGCTGGCCTTCCTGGCCGGCGTCATTCCGCTGGCCCTGGCCCGCGGCGCCGGCTCGGCCAGCCAGATCGCCATCGGCACCGGCGTCTTCGGAGGCGTGCTCGCGGCCACCGCGCTGGGCATCTTCTTCGTGCCGCTGTTCTACCTGGGGGTGAAGCGTGTGGCGGCGCGCGTTCAGTACTAAATTGATAGCATGCAGCCCAGGTAGTGCCTGGGCTGCATGCACTTTCGGCTCATAATCCGCGGCGCGGTTATGATAAGAATGGTTCTTGTTCTCAAGCCGAGCCTCGCCGCGCCCTGACGCGCGCCTTCGTCCCGCCACCGCCATGCGCCACCACGCTCCCCCGCACCCCTCGCCCGCCGCGCGGCAGCCCGATGCCTCGCCCTCCACCCGCCACCGCTGGCTGCCCGCGGGCAGCGAGGGCCTGCGCTACCGGCTCGGCGTGGCGGTGCGCGCGGTGGCGGCCATCGGCGGCGGCTACGCGGTGGCGGCGCTGGCCGCGGCGGTGCTGGCGCTGTACCTGCCCACCACCCGCGCGGAGGCGGCGCTCGCGGCCACGCTGCTGGCCTTGGTCATCTACCCGTGCGCGGTGATGGGGGTGTTTGCGGCGCGCAGCGCGGCGCGCGCCTGCCTCGGGCTGCTGCTGCCGGCGGCCGTGCTGGGCGCGCTGCTGCTGGCGCGCCTGGGCGTCGGATGGGCGGCATGAAGGAGGGCTTGCGCCAGTCCATGGCCTGGCTGCACACCTGGAGCGGCCTGCTGGTGGGCTGGGTGCTGTTCCTGGTGTTCGCCGCCGGCACCGCCTCGTACTTCCGCGACGAGATCACCTTCTGGATGAAGCCCGAGCGCCACCACGCCAGCCTGGCGCTGCCGCCGCAGGCGCAATCGGCCGAGGCGGCCGTGGCCGCGCTGCGGCAGCGCGCGCCGCACAGCCCGCGCTGGATCATCAAGCTGCCGCGCGAGCGCGAGCCCGCCGTGGGCCTGAGCTGGCTGAAACCGCCGCCGCTCCCGGGCGAGCCGCCGCGCCAGGGCCGCGGCGCCAGCTTCGAGCGTGCCGAGCTGGACGCCGCCACCGGCCAGCCGCTGCAGGCCACGCGCGAGACGCGCGGCGGCGAATTCCTCTACCGCCTGCACTTCGACCTGCACTACCTGCCGGCGGTCTGGGCGCGCTGGATCGTCGGCTTCTGCGCCATGTGCATGCTGGTGGCGATCCTCTCGGGCATCGTCACGCACAAGCGCATCTTCAAGGACTTCTTCACCTTCCGGCCCGGGAAGGGCCAGCGCAGCTGGCTCGACGCGCACAACGCCAGCGCGGTGCTGGCGCTGCCCTACCACCTGATGATCACCTACACCGGGCTGGTCACGCTGATGTTCATGTACATGCCCTGGGGCCCGCAGGCGGCCTACAAGGGCGACCAGGACGCCTTCTTCGCCGAGGCCTTTCCCGGCAGCGTGCCGCGCAACGCCAAGGCCTCGGGCCAGCCGGCCCCGCTCGTGCCGCTGGCGCCGCTGCTCGCGCAGGCCAGCGCCCGCTGGGGCGGCGCGGCGGTCGGCCGCATCACCGTCAGCCACCCGAACGACGCCAGCGCCACCATCGTGCTGCAGCGGCAGGACGGGCGCGGCATTTCCGCCAGCCAGCCGGCCATGCTGTTCGAGGGCCGCAGCGGCCGGCTGCTGTCGGCCACCGGCGAGGCCGAAGGCCCGGCGCTGCAGACCCGCGGCGTGCTCTACGGGCTGCACATCGCGCACTTCTCCAGTCCGCTGCTGCGCGGGCTGTACTTCCTGAGCGGCCTGGCCGGCTGCGCCATGGTCGCCACCGGCCTGCTGCTGTGGGCCGTGAAGGAGCGGCAGAAGTACGCCAAGGCGCTCAAGCACGGCGGGCGCGTGGGCTTCGGGCTGCGGCGGGTCGATGGCCTGAACATCGCCGCCATCGCCGGCGTGCCGATCGCCATGGCGGCCTACTTCTGGGCCAACCGCCTGCTGCCCGTGGCGCTGGCCGGGCGGGCCGACGCCGAGATCGCCGGCTTCTTCGCGGCCTGGGGCCTGGCCGCCGTGGCCGGGCTCGCCTGGCCCACGCGGCGCATGTGGCAGATCCAGCTCACCGTGGGCGGCGCGCTGTTCGCGGGCGTGCCGCTGCTCAACGCCCTCACCACCGACACCGCGCTGTGGACCGCGATCGGCGCCGGCCTGTGGCGCGTGGCCGGCTTCGACCTGGTCTGCCTGGCGCTGGGCCTGGCCCTGCTCGCCGCCGCCTGGTGGGCGGGCCGGCGCAGGCCGCCAAGGCCTGTCTCTTATACACATCTAAAAAGGGGGGGGGGGGGGGGGGGGGGGGGGGGGGGGGGGGGGGGGGGGGGGGGGG
>NZ_JAELTO010000042.1 GCF_016428875.1 Xylophilus sp. ASV27
CCCCCCCCCCCCCCCCCCCCCCCCCCCCCCCCCCCCCCCCCCCCCCCCCCCCCCTTTTAGATGTGTATAAGAGACAGGCGCGGCCTCGCGCAGCGCCTGCGGCATGCGCAGGCCGGGCAGCGTGCCGCGCGCGCCGGCCGGCCAGTCGCCGGTGCCGCTGAGCCAGAAGGCGTTGACCGGCGGCAGCCCGCGCGCGCTGCGCGCGTCGGTCAGCGGGTGGGTGTAGAGCAGCATCTGGATCTCGCTCTGCAGCCGGCGCAGCGGGCGGGCGGCGGGCGCGTCGGGCATCCACAGGTCCAGGCTGCGGCCGGTGACCCGGTCGAGCGAGGCGGTGGCCAGCCCGCGCAGCGGCTCGCCGTGCGCGCGCCAGACCAGCGGCGACACGTAGTCCAGCGCGATGCCGTCCTCGATGAAGTAGGGCGCGACCACGGCCAGCAGCGCGCGGGACTCCTGCTCCTGCAGCTGCAGCCCGGCCGGGTCGGTCATGGCGATGTGGTCCGGCGCGATGCGCCAGTGGCAGGGCGTGACATGGGCCCAGGCGGCGCTGCCCGGGTCGGCGCCGGCGGCGGCCAGCGCCTGCGCGGCCCAGGGCAGCCGGCCGTCGCCGCCGCCGTCCATGCCCAGCAGCGCGGCCAGCGCGCGCTCGTGCGGCGGGGACAGGGTGAATTCGTCGCCGGCATCGGTGCCGGCGGGCGCCAGTAGCGCCAGCAGGCGCTCCAGCCGGGGCAGGCGCAGGCCGCGCCGCTGCGCCGCGCAGCCCTCGGCGTCGGCGGCTGCGAACGGGATCAGAAGGTGCATGGCCCGATTGTCGCGGCTACCGATGGATGCAGAAGGGCGCGGCGATTCGATCACAATCGGGCGCTCATGCCATCCCCGATTCCTTCCCGGCCCACCCCGCCGCGCGACGCGCTCGTCGCGCAGTTACAGCAGCGTCTGCCCGGCCTGCTGGCCATCCATGCCTTCGGCAGCCGCGTGAGCGGCACGTCCGGCCCGGACAGCGACCTGGACCTGGCGGTGCTGGTCGCCGGCTATGCCGACCCGGTGCGGCTCTGGGAACTGGCGTCCGATCTGTCGGGCATTGCCGGCTGCGAGGTCGATCTGCTGGACCTGCGCGCTGCCTCCACCGTGATGCAGTACCAGGTGCTGATGACCGGCGAGCGCTGGTGGGCCGCCGACGTGCGCGCCGGCCTGTTCGAGGCCTTCGTGCTCAGCGAGAAGACCGCGCTGGACGAAGCCCGCGCTGGCCTGCTGGCCGACATCGCCCGCGAAGGACGCGTCCATGGCCGATGAGGTGCTGCTGAACAAGGCCGCGACCATCGAGCGTTGCGTGGCACGCGCCCGGCAGGAGTATGCGGACGATCCCGCTGGTTTCTCGCTCGATTTCACACGGCAGGATGCCGCCATCCTGAACATCCAGCGCGCCTGCGAGGCGGCGCTGGAGCTGCGCGATGCAGAGCGGCCCTAGAAGAACAAGGCTCCTCCAAACACATGCAACTCCCCTACGAATTGGCCCTGGGCCTGCGCTACACCCGCGCCGGGCGCACGACGCGGCGCAACGGCTTCATCTCCTTCATCTCGGGCGTGTCCATGCTGGGCATTGCGCTGGGCGTGGCGGCGCTGATCATCGTGCTGTCGGTGATGAACGGCTTCCAGAAGGACGTGCGCGACCGCATGCTGTCGGTGGTGTCGGACATCGAGATCTTCGCGCCCGGCGGCGCGGCGCTGCCGGACCCGGCCCTGACCCTGGCCGAGGCGCGGCGCAACCCGGCGGTGGTGGGCGCGGCCACCTTCATCTCGGCGCAGGCGCTGCTGGCGCGCGGCGACGACATGCGCGGCGTGATGGTGCGCGGCATCGACCCGGCGCACGAAGGCGAGGTGGCGGACCTGGGCTCCACCGACCACGCGGCCGTGCTGCAGAAGCTGGTGCCGGGGCAGTTCGGCATCGTGCTGGGCCAGGAGCTGGCGCGGGCGCTGGGCGTGGTGGCGGGCGACCCGATCACCCTGGTGTCGCCCAGCGGCGACGTGACGCCCGCGGGCGTGGTGCCGCGCCTCAAGCGCATGACCGTGGTCGGCACCTTCGACTCCGGCCACTACGAGTACGACTCCGCGCTGGCCATGATCCACCAGGACGACGCCGCGCGCCTGTTCCGCCTGGAAGGCCCGACCGGCATCCGCCTGAAGCTCAAGGACCTGCAGCAGGCGCGCCAGGTGGCCGCGCAGCTGGCCGGCTCGCTCTCGGGCGACCTGCTGATCCGCGACTGGACGCAGCAGAACAAGACCTGGTTCTCCGCCGTGGAGCTGGAGAAACGCATGATGTTCATCATCCTGACCCTGATCGTCGCCGTGGCGGCGTTCAACCTGGTGTCCACGCTGGTCATGACCGTGACCGACAAGCGCGCCGACATCGCCATCCTGCGCACGCTGGGCGCCAGCCCGCGCAGCATCATGGGCATCTTCGTGGTGCAGGGCGCCATGGTCGGCGTGATCGGCACGCTCGGCGGGTTGGCGCTGGGCCTCCTGATCGCCTTCAACATCGACGTCATCGTGCCCTTCCTCGAACAGCTCTTCCACGCCAGCTTCCTGCCCAAGGACGTCTATCTGATCAGCCGCATGCCCAGCGACCCGCAGCGCGGCGACATTGTGCCGATCGCGGCCATCTCGCTGGTGCTGGCCTTCATCGCCACGCTCTACCCGAGCTGGCGCGCCAGCCGCGTCAACCCGGCGGAGGCGCTGCGGTATGAATGAGCAGGCTTCGCCCTCTTCCGTGGTGCTCAGGGCGCGGGGCCTTACCAAGCGCTTCCGCGAGGGCCGCATCGACCTGACGGTGCTGCATGGCGTGGACCTGGAGGTGCGCGCCGGCGAGACGCTGGCCATCGTCGGCGCCTCCGGCTCGGGCAAGAGCACGCTGCTGCACCTGCTGGGCGGGCTGGACGCGCCCAGCGCCGGTTCGGTCGTGCTGCAGGGCCAGGCGCTGGCGCAGCTCGATGCCGCGGCCCAGGGCCGCCTGCGCAACCGCCACCTGGGTTTCGTCTACCAGTTCCACCACCTGCTGCCGGAATTCAGCGCGCGCGACAACGTCGCCATGCCGCTGCGCATCCGGCGCGATGCGCCGGAGTCGTACAACGCCGCCGCTGACCGCATCCTCGCGGCCGTGGGCCTGGCCGAGCGGGTGCACCACCGGCCGGCCGAACTCTCGGGCGGCGAGCGCCAGCGGGTGGCGATCGCGCGCGCCCTGGTCACCCAGCCGGCCTGCGTGCTGGCCGACGAGCCCACCGGCAACCTCGACCGCAGCACCGCCGACGGTGTGTTCGAACTGATGATGGGGCTGGCCCGCGAGCAGGGCACCGCCTTCGTCGTCGTCACCCATGACGACACCCTGGCCGCGCGCTGCGACCGGCGGCTGCGGCTGGTGTCGGGGCGGTTCGAGTAGCGTTTGCTATCAAATAGATAGCTGAAAGCCCGGGATTTGACTGGGCTTCAGCCATTTTTTGCCTAAAATCCAGCTTTTGCCGCGAAACTGGCCATGCTCCATCTCGGTGACCGGGCGGCTGGGCTCATGCGTGAGAGGCGCGTTCTTGCGGGACGAGCGGGCACAGCGGGTTCGTTCACACCTCCTCAGGCCACCCGGTGAAACCACCACATCGACAGCAGCGTCGCCAGCAGCGCGAAGGCGGCGCCCGCCAGCGCGAACAGCGCGGACACCTCGGTTTCGCGCTTCTCCACCGCCAGGCGTGAGCTGAGGGTGTCGTAGACCCGCTTCAGGTCCGGCGCGCTGCCGGCGAAGAAGTATTCGCCATTGGTCTTGGCGGCGACCGCCTTGAGCGTGTCTTCGTCCAGCCGCACCCGCATCGACCAGCCCTCGAAGCCGATGGTGTCGCCCTCGCGCGTGCCCACGCCCACCGTGTAGATGCGCACGCCGCGGTCGGCGGCGATCTGGGCGGCCTCCAATGGGTCGACCCCGGTGGTGCGCTGGCCGTCGGTCAGCATCACGATGGCGGCGGAACTGTAGGAGCCCGGGGCCACCGGCGGGGGCGGCGGCTTGGGCGTGTCGTTGGCCTGCGCGTCGAGCGGCGAGAGCCGCGGGCCGCCGCGCGGGCCCATGCCCAGGGAGGCGATGTCGATGCCGCTGTTGGGGAACAGCGTGGCCAGCGCCAGCATCAGGCCATTGCCGGTGGCCGTGCCGCGCTGCAACTGGAAGCTGTCGATGGCGGTCATCAGGTCGTCGCGCGACTGGGTCGGCAACTGCGCCACCTGCGCGCTGCCGGCGAAGGCCACCACCCCCACGCGCACGGTGCGCGGCAACTGGGCGATGAAGGACTTGGCCGAGTCCTGCGCAGCGACCAGCCGGTTGGGCTTGACGTCGGTGGCGCGCATGCTGGCCGACACGTCGATGGCCAGCATGATGGTCTGCTGCTGCGAGGGCAGGGCGATCACCGCCACCGGCCGCGCCGCCGCCACCAGCATGGCGGCCAGCGCCAGCAGCAGCAGCAGGGGCGGCAGGTGCCGGCGCCAGCCCGGGCCCTTGCCCAGGGCCTCGCGCACCAGCGACAGGCTGGCATAGCGCACCGCCAGCTTGCGCCGCCGGCCCTGCATCCAGAGGTAGAACAGCACCAGCAGCGGCAGCGCGAGCAGCAGCCAGAGCATCTGCGGCCAGAGGAAGTCGGGCACGGGCAGCCCCGACCAGAAGGCGTGCCAGCGGTCCAGCCAATGGAGGGCGTTCGGCTCGGTTGGCGGCATGGCGGGCTCGGTGTGTCAGGCGGCGCTCAGGGAGGGGGCGCCGCGCTGGCGCGAGCGGCGGCGCCGCAGTTCGGAGAAGCGCATGACGGCCTCGACCAGATCGTCTTCGGTGGACAGCTCCAGCGCATCCACCCCGGCCTGGGCCAGGCTCTGCCGCAGGCGGTCTTCGCGCGCGGCGGCCAGGCGTGCGAAGCGCTGGCGGAACATGCGCTCGTGCGTGTCGACCAGTAATTGCTCGCCGGTTTCGGCATCGCGCATGGCGACCAGGCCGATGTCGGGCAGCGCCCGCTCCAGCGGGTCGAACAGGCGCACGGCGACCACGTCGTGCCGCTGGGCCAGGCGGCCCAGGGGCTGCTCCCAGCCGGGCGCGCTGATGAAGTCGGAGACGACGAACACCGTGCCGCGCTGACGCAGCGCGCGTCCCAGCGTCTCCAGCCAGGGCCCCAGGCTGGTGGGTGCCGCGGGGCCCAGGGCGGGCGCGGCCCGCAGGCAGCACTGCAGCAGGTGCAGCACATGGGCGCGCCCCCCGCGCGCGGGAATCCAGCGCTCGGGGCCGCTGCCGCCCAGCAGGGCGCCGACCCGGTTGCCGTGGCGGGTGAGCAGGCGGGCGATGGTGCCGACGAACTCGGCCTGCACCGTGCGCTTGCGGCGCGCGCCGGAGCCGAAGTCGACCGAGGCGCTCTGGTCCACCACGAACCACGCGGCCATCTCGCGGTCCTCGGTGAAGACGCGCACGTGCGGCACCTGGGTACGGGCGGTGACGTTCCAGTCGATGTGGCGCACGTCGTCCTGCGGCTGGTACTCGCGCAGGTCGGCCAGGTCCAGCCCGGCGCCGCGCTTGAGCGTGCGGTGGCTGCCCTGCAGCAGGCCGTCGAGCCGGCGCAGCGCCGTCCATTCGAGCCGGCGCAGCAGTGCCTCGACCTCGCGGGCGGGCGGGCCGGGCCGGGCTCCGGTGGCCTCAGGCGGCGCGTTTTTCATGGGCGTGGTGCAGCGGCTTGGCCGGCGCCGGTATGTGCGCCATCAGCCGGGCGATCAGGGCGTCGGCGCTGATGCCCTCGGCCAGCGCCTCGTAGGACAGCGCCATGCGGTGGCGCAGTACGTCGGGCACCAGGTCGGCCATGTCGGCGGGCAGGGCATAGTCGCGGCCGCGCAGCATGGCCAGCGCGCGGGCCCCCTCGGCCAGGTTGATGGTGGCGCGCGGGCTGGCGCCGTAGGCCAGCAGGTGGCCGAAATTCTTCAGGCCGCACTCGTCCGGCCGGCGCGTGGCCGCCACCAGCCGCACGGCGTACTGGAGCAGGGACGGGTCGATGTAGACCTGCCGGCACTGGGCCTGCAGTTCGGCGAGCTGCGCCGTGGTGGCCACCGGCACCACCGGCGCGGGCGGGTGCATGGCGCGCTGCACGATGACGAATTCGTCCTCGTCGCTCGGGTACTCCACCAGCACCTTCATCATGAAGCGGTCCACCTGCGCCTCGGGCAGCGCATAGGTGCCCTCGGTTTCCACCGGGTTCTGCGTGGCCATCACCAGGAAGGGCGAGGGCACGCGGTGCGTCTCGCCGGCGATGGTGACCTGGCGCTCCTGCATCACCTCCAGCAGCGCGCTCTGCACCTTGGCCGGCGCGCGGTTGATCTCGTCGGCCAGCAGCAGGTTGGCAAAGACCGGGCCCAGCGCGGTGCTGAAGTCGCCGCTCTTCTGGTTGTAGAGCCGGGTGCCCACCAGGTCGGCCGGCACCAGGTCGGGCGTGAACTGGATGCGCTTGAAGCTGCCCTGCACCGCGCCGGCCAAGGTCTTGACCGTGAGCGTCTTGGCCAGGCCCGGCACGCCTTCGACCAGCAGGTGGCCCTGCGCCAGCATGGCGACCATGACCCGCTCCAGGAAGCGGTCCTGGCCGACGACGATGCGCTTGACCTCGAACAGCACCTGTTCCATGAGCGAGGCGCTGGGGGATTCGCGGAGAGGGGCGTCCATGGGGCTCCTGGTGCTGTGTGCGGGGCTCAGAACGGCGGCATGCCGGCCGCTGCGGCGGCGTTCTCGATGGGCACGGCAAAGCCGATGCCGAGGAAGGTCCGGCTCTGCGTCGGGTTCAGGATGGCGGTGACGATGCCCACCACCTCGCCGTCCATGGTCACCAGCGGCCCGCCGGAATTGCCGGGATTGGCCGCGGCGTCGAACTGGATCAGGTTGCGCAACTGGGTCTTGCCTTCGGGCGAGACGAAGCCGCGCTTGAGGCCCGACACCACGCCCGACGATACCGAGGGCCCGATGCCGAACGGAAAGCCGATCGCCACCACCTCGTCGCCGGGCCGCAGGTCGGCGGTGGAGCGCAGCGTGGCGGCTTCCAGGTCGTCCGGGATCTGGTGCGCCTGCAGCACGGCCAGGTCCTGCTCGGGCTGCACGCCGGTGACCGAGGCGGCGGATTCCAGGCCGTCGAAGAAGGTCACGCGGATATGGTCGGCCCCGGCCACCACGTGCAGGTTGGTCAGGATCACGCCCTTGTCGACGATGACCACGCCGGTGCCAATGCCGCGCTCTATCTCGCCGGGCTCCTTCTCCTTGTACTTGCCGTTCTTCCTGCGGTCTTCCTTGCCGTAGGCCGTGACCCGGACCACCGCCGGGCCGACCTTGGCCGCGGCGCGGGCAGCGGACGAGGGCAGCACCACGCGCTCCAGCGTGTGCTTGACGGCGGCATCGACTTCGTCCTGGGTGAGCCGGGGGGGCACCGGCCGCCACAGCCCGAGCCCGCCGAGCGTCAGCGCGCACAGCAGCAAGGCCGGCGTCACGCCACGGCGCGCCAGGCGCAGGCCGCGATGCAGGCGGGAAGCGGGGGGAGTGCCGGCCGTGTCCGCAACAGCGGGCGCCGGGGCGGATTCCGGTGCCGGCGCGGCCTGCGCCTCGGGGCGCTCGCCATCCAGTACCGGTTCGCCGCTGGCGGGAGAACGAAGGGAACTGCTGTAGAGGGCGGGCCTGCGCATCCGGGGTACCTCGTTTATGGCGCCCGACTGGGTCGCAGGATAACCGTAGCACGATTCAGTGCGTTGCGCTGCGGGCGATACAAGTTCTTGTGTTGGCCGTGCGGCATGATGCAGGGCGTGCCATCGCTGGCACGCCCTGCATCATGCCGGTCTGGATCGACACCCACTGCCACCTCGACGCCTCTGAATTCGCCCCCGACCGGGACGCCGTGCGCTTGCGCGCGGCGCGGCTGGGCGTGGCCTGCTGCGTGGTGCCGGCCGTGCATGCCGCCAATTTCGACGTCGTGCGCACCTGGGCCCACCGCCATGGCGACGCCTACGCGCTGGGGGTGCATCCGCTCCATACGGCCACGGCCGCCGAGACGGAACTGGCCGTGCTGGAAGCTGCGCTGGCCGCGCGGGCGGACGATCCCCGGCTGGTGGCGCTCGGGGAAATCGGCCTCGACTACTTCGTGCCGGAGCTGGACGACGCGCGCCAGCAGCATTTCTTCCGGGTGCAACTGCGCCTGGCGCGCCGCTGGGACCTGCCGGTGCTGCTGCACGTGCGCCGCTCGGTCGATCAGGTGCTGCGCCACTTGCGCGAGGCCGGCGGCAGTGGGGCCGGCCGCCATGCGTGGCGCGGCATCGCCCATGCATTCAATGGCAGCCTGCAGCAGGCCGAGGCCTTCATCGCCCTGGGCTTCAAGCTGGGTATGGGCGCGACCCTGACCTTCGAGCGTGCCCGGCAGGTGCGGCGCGTGGCGGCAGCGGTGCCGCTCGACGCCCTGGTGCTGGAGACCGACGCGCCCGACATCCCGCCGCGCTGGCTCTACCGCAGCGCCGAGCAGCGCCGCGGCGGCTTGCCGCAGGCACGCAATGCGCCGGAGGAACTGCCGCGCATCGGCGCCGAACTGGCCGCCCTGCGCGGCATCCCGCTCGAGGCCCTGGCCGAGGCCACCACCCGCAACGCGCTGCAGGCGCTGCCGCGGCTGCGCGCGCTGCTGCCATGCGGCTGACCGGCTTGGCGCCCGTCGTCTCGGGGCAGGCGCGCCTGCTGGTGCTGGGCAGCTTCCCCGGCGCGCGCTCCCTGGCGCAGCAGCAGTACTACGGCCATCCGCAAAACCATTTCTGGAAGATCCTGTCGGCGCTGTGGGGCATGGACCTGGCGGCGCTGGACTACCCGGCGCGTATCGCGGCGCTGCGCGAGCGTGGCCTGGCGCTGTGGGACGTCTATGCCGCCTGCGAGCGCGAAGGCAGCCTGGATGCCGCGATCCGCAACGCCGAAGTCAACGACTTCGCCGCGCTGGCGCGGCACTGCCCGCGCCTGGAGGCGGTGGCGCACAACGGCGGCGAGAGTTTCCGGCATGCGCCGGCGGTGATCGCGGCGCTGGGCGCGGAAGCCGGACGCATTCAGGTGTACAAACTCCCCTCGACCAGCCCGGCCAACGCCTCCTGGAGCTTCGAGCGCAAGCGCGGGGCCTGGGAGGCCGTGTTGCGCCGCCACCATCTCCTCTGACCCGCGCCCCATCGCATGCCCCGCAGACCTGTCCGCACGTTTCCCGAAGTGAACTTCTCCGACGACGGCGACGTTCGGCACCTGCACCTGGGCAGCATCTGGATCCAGGGCTCCATGCGCATGGACGCCCCCAATGCACTGGAGCTGGAATACGTGCAGCGCATGATGGCCTGGTTGCTGTTCGTCACGCCCGCGTCGGTCGTCCGGCGCCACGCCATGCAACTGGGGCTGGGCGCGGCCGCGCTGACCAAGTTCTGCCGCAAGACGCTGCGCATGCGGACCACGGCGATCGAGCTCAACCCCCAGGTGGTCCATGCCTGCCGCGGCTGGTTCAAGCTGCCGCCCGACGATGCGCGCCTGCAGGTGATCGTGGCCGACGCGGCCGAGGAGATCCGGCGCCCGCAGTGGCAGGCCGCGGTGGATGCCTTGCAGGTCGACCTGTACGACGACGACGCGGCCGCGCCGGTACTCGACAGTGCGGATTTCTACCGAGACTGCCGCTCGCTCCTGACCGAGGACGGCTGCATGACCGTGAACCTGTTCGGCCGCGCCTCCAGCTACGCCGCCAGCCTGGCCAGGATCGTGGACGCGTTCGGGCCGGATGCGGTCTGGGCCTTCCGGCCGACGCGCGAAGGCAATACCGTGGTGCTGGCCCAGCGCACGGCCCAGTCGGCCGACCGCGCCACGCTGCTGGCGCGCGGCGAGGCGATCCAAACGCGCTGGGGACTGCCGGCAGCCAAGTGGCCGCGCGTCTTCAAACCGGTGAAGAACTGATGAACGCCGCCGCCCCCAACGCCTTCGCCGTCGGCCACCACCAGGGCCCGATCGACTGGCGCCGCATCGTCGAGTGGCTGCGTGAGGACGGCGTGATCGCCGCGGAGGAGGCGCTGCGCACCATCTCGCGCTGCGCCCAGGCCGAGAGCGTGCAGCACCCGCTGGTGCGCTTGGCCAACGTGGCGATGCTGCGCCAGTCCGACGGCAAACCGCTCGACGTGGAAATGCTGACCGAATACCTGGCGGCCAAGGCCGGGCTGCCCTACCTGCGCATCGATCCGCTGCGGGTGGACGTCGGCAAGGTTGCCGACACCATGAGCGCGGCCTATGCCGAGCGGCACCGCGTGCTGCCGGTGCAGGTGAGTGCGTCCGAGGTGGTGGTGGCGACCGCCGAGCCCTTCGTCACCGAGTGGATCGCCGAAGTGGAGCGTCAGGCGCGCCGCACGGTGCGCCGCGTGGTGGCCAACCCGCAGGATGTGCAGCGTTTCACGGCGGAATTCTTCGCCCTGGCCAAGTCGGTGCGCGCGGCACAGAAGGCCGGCGGCAACAGCGGCACCGCGAGCTTCGAGCAATTGGTGGAGCTGGGCAGGAGCAACCGCCAGCTCGACGCCAACGACCAGGGCGTGGTGCGCGTGGTCGACTGGCTCTGGCAGTACGCCTTCGACCAGCGCGCCAGCGACATCCACCTGGAGCCGCGGCGCGAGCAGGGCGTGATCCGCTTCCGCATCGACGGCCTGCTGCACCCGGTCTACCAGATGCCGATCGGCGTGCTCAACGCCATGACCGCGCGCATCAAGCTGCTCGGTCGCATGGACGTGGTGGAAAAGCGCCGCCCGCAGGACGGCCGCATCAAGACCCGCAACCCGCGCGGCGACGAGGTGGAGATGCGCCTGTCCACCCTGCCCACGGCCTTCGGCGAGAAGATGGTGATGCGCATCTTCGACCCCGATACCGCTGTCAAGGACCTCGACGCGCTGGGCTTTGCGCCGCACGACGCGGGCCGCTGGGAGCAACTGGTGCGGCGCCCGCACGGCATCATCCTGGTGACCGGCCCCACCGGCTCGGGCAAGACCACCACGCTCTATTCCACGCTCAAGCGCGTGGCCACGGAGGAGGTCAACGTCAGCACGGTGGAAGACCCGATCGAGATGATCGAGCCCTCCTTCAACCAGACGCAGGTGCAGCCGGCGCTGGATTTCGGCTTCACCGAGGGCCTGCGCGCGCTGATGCGGCAGGACCCGGACATCATCATGGTCGGCGAGATCCGCGACCTCGCCACCGCCGAGATGGCGGTGCAGGCCGCGCTCACCGGCCATCTGGTGTTCTCCACCCTGCACACCAATGATGCGCCCTCGGCCGTCACGCGCCTGATGGAACTGGGCGTGCCGGCCTATCTGGTCAACGCCACCCTGCTGGGGGTGCTGGCGCAGCGCCTGGTGCGCACCCTGTGCCGCAGTTGCCGCCAGCCCGACCCCGATGCCAGCGCCGCACTCATGGCCGACGTGGTCAAGCCCTGGAAGCTCAACGGCCCCTACCAGCCCTACAAGCCGATGGGTTGCGTGGACTGCCGCATGACCGGCTTTCGCGGCCGCATAGGGCTCTACGAACTGCTGAGCGTGAGCGAGGCCTTCAAGGACCTGGTGAACCGCGCGCCCAGCATCGCCGCGCTGCGCCGCCAGGGCGTGGCCGACGGCATGCGGCCGCTGCGCCTGGCGGGGGCGCTGCGCGTGGCCGAAGGCCTGACCACGCTCGACGAAGTGCTCGGCACCACGCCGCCGCTCGAATAGCCGGCAGCGCCCCGATGCAGGGGTTTCCCTAGTCTGTCCGTAGGTGGAATCCACATCGGGCCCGCGGGTGCGCGCCTCCACAATCCGCCAGTCCCATTTTTTCGTGTTGGAGAAAGCTGTGAAGATAAAAAGTCAGAAAGACTTCTTTGCCGGCCTCATGTTCCTGGCGGTCGGCGTTGCCTTCGCCTGGGGTGCGGTCACCTACAGCGTCGGCGAGGGGGCCCGCATGGGGCCCGGCTACTTTCCGCTGATGCTGGGCATCGTGATGTCCATCCTTGGCGCCGTGCTGGCCCTCAAGGCGACCATCGTGGAGACCGAGGGCGGCGACAAGATCGGCAAGTGGGCCTGGAAGCCGCTGATCTTCATCATCCTGGCCAACCTGGCCTTCGGCGTGCTGCTCGGCGGCCTGCCCAGCATCGGCTTGCCGCCGATGGGCCTGATCATCGGCATCTACGCGCTGACCCTCATCGCCAGCCTGGCGGGCGAGAACTTCAGGCTGGTCCCCACGCTGCTCCTGGCCACGGTGCTGGCCATCGGCAGCTACGTGGCCTTCATCTGGGCGCTCAAGCTGCAAATGGCCGTCTGGCCCACCTTCATCACGGGCTGAGAAAGACACGCACATGGAACTCTTTTCTCATCTCTCCATGGGTTTCGGCGTGGCCTTCACGCCGATCAACCTGCTCTACGCCTTCATCGGCTGCGTGCTGGGCACGCTGATCGGCGTGCTGCCCGGTATCGGCCCGGTGGCGACCATCGCCATGCTGCTGCCGGCAACCTACGCGCTGCCGCCCGTCTCCGCACTGATCATGCTGGCCGGCATCTACTACGGCGCGCAGTACGGCGGCTCCACCACCGCCATCCTGGTGAACCTGCCGGGCGAGTCGTCCTCGGTGGTGACGGTGATCGACGGCTACCAGATGGCGCGAAAAGGCCGAGCCGGGCCTGCGCTGGCTGCTGCCGGCCTGGGGTCGTTCTTCGCTGGTTGCGTGGGTACCGTCATCCTGGCCGCCTTCGCGCCGCCGCTGACCGAGCTGGCCTTCAAGTTTGGCCCTGCCGAGTACTTCTCGCTGATGACGCTGGGCCTGATCGGTGCCGTGGTGCTGGCCTCGGGCTCGCTGCTCAAGGCGGTTGCCATGATCGTGCTGGGCCTGCTGCTGGGCCTGGTGGGTACCGACGTCAATTCCGGCGTGGCGCGCTACAGCTTCGACATCCCGGAACTGACCGACGGCATCGGCTTCGTGGCCATCGCCATGGGCGTGTTCGGCTACGGTGAAATCATCGCCAATCTGGCCACGCCGGAGTCCGATCGTGAGGTGTTCACGGCCAAGGTCCACGGCCTGATGCCGACCAAGGAGGACTTCAAGCGCATGGTGCCCGCCGTGCTGCGCGGCACGGCCATCGGTTCGGCCCTGGGCATCCTGCCTGGCGGCGGTGCGCTGCTGGCGGCCTTTGCGGCCTACACCATCGAGAAGAAGACCAAGCTCCAGCCCGGCGAAGTGCCGTTCGGCCAGGGCAACATCCGTGGCGTGGCCGCTCCCGAGTCCGCCAACAATGCCGGTTCGCAGACCTCCTTCATCCCGCTGCTGACGCTGGGCATTCCGCCCAACGCGGTGATGGCGCTGATGGTGGGCGCCATGACCATCCACAACATCCAGCCCGGCCCGCAGGTGATGACCAGCAACCCCGAGCTGTTCTGGGGCCTGATCGCCTCGATGTGGATCGGCAACGCCATGCTGGTAATCCTGAACCTGCCGCTGATCGGCATGTGGATCAAGCTGCTGTCCGTGCCCTACAAGTACCTGTTCCCGTCCATCGTGCTGTTCTGTGCGGTCGGTGTGTACACCACCAACAACAACACCTTCGACGTGTGGATGGTGGGCGCCTTCGGCGTGATCGGCTACATCTTCCACAAGCTCGGCTGCGAACCCGCGCCGCTGCTGCTGGGCTTCATCCTGGGCCCGATGATGGAAGAGAACCTGCGCCGCGCGCTGCTGCTGTCGCGCGGCGACTGGAGCGTGTTCGTCACGCGCCCGATCTCCGCCGGCCTGCTCGCCGCAGCCCTGCTGCTGCTGATCATCGTGCTGCTGCCTTCCGTGAAGGCCAAGCGCCAGGAAGCCTTCGTCGAGGAGTGAAGCGCCACTGACGCCGGTGCGCCGGTGTCCTTGGTTTACGAACGGCGCTCCGAGGGGCGCCGTTCGTCTTTCAGGGCCTGCTCGCGCGCGGCGGCTTCATGTGATGGCGCGCCATGGCCAGGAATGCCAGGGCGGCCGGGCTCAGCGGATGCTTGGCGAGGCGCACGGCGACCACCGGGTATTCGAGCGCGGGCCGCGCCACGGCCACCGCGCGCAGGTTGACCGGCATGAGCACCTCCACGTAGCGCGGCAGCAGCGCGACCCCCGCGCCCGACTGGATCAGGCCGAATGCGGTCGACAGCATCGACACGTGGTGCGCCACGCGCGGGTAGACGTTTGCCATGCTCGCGAGCTGGCGGCTGACCGAGCGCCAGACGTTGGCATCCGGATTGACGTGGATGAAGGGCTGCGATTGCAGGTGCCGGCCGTCGACCACCACGCGCTGCGCCAGCGGATGGTCATCGCGCACGAAGAGCGCCAGGCGTTCCGTGAACAGCGGCTCGGTGGCCAGCTCCGAATGCTGCTGGCCGATGTCCGAGCCGAAGCCCAGGTCTGCCTCCTGCGAGAGCACGCGCGAAATCATCTGCTCGGCCGTGCTGTCGAGCAGCGTGGTCGCGAGCTTCGGGTGCGTCTGCGAGAAGCGGCCCAGCAGCGGCGGCAGCAGCGCGCCGGCCGTGAGGTGGCCCACCGCCAGCACGATGCGTCCATCGCGCAACTGCGACTGGGAGCGGCAGGCGCTCACCGACTCATCGATCAGCCGGAGTGCGCGCACCGCCGTATCCACCATCATCTGGCCCGCCGTGGTCATCCGTATGCGGCGGCCGCGCACGACCAGCGGCTGCGCCAATTCCTCCTCCATGCGCTTGATCAGGTGGCTGATGGCCGGTTGCGTGAGCTGCAGGGCCTCGGCCGCCAAGGTGAAGCTGCCGGTCTCGGCCACCGCCGCCAGCGCGCGCAACTGCTGCAGCGAAACGTCCTCGGTGGGGCTCCTGGGCATGAACGCTATTGATAGTTGAATAAACCAGATTATCTGGCTTGATGCGCCGCTGCTGCATAACATGCGGGGTTGCCCACCATTGCGCAGTACCACCGATGAAACGCATTCAAGTCCTCCAGGTCCTTGCCCTAGCGCTCGGCATAGTGGCGTCTTCTTCGAGCCTGGCGCAGGGCTACCCGAACAAGCCGATCCGGCTCGTCGTGCCGTTTCCCGCGGCCGGCGCCACCGACCTGCTGGCACGCACGCTCGGCCAGAAGATGGGCGAGAAGCTCGGCACGACCCTGGTGATCGACAACAAGCCAGGCGCGGGCGGGGCCATCGGCTCCGACCTGGTGGCCAAGTCAGCCCCTGACGGCTACACCCTGCTGCTGGCCACCACCAGCACCCATTCGATCGGACCGGCCATCACCGCCCGGCTGCCCTACGACACGGTGCGCGACTTCACTCCGATCGCGCACGTGGGAGACGCGCCCAGCATCATGCTGGTGCCGGTCAGTTCGCCCGCGAAGACGGTGCGCGAGTGGATCGACCACGCCCGCAAGAACCCCGGCCGGCTCAACTACGCATCGAGCGGCAACGGCACCATCGTGCAGCTCACGGCCGAGCTGTTCAAGTCGCAGGCCGGCGTGTTCGTCACGCACATTCCCTACAAGGGCACGGCGCTGGCCATTCCCGACCTGATCAGCGGAAAGATCGACGTGCTGTTCGACTCGCTGCCCACCGGCATGCCGCACGTGCGCGACGGCCGCCTGCGTGCGCTGGGCGTGACCACGCTCAAGCGCAGCCCGCTCGCACCTGAGCTGCCGCCCATTGCCGACACGCTGCCGGGCTTCGAGTCGAACACCTGGTTCGGCTTCTACGGGCCGAGGAACCTGCCCGCCGACGTCGTCGCGAAGCTCAACAAGGCCGCCAACGACGCGCTGTCCGACTCCGAGGTCAGGGACAAGCTCGCGCGCCTGGGCATCGAGCCCGCCACGCCGGGCACGCCCGAGCAGTTCGCGAAGATGGTGGCGGTGGACGCCGCGAAGTGGAAAAAGATCGTGGTCGACCGCAAGATCACCAACGAATAACGCAGAGCACATGGAAATGAACTTCGACTTCAACAACCCCTACCTCTCCACCCGCATCCCGGTGTTCGCGCGCAACGTGGTGTCGACCTCGCACCCGCTGGCCTCGCAGGCCGGGCTGCGCATCCTGCAGCAGGGCGGCAACGCGGTCGATGCGGCCATTGCCACCGCGGCGGTGATGACGCTGGTCGAGCCGGTGAGCAACGGCCTGGGCAGCGATGCCTTCTGCATTCTGTGGGACGGCAAGGAACTGCACGGCCTCAATGCCTCGGGCCCCGCGCCCAAGGCCTGGACGCCCGAGTACTTCAAGGCCAGATGCGGCGCCGACGCCACAACGCCGCCGATGCGCGGCATCGATTCGGTCACGGTGCCGGGCGCGGTGCGCGGCTGGGTCGCGCTGAGCGAGCGCTTCGGCAAGCTGCCCTTCGCCGACCTGCTGGCGCCGGCCATCGACATCGCCGAGCGCGGCTACCTGGTGCCGCCCGTGGTGCAGGGCAAGTGGGCCGCCGCCACGCCGCTGCTGCAGTCGCAGCCGGGCTTCGCGCAGGCCTTCCTGCCCTGGGGCCGCGCGCCCGAGGTGGGCGAGCTGTTCCGCTTCGCCGCCGCCGCGCGCGCGCTCAGGGCCATCGCCCGCACCAAGGGCGAGGCCTACTACAGCGGCGAGATCGCCGAGGCGCTGGCGAAGTTCTCCGCAGAGCAGGGCGGCGCGCTCACCGTGGCCGACCTCGCGGCCTACCAGCCCGAATGGGTCACGCCGATTTCGCGCGACTACCGCGGCCACACGCTGCACGAGATTCCGCCCAACGGCCAGGGCATCGCGGCGCTGATCGCGCTGGGCATCCTGGAGAAGTTCGACATCGCCTCGCTGCCGGTCGATTCGGTGCGGTCGCAGCATCTGCAGATCGAGGCCATGAAGCTGGCCTTTGCCGACGTGTACCGCTACGTGTCGGAGCGCAGTAGCATGGAAGTGAGCACCGAGCAGATGCTCGACGACGCCTATCTGGCCTCGCGCGCCCGCCTGATCGACGTGAAGAAGGCGCAGGACTTCAAGGCCGGCAACCCGGTGAAGGGCGGCACCATCTACCTCACCGCCGCCGACGAGCGCGGCATGATGGTGAGCTTCATCCAGAGCAACTACATGGGCTTCGGCTCGGGCTGCGTGGAGCCCGGGTTCGGCATCAGCCTGCAGAACCGCGGCCATGGCTTCAGCCTCAAGGCCGGCAGCCCCAACCTGGTGGCGCCGGGCAAGCGCCCGTTCCACACCATCATCCCGGCCTTCCTCACCAAGGACGGCCAGCCGGTCATGAGCTTCGGCGTGATGGGCGGCAACATGCAGCCGCAGGGCCACATGCAGACGCTGGTGCGCATGCTCGACTACAGGCAGAACCCGCAGGCCGCCTGCGATGCGCCGCGCTGGCGCTTCAACGCGGGCCTGGAGATCAACGTCGAGGCCGCGATGAACCCCGCCACGGTGCAGGGCCTGCGCGAGCTGGGCCATCAACTGGAGGTGATCAACGATTCGTACCAGGACTTCGGCGCCGGCCAGTTCATCTGGCGCGCGGGCGAGCCTGCGATCGAAGGCTATGTGGCCGCCAGCGATCCGCGCCGCGACGGCGCGGCGGCGGGGTATTGAGGCGGGCGCACCACCGTTGAGTGCGGCCCAGAAGAACCTCGCCCCGGGCTTGGTGCTCGCCACGCTGGGCGCGATCGCCTTCAGCGGCAAGGCGATCATCGTCAAGCTGGCCTACCGCCACGGCGTGGACGCCGTGACGCTGATCATGCTGCGCATGCTGTTCGCGCTGCCCATTTTCGCGCTCATGGCCTGGTGGGCCGGGCGCGGCAAGCCCGCGCTCACCGGCCGCGACTGGCTCGGCGTGATCGGGCTGGGCTTCTCCGGCTACTACCTCTCGAGCTTCCTCGACTTCGCCGGGCTCGCCTACATCTCGGCCAGCTTCGAGCGGCTGATTCTGTATCTCAACCCGACGCTGGTACTGTTCTTCGGCTGGCTGCTCTACCGGCGCCGGCCGTCGCGTCCGCAGGTGCTGGGCATGATCGTCAGCTACGCCGGCGTGCTGCTGGTGTTCGGCCACGAACTGCTGGCCGGCGACACCCAGGGCGGCGGCCTTGCCGCGGCCTGGGGCGCGTTCCTGGTTTTTCTCAGCGCGGTGAGCTACGCGGGCTACCTGGTCTACAGCGGCGAGTTCGTGCGGCGGCTGGGCGCGCTGCGGCTGGTGGGGCTGGCGACCAGCGTGGCCTGCCTGTTCTGCCTGGCGCAGTACGCGCTGCTGCTGCCGCTCGACACGGCGCTGCGGGTGGCGCCCGGGGTCCTTTGGCTGTCGGTGCTCAACGCCACGCTGTGCACCGCCGTGCCGGTGCTGATGGTGATGATGGCCATCGAACGCATCGGGCCGGCCATGGCCGCGCAGACCGGCATGGTCGGGCCGCTGTCGACCATTCTCATGGGGGTGGTGATACTCGGCGAGCCGTTCACCGCCTGGGTCGCGGCCGGCACGGCGCTGGTGATCGCGGGCATTTTCGTTTTCACGCGCACGGGGCGCTGACGCCTCCGCGCTTTCTTTCTTCTGGAGTCGAACATGGATCTGGGCATTGCAGGCAGGACCGCGCTGGTATGCGGAGCGAGCAAGGGGCTAGGCTACGGCTGCGCCGAGGCGCTGGTGCGCGAGGGCGTGAACGTGGTGATCGTCGCGCGCGGCGCCGAGGCGCTCGAAGCCGCCGCGCGGCATCTGGCCGGTGCGGCGGCGGCCTCCGCCCCCTTCGTGAAGCCGGTGGCCGCCGACATCACCACCGAGGCGGGCCGCGCGGCGGTGTTCGCGCTCGGGCATGATTTCGACATCGTCGTCACCAACGCCGGCGGCCCGCCGCCCGGCGACTTCCGCGACTGGGACCGCGCGGCCTGGATCCGGGCAGTCGACGCCAACATGCTCACGCCGATCGAACTCATCAAGGCCACGGTGGACGGCATGGCCGCGCGCGGCTTCGGGCGCATCGTCAACATCACCTCCAGCGCGGTCAAGGCGCCGATCGACGTGCTCGGCCTGTCCAACGGCGCGCGCAGCGGGCTGACCGGCTTCGTCGCCGGCGTCGCGCGCAGCGCCATCGCCGGCAAGGGCGTGACCCTGAACAACCTGCTGCCCGGCGCCTTCGAAACCGACCGCTTGAAGATGACCATGGTCGGCGCCGCCCAGAAGGCGGGCAAGGGCCTGGACGCCGTCATGGACCAGCGCCGCCGCGGCATCCCGGCCGGGCGCTTCGGCAGCCCGGCGGAGTTCGGCGCCATCTGCGCCTTTCTTTGCAGCGTGCACGCCGGCTACATCAACGGCCAGAACGTGCTGGCCGACGGCGGCGCCTATACCGGAACGTTCTGAGACTCAACGCCGCGAGGACACCACGATCCCCGCCACGATCAGCACGAACGCCGCCGCATGGTAGAAGTGCGGCGTCTCGCCCAGGAAGGCGGCCGACAGCAGGGCCGCGAACAGCGGCGTGAGGTTGGCGAAGATGGCGGTGGTGCCGGGGCCCACGCGCCGCACGCCGGCGCCGAAGCAGCGATAGGCCAGGATCGCCGGCCCCACGGCCACGAACACAACGGCCGCGGCCAGCGGCCAGCCCCAGGTGACGTGCGCATCGGCCCACTGCCATTCGCCCGCCGTGGCCAGCCCGGCCCAGCCCAGGCCGAAGACGATCTGCCCCATCAGGAAGGCCGACCAGTCGCCGCGCAGCTCCGGCGGGTCGCGCGGCTGCACCAGCAGCCAGCTGTAGAAGGCCCAGGCGATGGTGGCCAGCACCATGAAGCCGTCGCCCGGCACCAGGCGCAGCGTCTGCAACTGGCCCCAGTCCCCGCGCGACAGCACCACCAGCACGCCGGCCACCGACAGCAGCGCGCCCAGCACCTGGCGCGGCTGCACCCGCGCGCCGAAGAACAGCGCGCCCACCAGCAGCATCCAGACCGGCATGCTCGAGCCCATCAGCGTGGTGTTGATCGGCGTGGAGGTCTGCAGCGCCAGGTACTGCAGCGCGTTGTAGCAGCCCACGCCCAGCAGCCCGAGCAGCGCGAAGCGCCCGCGGTGCCGCCACAGCGGCGAGCCCCGCCGCAGCACATGGCCTGCCAGCGGCAGCAGCAGCACGAAGGCGAGCGCCCAGCGCACGAAGTTGAAGGTCATGGGCGGGATCAGCTCGTGCACCAGCCTGCCGACCACCGCATTGCCGGCCCAGAGCAGCGGCGGGACCAGCAACAGCAGCAGCGTGGAGGGGCTCAGTCGTGTGGACATGCGGTCGAATGTACCCTGCAGATTCCGGGCTTTCGTGGCAGCATTCCCGGCCTTGACCCACAGGAGCGCACCCATGAGCAAAGCCGTCCGCATCGAACGCCACGGAGGCCCGCAGGAGATGAGAGTCGTCGACGTGCAGGTCGGCGAGCCCGGCCCGGGCGAGGTCCGCATCCGCCACTATGCGGTGGGGCTGAACTTCATCGACGTCTACCAGCGCACCGGCCTCTACCCGTTCCCCATGCCGCTGCAGCTGGGCATGGAAGGCGCGGGCGTCATCGAGGCGGTGGGCGAGGGCGTGACGCACCTGCGGGCCGGCGACCGCGCCGCCTATGCCAGCAACCCGCCCGGCGCCTATTGCGAGGTGCGCGTGATGCCCGCCCAATGCGTGTGCCGGCTGCCCGACGCCATCAGCTTCGAGACCGGCGCGGCCATGATGCTCAAGGGCCTGACCGCCCAATACCTGCTGAAGAAGGCGCGGCCGGTGGAGGGACTGGAGCCGGGCGACCACGTGCTGTTCCACGCGGCCGCGGGCGGCGTCGGCCTGATCGCCTGCCAGTGGGCCCGGGCGCTGGGCCTGCGACTGATCGGCACCGCCGGCTCCGACGCCAAATGCCAACTGGCGCTGGACAACGGCGCCGCGCACGCCATCAACTACGCCAGGGAAGACTTCGCCGCGCGCGTGAAGGAGATCACCGGCGGCAAGGGCGTGAAGGTGGTGTACGACTCCGTGGGCAAGGACACCTGGGACCAGTCGCTCGATTGCCTGCGCCCCTTCGGCCTCATGGCCAGCTTCGGCAACGCCTCCGGCCCGGTGCCGCCGTTCGCGCCCGGCCTGCTCGGCGCCAAGGGCTCGCTCTACGTCACGCGGCAGACGCTGTTCAGCCACATCGCCACGCGCGAGGCCACGCAGGCCATGGCCGACGACCTGTTCGCCGTGGTCGCGGGCGGGCAGGTCAACATCCGCATCGCGCAGCGCTACCCGCTGGCCGAGGTGCAGCAGGCGCACCGCGACCTGGAAGCGCGCAAGACCACCGGCTCCACCATCCTCACGCCGTGAACGCGCCCGGCTGGGTCACCGCCGCGCGCGCCCAGGCCCGGCGCGGCCCCGGGCGAGCGCGCGAGCCCTTCCTGGTCGAGGACGAGGTCGTGGGCTCGGTCGATGCCGAAGTTTGGAGTCAAATCAGCCTGCAGCCCAGGATGCGTCTGGGCTATACGCTATCAAAAGAGGAGTATCGCGGCGCGCCGGCCTGGGTGCTGCGCGGCCTGGATGCCAGCGGCGCGCTCCATGCGCTGGCCCATGCGCTGCGCGACGCCGGCCACTGCGGTCCCTGGCGCGGCGAGCAGCTCGCCGTGTGCGACGCGGCCGGCAGGCGCATCGGCATCGTCGAGCGCGGCGCCGTGCGCGTGCTCGGCGTGGCGACGCAGGCGGTCCACCTGCTCGGCCTGGCTCCCGATGGCCGCATGTGGGTGCAGCAGCGCGCCTTCGACAAACCCAACCACCCCGGCCTGTGGGACACGCTCATGGGCGGCATGGTTTCGGCCGCCGACACGCGCGAGCAGGCCCTCGCGCGCGAGACCTGGGAAGAAGCCGGCCTGCGCATCGACGCCCTGCAGGCCCTGGCCCATGGCGGCCACGTGGACCTCGACCAGCCCAGCGACGAGGCCGGCGGCCGCGGCCACATGCGGGAGCGCATCGACTGGTACCGCGCCACCGTGCCGCAGCACCTGCAGCCCGTCAACCAGGACGGCGAAGTCGCCCGCTTCGAACTGCTGCCGCGCGACGCGCTGCTGCAGCGCCTGGAGCAGGGCATGTTCACGCCCGAGGCCACGCTGGTGCTGGCGGCGGCGCTGGGGTGGTGAGGGCGGCCCTTCCCACGCGAGTGCGCGGGCCTTGGCGCTGCTGCGCCTGTTTGTGCCTCGGGAGCACTGCGCAGGCGCGGCTGAGGTGCGATAGCGTCGCGCACCTGCCGCATCATCAGGTGCTGGAGCCCGCCTTGGCCTCGCGTGAGGGCCTCACCAGCGGCACCTGCCGCTGCGCCGCCATGTCGCGCACCAGGTTCCAGGCCGCCTGCGCCATGGGCGCGAGGGCGCGGTTGCGGCGGTGGACCAGCACGATCTCGCGGTCCACGCGCGGCAGCAGGGGGCGCACGGCCAGGCGCGGCAGGCCTTCGGGCGGCAGCGCGAGCGTGGGGATGACGGAGATGCCCAGGCCCGCGTCGAGCATGCGGAAGATGGTGGTCGGGTGGCCGACCTCCTGCGCCACGCTGCAGTGCACCTGATGCCCGGCCAGCGCCTGGTCGATCAGGCGGCGGCTGCCCGAGGCGTGGTCCAGCAGCACCAGGGCTTCGCCGGCCAGGTCGGTCCAGCGCACCTGGCGCTTGCGCGCCAGGCGGTGGCCGGGCGGGCAGGCCAGGCAGAAGGGCTCGGCCAGAATGGTTTCGCACTCCAGGGCCTCGCGCTCGCCCGGGTCTATCACCACGCCGAAGTCCACCTCGCCCGAGAGCACGCTGGCCAGCACCGCGCTCTGGATGCGGTCGAGCAGCACCAGCTCCAGCCCGGGCATGAGCCGCTGGCACTGCGCGATGCAGTCCGGCATGAGGTTGGCCGACAGCGTGGGGCTGCTGGCCACGCGCACGCGGCCGCGCCGCGCGGTGGCCATGCCGCGCACTTCCAGCAGGGTGCCCTCCAGATCTTCGAGCACGCGCGTCAGGCGCGCGGCCAGGCTGCGGCCGGCATCGGTCAGCTCGACCTCGCGCGTGGTGCGGTTGAGCAGCTTCAGGCCGAGCTGCGCCTCCAGCTCGGTGATGCAGCGGCTCACGGCGGGCTGGGTGAGGCCGACCAGGGCGCCGGCGCGGCTGAAGTTGCGGGTGGCCGCCACGGACTGGAACACGGTGAGCTGGCGCAGGGTGACATTCATGCGGTGGAATCATAAAACCATCAGAACAATCGATTTCTCTTTGGGTTGCTTTTGCGGTCCACTGCGTGCTTCCTCTGCCTCCCCGCTGCTTTTTCCATGGCCCGTTCCCGCTTTCTTCCTGACAACTTCACGCTGGCGCTGCTGGGCACGGTGGCGCTGGCCAGCCTGCTGCCGGCCTCCGGCGCGGTGGCGCGTTTCTTCGAGGGGCTGACGGTGGCGGCGGTGGCGCTGCTGTTCTTCCTGCATGGCGCCAAGCTGTCGCGCGAGGCCATCGTGGCGGGCCTCGGCCACTGGCGCCTGCATCTGGTGGTGGTGGGCGCCACGTTCGTGTTGTTTCCGCTGCTGGGCTGGGCCTTGAAGCCGGTGCTGCTGCCGCTGGTCACGCCCGACCTGTACATGGGCGTGCTGTACCTGTGCGTGCTGCCGGCAACGGTGCAGTCGGCCATTGCGTTCACGGCCATGGCGCGCGGCAACATGCCGGCGGCGATCTGCAGCGCCTCGGCCTCGACGCTGCTGGGCATCGTCATCACGCCGCTGCTGGTGGGCCTGCTGCTGCCCACGGCGGGCAATGCGCAGCACCATGACCCGCTGGCCAGCATCGGCCGCATCATGCTGCAACTGCTGGTGCCGTTCGTGGCCGGGCATCTGCTGCGGCCGTGGATCGGCGGCTTCGTCAAGCGCCACGCGCCGGTGCTGCGGTTCGTCGACCAGGGCTCGATCCTGCTGGTGGTGTTCACGGCCTTCAGCGCGGCGGTGGTGGAGGGCCTCTGGGGCCGGCTGCCGCTGCCGGCGCTGGCCGGGCTGGTGGTGGTGTGCGCGGTGCTGCTGGCGCTGGCGCTGGTGAGCACCACGTGGCTGTCGCGCCGGCTGGGCTTCTCGAAGGAGGACGAGATCACCATCGTCTTCTGCGGCTCCAAGAAGAGCCTGGCCAGCGGCGTGCCCATGGCCAAGGTGCTGTTCGCGTCGCAGGCGGTGGGGGCCATGGTGCTGCCGCTCATGGTGTTCCACCAGATGCAGTTGATGGTCTGCGCCGTGCTGGCCCAGCGCTATGCGCGCCGGCCGGTGGCGCAGGGGGCGTCAGAAGGCGATGCGGCTGCGGCGGTGCGGCCTTCGGCTTGAGGGGTGCTATCCAATATATAGCTGGAAACCCAGGTGATACCTGGGCTTGAGGCATATTTCTTCAGTATTCCGGCTGCCGGTCATCTCCCCGCTCGTCGGCGTGCGGAGAGAAATTCGGTCAAGAATGCCTGAAGCCCAGGTGTTGTCTGGGCTTGTAGCTATCTTTTTTGTAGTTCTCAGTCGTGCGCCGCCACGGCCGCCTCTGCCGTCGGCGGCTTGCGCAGCCGGTTGGGCGCGAGCACGCCGGCCGTCTCCAGGATCGGGTAGGCGATCGAGCAGATGTGCGAGTTGATGCGTTTCAGGTCGCTGATCAGGTCGATGTGCAGCGAGCTGGTTTCGATGCTCTGCACCGTGTTGCCGGCGAGCCGGTCGAGGTGGGTGGTGGCATAGGCGCGCTCCAGGTCGCGGAAGCGCGCTTTTTCTTCAAGCAGTTTCTGCGCGTCGCGCACGTTGCCGTTGAGGAACACGCTCATGGACAGGCGCAGGTTGTCGATCAGGCGCTGGTGCAGCTCCACGATCTCGGCCATGCCGGCCTCGGAGAAGCTGCGCGCGGTGCGGATGCTCTTGTCCTCGATGTCCTGCAGCACGCGCTCGATGATGTCGCCGACCTGCTCCATGTTGATGGTGAAGCTGATGATGTCGGTCCAGCGCCGGCTCTCTTCCTCGCCCAGCGCCTCGCGCGAGATTTTGGTGAGGTAGTACTTGATGGCCGAGTACAGCTCATCGACCGTGTCGTCCATCTTGCGCAGCCGCTCGGCCAGCGCCAGGTCGTTGTGGCGCAGCACGTCGAGCATGCCGACCAGCATGGTCTCCACCACGTCGGCCTGGTGCAGCGCCTCGCGCGCGGCGCAGGAGATGGCCAGCGAGGGCGTGGACAGCGCCGACGGGTCCAGGTGCCGCAGCCGCTCCGGCTGCGCGGCCGCCGGCGGCTTGGGCCGCAGGCGCTGCACCGCGCGCGCCACGCGGTGGGTCAGGCCGATGAAGCCCAGGCCGATCACCACGTTGAATCCCAGGTGGAACAGCACCACGCCGTGCGTGGCGTCCGGCAGCAGCGGCTGCACGTAGCGCAGCCACAGCCCGATGAAGGGCGCGACGATGGCCACGCCCATGAGCTTGAACACCAGGTTGCCCACCGTGACCTGGCGCACCTCGACCGGGGACTTGGCCGTGGTCAGCACCGCCAGCAGGCCGCTGCCCAGGTTGGCGCCCAGCACCAGGCCCAGCGCCACGTCCAGCGGCACCACGCTGGAGCCGGCCATGGCGGCGATCAGCAGCACGATGGCCAGGCTGGAGTAGGCGATGACCGCCAGCACGGCGCCGAGCGTGATCTCCATCAGTACGTCGCTGCTGACCGAGGCCAGCAGCGCGCGCACCGCGGGCGAGGCCAGCAGCGGCCCGGTCGCCTCCACCACCAGCCGCAGCGCCAGCAGCATCAGGCCCAGCCCGATCAGCACCCGGCCCACGCGCCCGGCGGTGCCGGCCTGGCGCGACACGAACAGCACCACGCCGACGAAGATCAGCAGCGGCGACAGCCAGGACAGGTCGAAGGAGAAGAAGACCGACATCAGCGCCGTGCCGACGTCCGCGCCGCGCATCACCGCCAGCGCCGCCGGCAGGGCGATCAGCCCCTGGCCGACGAAGGATGAGGTCATGAGCGAGGTGGCGGTGCTGGACTGCACCAGGGCCGTGACGCCGATGCCCGACAGGGCCGCCGTGAAGCGGTTGCCCATGCTGCGGGCCAGCAGCTTGCGCAGGTTGGCGCCGAAGACGCGCAGGACGCCGGTGCGCACGAGATGGGTGCCCCACACCAGCAGGGCCACGGCCGCGAGCAGGTCGAGAAGATGCTTCATGAGAGTCGGGTTCTGGCCTTTCTTTTGATCTCGTTCTGGTTCGATCCCGCCTCATTTTCCCCCAGGGGCCGTTTCAGTCGATGAGGCTCCCGTTATCGTGGAAAGGATAAGGGCCTTCGAAGTGCCCGCAGGCTGCGAGATGTGTCACCAGCCGCCCGCTGCGCGCCGACCACGCATGCACCCGCAAGGCCGGCGGCTCCAGCGTCCAGGCCGAGGCCGCGTCCGGCGCGAGGTCGAGGCAGACCTGGTGCGCCGGCGCCGGCGAGGTCGAGGCGACGCTGCCGCCAAAGCGCACGTCGATCGCGCGGTGCAGGTGGCCGCAGATCACGCGCTCGACGTTCGGGTGGCGGGCGATCAGCGCCTCGAGCGCGTCGGCGCCCTGCAGCAGGCCGATCCCGTCCATGTGGCCGATCAGCGTCTGGAACGGCGGGTGGTGCATGGCGACCACCACGGGCGCGCCGCGGCAGGCCTCCAGTTGCGCTTCGAGCCAGGCCAGGCGCTTCTCGCACAGCGCGCCGTGGCTGGCGCCGGGCACGCAGGTGTCGAGCGCGAGCAGGCGCAGCGGGCCGACCTGCACCGCGTACTGGATGAAGCCGCCGCTGCCCAGGTAGGCATGGCCGGGGAAGCTGCGGCGCAACTGCTCGCGCTCGTCGTGGTTGCCGGGCATCAGGTAGACCGGCATGCCGAGCGGCGCCAGCAGGCGCGCGAGGTGCTCGTACTCGGCGGCGCGGCCGAAGTCGGTCAGGTCGCCGGTGATCACCACGGCGTCGGGCGCCTGCCGCAGCGCCAGCACCGATTGCACCGCGCGCTCCAGGTAGGGCGCGGTGTCGATGCGGCCGTAGGCGAGGCGGCCCGGCTCGCGGATGTGCAGGTCGGTCAGTTGGACCAGGACGGTGGTGTCGGAAGGGGTTGTGCTCATGCGGGGGTTTCATGCGAGGTCATCAGGTGCTCGGGGCGGATGCGCAGCCCGAGCAGGTCGCCCGGGCGGAAGGGGCAGTCGCGCGCCACGTCGGCCACCAGCAGCGGCTGGTCCTGCGTGCGCAGATGCAGTTGTACCCGGTCGCCGAGGAAGGTGCGGCGCTCGACCGTGGCGCTGCCCCAGCCGGGCCGGAGCGGGCCGACCTCGACGTCTTCGGGCCGCACCAGCAGCGCCGCATGCGCCCGCCATGCCGGCGGGCAGGGCAGGGTCGATCCGCCGAGCCGGACCAGGCCTTGCGCCATGGCCTCGGCCGCGCGCTCGATCCGGTTGACCCGGCCCAGGAACTCGGCCACGAAGGGGTGCGCGGGGGCGCGGTACAGGTCTTCGCCGCGGCCGACCTGCACGATGCGGCCGGCGCGCATCACCGCGAGCCGGTCGGCGATGGCCAGCGCCTCCTGCTGGTCGTGCGTGACGTGGATGGCGGTGATCTGCAGGCGGCGCAGCAGCTCGGCCAGTTCGTCGCGCAGCGACTCCTTGAGCTTGGCGTCGAGCGCGGCCAGCGGCTCGTCGAGCAGCAGCACGCGCGGGCGCACGGCCACCGCGCGCGCCAGCGCCACACGCTGGCGCTGGCCGCCCGAAAGCTCGGCGGGGCGCTTGTTCTCCAGGCCGCCCAGGCGCACCAGGTCGACCAGTTCGCCCACGCTGCGCCTTTCTTCATCGCGCGATACGCCGCGAATGCGCAGGCCATAGCCGATGTTGGCCGCCACCGTCATCTGCGGGAAGAGGGCGTAGCTCTGGAACACCATGCCCACGCCGCGCTGCTCGATCGGTCGCTGCGTCACGTCCTGGCCGCCGAAGACGATGCGGCTGCCGGCGTCGGGCGACTCCAGCCCCGCGATCAGCCGCAGCAGCGTGGTCTTGCCGCAGCCCGAGGGGCCGAGCAGGGCCAGCACTTCGCCGGCCTCGACCTTCAGGTCGGTGGGCTGCAGGCCGCGCGTGCCGTCGGCATAGGTCTTCGCGCAGCGGGCGATGTCGATCGGGATGCGTTCAGGTTCCATGGCGTTCCTGGATCAGATTGGCAAGGTGCTGCAGGCCCCACAGCACCGGAAGAATGACGGCGAAGAAGACCAGCGTGTAGGCCGACCCGACCTCGATGCGCATCGAGACGTAGCTGTCGGCCAGGCCCACGGGCAGGGTGCGGGTGAGCGGCGTGTGCAGCATCCAGGTCAGGTTGAATTCGCCGATCGAGAGCGTGAACACCATCAGGCTGCCGGCCACGATGGCCGGGAACACGGCCGGCACCAGGATGCCCAGCAAGCGCTGGTGGAAGCTGGCGCCCAGCGAGCGCGCGGCCTCCTCGAGCGCGAGCAGTTCGTTGCGCTCGAAGGCCGAGCCCACGGTGCGCACCATGAAGGGCAGCGTGAAGACCACGTGGCCCACGAGGATGAAGGCAAAGCTCTGCCGGAAGGCGGTGATCCGGCCGTAGGCGAGGATCAGCGCCAGCGCGGTGGCAAGGCCGGGCACGGCGACCGGCAGCGTCAGCAGTTCCTCGAAGACGCGCGCGGCGCGCGAGCGGCTGCGCGCCAGCGCATAGGCGCAGGGCACGCCGATGAGCACGGTGCAGACCACGCAGGCCACGGCCAGCGCGAGCGACCAGCCCACGGTGCCGCCGTAGTGGTCCCACACCTCGCCGAGCCAGCGCAGCGTGAGGCCGCTCTTCCAGCCCGCGCTGTAGTTGTTGACCAGGCCCGCCATGACCGAGAGCAGCATCGGCGCGATCATGAACAGGCTCACCATCAGCGTGACGGCGAGCAGGAAGGGGGCGCGGGGCTGTGAAGGCGTCTTCATCATCGGATGACCGGGTTGGCGCCAAGGCGGCGCGCCACGAACAGCACCAGCCACGTCACGATGCCCAGCGCAATCGACAGCGACGCGGCGAGCGCGAAGTTGGCGTAGTTGGTGAATTCGTTGTAGATGGTGATCGGAAGGACCTCGAACTTGCTCGCCAGCGTGAAGGCGGTGCCGAAGGCGCCCATCGACGTGGCGAACAGGATCGCGCCGCAGGCCAGGGTGGTGGGCGCGAGTTCGGGCATCCACACGTCGCGCGCCACGCGCAGCCGCGAGGCGCCGAGCGAGCGCGCGGCTTCTTCGAGCTGGGCGTTCATCGACTCGGCCGCCGCCGCGTAGGTGGCGATGGCGCGCGGCAGCGAGAAATACAGGTAGGCCAGGAACAGCCCGAGCAGGCCGTAGGCGAAGGTGATGCGCTGGCCGAACAGGCTGTCGCCCAGGTCCGCGACCACGCCCTGCCGCCCGCCGAGCAGGATCACGAAGAAGCCGATGATCACGCCCGGAAACGACAGCGGCAGCGTGAGCAGCGACAGCAGCATGCGCTTGCCGACGAAGGCATGGCGCGCGAGGTAGATGCCGACCGCCGCGCCCAGCACCAGGGTGGCGAGCGTGACCGTGATGGAGAGCACGACGGTGTTGGCCATGCTCGCGAGGTAGCGCGAATCCGTGAGCACGGCGAAGTAGGTTGTCCAGCCTTTGTCGGCGGGCAGCGTCAGCAGGCGCACGACCGGCAGCAGCCAGAAGGCCGCGAAGAAGGCGGCAGCAGGCGCTGCGCAGGCCAGCAGGCGCCAGCTTGGGTTCCAGGCGTTTTTCATTTTTTGCCTCTTGTTGTGTTTCGATCGGGTTGTTCGGGGCATGTGCCCAGGCCGCCGGGTACTCCCCTCCGCGAATGTCCCCCGGCCTTCGGCCTCCTCCTTTATTTCGCTGCGGGGAGCACCCGACGCCCTGTGCACAACTAGCGCTGCCGTTGTGCTGCTCGATCAACCAGTGCTCTGAACGATCACGACGGCGGGGTGCCTTGCGCAGCGAAATAAAGGAGGAGGGGCGAAGCCCCGGGGGACATTCGCGGAGCAGGGCACCCCGTCGGCGTGAGCGCGCCCCGAAAAGAGCGCCCCCGCAACGAAGCACACAGAGTCAGCGCACTTCCTTCAGATACTCATCGGAGAAAGCGCGCTGCGCGGCAGCCATGCGCCCGTAGTCCACGCTCTTGGCGCGGGCGTAGTCGCTCGCAGGCAGGAACTGGGCTTCGATTTCCTTGGGCATCGCGTTCGCGCGCACCGGCCGCAGGTAAGCCTTGGCCCAGATCGCCTGGCCTTCGTCGGACAGCGTGAAGTCGAGCACCTTCTTGGCGTCGGCAGCGTGCGGGGCCTTGGCGACCAGGCTCATCACGTAGGGCACGGCCAGCGTGCCTTCGCTCGGGATCACGAAGGCGACGTTGGCCTTGTCCTTGTACCTGGCGCGGTAGGCGTTGAAGTCGTAGTCGAGCAGGATCGCGATCTCGCCCGACAGCACGCGCGCATAGGAGGTCTGCTTGGGCACGATCGGCTCGTTCTTCTGCAGCGCCTTGAAGTAGTCGATGGCCGGCCGGAAGTCGTCGAGCGTGCCGCCGCGCGCCTCGTTCACCGCCACGGCGCCGACGTAGCCGACGAAGGCCGAGGCCGGGTCGAGGTAGCCGACCAGGCCCTTGTACGCGGGCTTGAGCAGGTCGGCCCACGACTTCGGGATCGGCTTGCCCTTGAGCGCGTCGACGTTGACCATGAAGCCGAGCGTGCCCGAGTGGATGGTGAACCAGTTGCCGGCCGGGTCCTTCAGCCCCTCGGGAATCTCATTCCACGCGGCCGGCTTGTAGGGCTGGACCAGGCCGTCCTTGGCGGCCTGCACCGCGAAGGTCACGCCCAGGTAGGTCACGTCGGCCACGGGGCTGGCCTTTTCGGCCGCCATCTGCGCCAGCGACTGGCCGGAATTCTTGTTGTCGGGCGGCACGGTGACGCCGGTCCTGGCCTTGATGGCCTTCAACTGGGCGCCCCAGTCGGCCCACTCGGTCGGGCAGTTGTAGCAGATGGCGGTCTGCGCCATGGCGCTGCCGGCGGCGAGCGCGGCGGCGAACAGGCCCAGGCGGGCGAGGCGGCGGAAGCGGAAGGGCATGGCGAACTCCTTGAAAAATGAAGCGTGGGACGTGGGTGGGCGCCTCAGCAAGTCGCGGCGTCGCCGTCTTCGCACGCCGGAGCGCACGACTCGCCGTCCCGGAAGGCATGGGCCAGCAGCAGGCTCGCATCGGACCGCAGCGTGCGGCCCTCGGCAATGGCCTGGATCAGCAGTTCGACGCCGTGGCGGCCGATGTCGCTGTTGGGCTGGGTGATGGTGCTGAGCGCGGGCGTGAGATCCTCGCCCAGCGCGATGCCGTCGAAGCCGACGACGCTCAGGTCCTGCGGCACCGCCAGGCCGCACAGGTGCGCGGCGCGGATGCTGCGGATCGCCAGCAGGTCGTTCGAGCAGACCAGCGCGCTGGGCCGCGGGCGGGCCCGCAGTTGCGCGCACAGCGCCTCGATGGCGGTCTCGACGAAGGGCACTTCGATCAGCGGCTGCGCGTCCAGCCCGGTGTCGGCCATGCCCCGGAGGTAGCCGCGGTAGCGCTGCTGCGCGCGGTCGGACGCGGCCAGCGTGCCGCTGACCATGGCGATGCGCCGGTGCCCCAGCAGCACGAGCCGCGCCACCGCATCGGCCACCGCGCCTTGGCCGTCCACCGACACGCAGGGGTGACCCGCATGGCGGTTGTAGGCCAGCACGTAGGGCACGCCGGCGGCCTGCAGGCGCGGCAGCGCGGCCGAGGTCGAGGGGTTGGACACCACCAGGATCAGCCCGTCGACGTTGCCCGCCAGCAGCAGCTGGACGGCGCGCTCCTCCTCGTCGAGCCGATACGCGGTGGTCACGGGAATGATGGCGTAGCCGCCCGCCACGGCCGCGCGCGCGATGCCCTGCAGGCATTCGGCGAAGGCCGGGTTCAGCAGGGTGGGCAGCACCACGCCGAGCACCCGGCTGCGCTGGGTGCGCAGGGTGCGCGCGCTGGCGTTGGGCAGGTAATGCAGTTCCCGCGCCGCGCGCTCGACCCGTTGCCGCGTGGCGGGGCTCACCTTGTCGGGCAGATTGAAGGCCCGCGACACGGTGGCCACGGAGACCCCGGCGCGGGCGGCAACGGCTTGGATGCTCATGATGCGGTGCGGTGTAATCGTTTACATTGCACCGCGGCAGTATGACGCCGCGATGACACGCCGTGGCAGTCGGACCAACCCCGTGGCCTTGGCGCGCCAGCCAGGGCGCCGCGGCGACGCGGCGCGACGTTTTTCGGTGAAAAGTGCCTGAAGCCCAGGTTATTTCTGGGCTTATTGCTACTAAATTAGTAGCAAAATGGGCCGGAGCGTTCTCAGCCGCCGCGCCAATGCACCTGCCGCTGGCCCAGTTGCAGGCGCTGCATGCGCCGATGGACCGTGGAGCGGTTGACGCCCAGCAGCCGCGCGACTTCCGAGACGTTGCCGCCGCACTGGGCGAGCAGGCGCTCCAGCCGCTGCGCTTCGGTCCCGGGCTCCTCGTGCGCCGCGATGCCCGCCGTGCCGCGCGGCGTGGGTTCGTCCGCGCCGGGAAGCCCCCACGGCGCTGCGGCGTCTGCCGGCTGCAGGGCGGGCGGAAGGTGTTCGGGCTCGATCACGCCTTGCCCGGCCAGTGCCGCCGCATAGCGCAAGGCGTTGTGCAGCTCGCGCAGATTGCCGGGCCAGGCATGCGCGAGCAGCCGCGCCTTCGCGGCCGGGCCGAGCACCAGTGGCGCGATGCCGGCCAGCAGACGCTCGGCCAGCGCGGCCGTATCCTGCCGCTCGCGCAGCGCGGGCAGCTGCAGCGTGGCGGCGTTGAGGCGATAGAGCAGGTCGCGGCGGAACTGCCCTTGCTCCACCAGCGTGTCCAGCGGCTTGTGCGATGCGCAGAGGACGCGCAGATCGAGCTTGCGCGGCTGGCGCGCGCCGAGCGGCATGATCTCGGACTCCGAGAGCACGCGCAGCAGCTTGGCCTGCAGGGCCAGCGGCAGATCGCCGATCTCGTCGAGGAACAGCGTGCCGCCATCCGCGGCTTCGATCAGCCCGGTGCGGCCCTTGCCGGCCGCGCCGGTCCAGCTCCCGGGCAGGTAGCCGAACAGCTCGCTCTCCAGCAGGGCTTCCGGGATGGCCGCGCAGTTGAGCGCCACCAGGGCGCCGCCGCGGCCGCTGGCGGCATGCAGCGCGCGCGCCAGGTACTCCTTGCCGCTGCCGGTTTCCCCCTGGATCAGGATGGGCAGGCCGCTCGGCGCCAGTTGCGCCGCGCGCCGCAGCAGCGCGTCCATGGCGGGGTCGCCCGCACTCCTGTCTCTTATACACATCTTAAAGGGGGGGGGGGGGGGGGGGGGGGGGGGGGGGGGGGGGGGGGGGGGGGGGGGGGGGGGGGGGGGGGGGGGGGGGGGGGGGGGGGGGGGGGGGGGGGGGGGGGGG
>NZ_JAELTO010000341.1 GCF_016428875.1 Xylophilus sp. ASV27
GCCACCAGGTGCATTGAGGACAGACATGGCCGACATCCTGCTCAAGGTCGAAGACCTGCAAGTCGCCTACGGCGGCATCCGCGCCGTCAAGGGCATTTCCTTCGAGGTGCGCGAGGGCGAACTGGTCCTGTCTCTTATACACATCTGACGCTGCCGACGAAGAGAACCTAGTGTAGATCTCGGTGGTGGGCGGGTGATTAAAAAGGGGGGGGGGGGGGGGGGGGGGGGGGGGGGGGGGGGGGGGGGGGGGGGGGGGGGGGGGGGGGGGGGGGGGGGGGGGGGGGGGGGGGGGGGGGGGGGGGGGGGGGGGGGGGGGGGGGG
>NZ_JAELTO010000043.1 GCF_016428875.1 Xylophilus sp. ASV27
CGACTGGCAGCAACGGCTTGATCTTTTTGTACAACACCGCGCTAACTTCCTTGTTTCTTTTCTTTCCCATGCACCGTCAACGCGCATCCCGCGCTTGGCGATGACAGGCTTTTGTTAGCCGCTCTAATTCTCATGCTTTGGATGTCTTGCGTGCCACGGGTCTGGAGGTCGCAACCTTCTTCGTCGCTACGACTCGCTTGCGCGCGGGCTTGGCTGCTGTTGCCACCTCCGCTACAGAGTGCTCCTGCTTCTGCTGCTGTTCCTTGGCATGGCGCAGCGCGCGCAGCGCCGCGTTGCCGAGGTGGGCATTGTGCGCGCGCATGGCGATGTAGGCTTGCTCGCCATTGCCCGACAGGATGGCCTCCACGATGTCCTTGTGCGCGTCGTGCGAGGTTGCAAGTCGATCAGTCTCGGCAGGATGGTATTGGCGGTAGGGGCTCAGCCGGTCGCGGATTTCGGCGACCATCCGGGTGATCACGCTGTTGTGCGCCCCTTCCAGAATCAGCCGGTGCAATTCGCGGTTGGCATCCAAGTACTTGTCAAGGTCGCCTTGGGCAACGTACTCGTTGGAGCGCTCGTGCACGTATTGCAGTTCGGTCTTCTCCATGGCGGTCATGGATTCGGCGGCCAGCCGCGCGCACATGGCCTCGAGCTCGCAGTTGGCATGCAGGATCTCGGTGAGTTCCTTCAAGCTGATCTCCATGACGACCACGCCCCGCATGGGCAGCAACTGGGTGAGCCCGCGTGACGCAAGTTGGCGCAGTGCTTCGCGCACAGGTGTGCGCGACACATTGAACTGTTGGGCCAGCACCCTCTCATCGAGCCGCGTTCCGGGCTTGAATTGCCCGCTGATGATCTGCTCAGAAATCAGTGACTGAATCTTGGCTGCAATGGTTGGCATGGATTTTTCTGGCGTTTATGTGCTGGCGAATTCTATTCATGTTGCCGCTCCATGCGTGGATACCAATCGCTCGAAACGGTATGTGCCTGAGCCTCCGTAGTGCGCCAACGCGTCTTTCCTGTCTCAAAGTGGGATTGCGTTCGCGTGGAAGTCCGGAGCCGTTCTTCGACGTCGACTTCGCCCCACGTCATCCTGCGAACTTCACCGGAGCAGGCGGCGTTGGGGATGGTGAACGGCGTGCGACGGCGCCGATGCCTCTCTCCATCATTTGCGCATTGCGCGCCAGGTCGATGAACGCCCTCAAGTAGTCGAGCTCCATGTCCGCCTCGCGGGCGCCCAGGAAGATCTGCTTGGCGATTCCGTGGCGGCCCAGGCGCACGGGCACGATGTCCATGTTGTCTGCGTACTCCTGCACCAGCCAGCGGGGTAGGGCTGCCACGCCTCTGCCGCTGGCCACCATCTGCAGCATGATGTCCGTCGTCTCGATGGTCTTGTGGCGTTTCGGCGTGACGCCAGCGGGCATCAGGAACTGGTTGTAGATGTCGAGGCGCTCCGTCGCCACGGGATAGGTGATCAGCACCTCGGGCGTCAATTGCCGAGGCTTGACGTAGGGTGCCGTGGCCAGCGGGTGCCGGGACCCGACCACCAGCACTTGCTCGTAGTCGAACACCGGCTCGAAGCGCAGCCCGGGCTTGAACAGCGGGTCGGGCGTGACCAGCAGGTCGATCTCGAAGGCGAAAAGCGCGCCGATGCCGCCGAACTGGAACTTCTGCTTGACGTCCACGTCCACGTCCGGCCAACCGGCAAGATAAGGCGCCACCACCTTCAGCAGCCACTGGTAGCAGGGGTGGCATTCCATGCCAATGCGAAGCGTGCCGCGCTCGCCCTGGGCGTACTGGCGCAGACGCTCCTCGGCGACGCGGAGTTGCGGCAGCACGCGGTTGGCCACCTCGAGCAGGTACTGCCCCGCCTGGGTCGGCCGCAGGCTGCGGCCTTCGCGCAGCCAGATGTCGGTGCCCAACTGCTGCTCGAGCTTCTTCATGGTGTGGCTCAGCGCCGACTGCGTCAGGTGCAGTTCGAGCGCCGCGGCAGTCAGCGAACCCTGCCGCGCGACCTCTTGCACGATGGAGAGATGCATGCGCTCGAGCATCTTATGTATGAGCCAAATTGATTGATCGTTGAAATAAGACCATTTTACTTCATGGGTATGCCTGCCTACCATGCGCCCGTTCCCAATTCGAATTCTCCAAAGGCAGGTACATGGTCCTCACCCACAATCTCGGTTTTCCCCGCATCGGCGCTAAGCGCGAGCTCAAGTTTGCGCTGGAGTCCTACTGGAAAGGCGCGTCCAGCCGCGAGGAACTGACGTCCCTTGGTGCGCAACTGCGCCAACGGCATTGGCAGCAGCAGGCCGGGCTGGATCTGGTGCCGGTGGGCGATTTCGCGTTCTATGACCAGGTGCTGGACATGAGCTTCACCCTGGGCAACCTGCCCGAGCGCGTGCGCGGCTTCCGCGGGGACGCGCTGGACAACTACTTTCGCGTGGCGCGCGGCCGCTCCGCACAGGGTGCGGAGGAGCACGCCGGATGCTGCGGCGGCGTTGCCGCCGGAGATATGACCAAGTGGTTCGACACCAACTACCACTACATCGTGCCGGAGTTCACCGCGCAGACCGAATTCACGCTGGATGCCTCGCGCTTGCTGGAGCAGGTCGGCGAAGCCAGGGCGCAGCAGGGCGTCAAGGCCAAGCCGGTGATCATCGGGCCGCTGACCTACCTGGCCGTCGGCAAGGCCAAGGACGGTTCGGACAAGCTGGCGTTGCTGCCGCGACTGCTCGTCGCCTATGCCGATCTGCTGGCGGCGCTGGCCGGGCAGGGCGTGGAATGGGTGCAGATCGACGAGCCGCTGCTGGCGACGGAACTCGATGCCGACTGGCAGCACGCCTTCAACAATGCCTATCACCAGCTCAAGAGCGCCGGCGTCAAGCTACTGCTGGCGACCTACTTCGGGCAACTGCTGGAGAACCAGTACCTCGCGGCCAATCTGCCGGTGGCGGGCCTGCACCTCGATGCGATCAATGGCCGCGACGACGTTGCGCCGTTGCTCAACCTGCTGCCGGCGCACAAGGTGCTGTCGCTGGGCGTGGTCGATGGCCGCAACATCTGGAAGACCGATCTCAACGCCGTGCTCGACTGGGCCGAGCCGATCGCCGCCAGGCTGGGCGACCGCCTGTGGATCGCACCGTCCTGCTCCCTGCTGCACGTCCCCGTGGATCTGGACGGCGAACAGAAGCTCGATCCCGAGATCAGGTCCTGGCTCGCGTACGCACTGCAGAAGCTGGAGGAACTGAAGGTGCTGGCCACCGCACTCAATGAAGGGCGCAGCGCGGTCAGGCAGGCCCTGGCCGCCAACCAGCAGGCCGTCTCCGCCCGCCGCGCATCGCCACGGGTGCACAACCCGGCGGTGAAGGCGGCCATCGCCCAACAGGACGCCACGCTGGGCCGGCGCAAGAGCGACTATGCGCGGCGCGCCACCGTGCAGGCGGCGCGGCTGAGGCTGCCCGCTTTTCCCACCACCACCATCGGCTCCTTCCCGCAGACGGAGGAGATCCGCCATGCGCGCAGCCGGTTCAAGGCCGGCGAGCTGGACGAGGCTGGCTACAAAGCGGCGATGCAGGCAGAGATCGCGCGCAGCGTGCGCGAGCAGGAGGCGCTTGGCCTGGACGTGCTGGTGCACGGCGAGGCCGAGCGCAACGACATGGTGGAGTACTTCGGCGAGCAGCTCGACGGCTATGCCTTCAGCCAGTTCGGCTGGGTGCAGTCCTATGGCTCTCGCTGCGTGAAGCCGCCGATCCTGTTCGGCGACATCACCCGCCCGAGGGCCATGACGGTCGAATGGATACGCTACGCGCAATCGCTCACGTCCAAGCCCATGAAGGGCATGCTGACCGGCCCGGTCACCATCCTGAACTGGTCCTTCGTGCGGGACGATCAGCCGCGCTCGGCGTCCTGCAAGCAACTGGCCCTGGCGATCCGCCAGGAGGTGCTGGACCTGGAGAGAGCCGGCGTGCGCGTGATCCAGATCGACGAGGCCGCGCTGCGCGAGGGTTTGCCGCTGCGCAAGTCGCAGTGGAAGCACTATCTCGACTGGGCGGTGGAGTGCTTCCGTATCACCGCCAACGGGGTGGAGGACGATACCCAGATCCACACCCACATGTGCTATTCGGAGTTCAACGACATCATCGCGTCGATCGCCGACATGGACGCCGACGTGATCACCATCGAGACCTCACGCTCGGACATGGAGCTGCTCGACGCCTTCGAGCACTTCCGGTACCCCAACGAGATCGGCCCCGGCGTCTACGACATCCACTCGCCCAACATTCCCACGCAGGAGCACATCGTGCGGCTGATGAGGAAGGCCGCCGAGCGCATTCCCGCCGAGCGCCTGTGGGTCAACCCCGACTGCGGCCTCAAGACCCGCCAGTGGAGCGAGGTGATCCCCGCGCTGGCCAACATGGTCGAGGCCGCCAGGGCGCTGCGCGCGGCCGCCTGAGGCGTACGGCCGGAACTACGGCGCGAGTGTCCTCGGGCGGCCGGACGGTGTTCAGGCCGCGTTCGGGTAGGGTGCGAACCTGCTTTCGTTCTCGCTGACGTCCAGCGGACGCCCCACGAACGGGAAGGCCCGCTGCGGGCAGCCCGCGCGCTCGCAGACCTTGCAGCCCATGCCGATGGGCGTGGCAATGCCCGGGTCGTCCAGGTCCATGCCGCGCGAGTAGACCAGGCGGGACGCGTGCCGAATGTCGCAGCCCAGCGCCACCGAAAAGGTCTTGCCCGGCGCGCCGTAGCCGCCCTGTCCCGCGCTCGAGACGGTGCGCGCGATCCAGAGGTAGGTGCGGCCGTCGGGCATGCGCGCGAGCTGGGGCAGGATCTTGCCCGGCTGCGAGAACGCCTCGTAGACGTTCCACAGCGGGCAGGTGCCGCCGGTCTTCGAAAAATGGAAATGGGTGGCCGACTGCCGTTTGGAGATGTTGCCGGCGCGGTCCACCCGGATGAAGAAGAAGGGCACGCCCGGCGCATCGGGCCGCTGCAGCGTGCTCAGGCGGTGGCAGATGGTCTCGAAGCCCACGCCGAAGCGGTGCGAAAGCAGATCGATGTCATAGCGCAGCGCCTCGGCGGCTTTCAGGAAGGCTCCGTAGGGCAGAAGCAGGGCGCCCGCAAAGTAGTTCGCCAGGCCGATGCGGGCCAGCGTATGCGCCTGCGCATCGGTCTGGAACTCCGCCGTACCCACCAGCGCGTCCAGCAGCGGCGCTTGCTCCAGCAGCGCGAGCTGCGTGCCCAGTTGAAACGCCTGCTGGCCCGGCTGCAGCGAGGGCGAAATGCGCAGTATGCGATGGTCGGGGTCGTAGCTGCGCTGGCGGTCGCCGGCGTCGCCGTCCAGCGGAATCGTGCGCACGCCATGCCGCCCGGCCAGCCGCTGGACCAGCCAGTCGGTCAACACCCCGCCGTGCCTGGCGGCCTCGGCCGCGAGCGCTTCGGCGGCACGATCCACCGCTTCGAAATGGTTCTGGTGCGCCAGGAAGAAGTCGCGCACCCGCTCGAAGGCCATGGGCCGTGCCGGGGCGATGTCCGCACGGTCGTCGCCCAGCCGCAGCGCCATGGCTTCCAGGCGCTGCATCGCATCCGCGTGGCGGCGGTGCAGGGCCAGCAGCGCCCGGGCCACCGCGGGCATCTGCGAGGCCACCTCGTGCAGCTCCGGCAACGCCACCGGCTCGCCGCCCGGGTTGTCTGCCAGGGCGTCGCGCATTTCCACCACCAGCCGGGCTTCCTCGTCCTCGGAGAACTGTTGCACGTCCACGCCCAGGGTCCGGCTGACCTTGAGCAGCACCGCGACGGTGAGCGGGCGCTGGTTCTGCTCCAACTGGTTCAGGTAGCTTGGCGAAATGCCCAATGCCTGCGCCATGGCGATCTGCGACAGGCCGCGCTCCGCGCGCAGCCGGCGCAGGCGGACCCCCATGAAAGTCTTCTTCACCATGCCACTCCCCGCCCCTGTGATTCGCAAAACTTGCTAATTTGCATGCTGCCATTTGCAAAAATTCGCACTTTCAGTGCTTACGCCGCACCTTCATTGTGCGTAGATTGCGAAGCATGACAACTCCCCCCGTCACGATCGAACTCAAGGACGTGGTCTTTCCGGAGCAGGCGAACCACTACGGCACCCTGTTTGCCGGCCACGCCTTGCAGTTGATGGCCAAGGCGGCATTCCTGGCGGCGCGCAGCCTTTCCCGGCGCGACGTGGTGATGGCCCGCGTGACCGGCGCCGAATTTCTTTCGCCGGTGTCCATCGGCCAGGTGCTCACGCTGCGCGCCTCGGTCAGCCGCGTGGGCCGCAGTTCGCTGACCGTCGGCGTGACCGGCCTGGCCGAAGCGCTCGGCGCACCGTCGGAGCCGGCATTCAAGGGGGAGTTCGAGATGGTGGCGGTGGACGCCACCGGGCGTCCCATTCGCATTGACCCATCCCATCTGAACGAGGAGATCGCATGATGACCGTGGCCGATCCTGCACAGGCAGGCTTCAAGGCAAAGAAATCCGTGGCGCTGTCCGGCGTCACCGCCGGCAATACCGCCTTGTGCACCGTAGGGCGCACCGGCAATGACCTGCACTACCGCGGCTACGAAATTCTCGACCTCGCGACCCGCTGCGAGTTCGAGGAGGTCGCCTACCTGCTGGTGCATGGCAAGCTGCCCACCGAGGCCGAACTGCGCGGCTACAAGGCCAAGCTCAAGTCGCTGCGCGGCGTGCCGGCCGCCGTCCGGGCGGTGCTGGAGCAACTGCCGGCCAGCGCGCACCCGATGGACGTGATGCGCAGCGCGGTCTCCGCGCTCGGCTGCGTGCTGCCCGAGAAGGACGATCACAACACCCCCGGCGCGCGCGACATCGCCGACAGGCTGATGGCCTCGCTCGGCTCCATGCTGCTGTACTGGTACCACTGGTCGCACAACGGCGTGCGCATCGAGGTGGAGACCGACGACGACTCCATCGGCGCGCATTTCCTCAGGCTGCTGCATGGCAAGAAGGCCTGCGCAGAATGGGAGCGGGCCATGCACATCTCGCTTATCCTCTATGCGGAGCATGAGTTCAACGCCTCCACCTTCGCCTGCCGCGTGGTGGCCGGCACCGGCTCGGACATCTACTCGGCCATCGCCGGCGGCATTGGCGCGCTGCGCGGCCCCAAGCATGGCGGCGCCAACGAAGTGGCGTTCGAGGTGCAGAAGCGCTACGACTCGCCGGACGAGGCCGAGGCCGACATCCGCCGCCGGGTCGAGGCGAAAGAGGTCGTCATCGGGTTCGGCCACCCGGTCTACACCGTGAGCGACCCGCGCAACGGGGTCATCAAGGACGTGGCCCGGCAACTGTCGGACCAGGCCGGCTCGCGCAAGATGTTCGACATTGCCGAGCGGCTGGAGTCGGTCATGGCCGACGCCAAGAAGATGTTCCCCAACCTCGACTGGTTCAGCGCCGTGAGCTACCACATGATGGGCGTTCCCACCGCGATGTTCACCCCCTTGTTCGTGATCGCGCGCACGGCGGGCTGGTCGGCCCACATCATCGAGCAGCGCATCGACAACAAAATCATCCGGCCGAGCGCAAACTACACCGGGCCCGAGGATCTGCCGTTCGTGCCGCTGGCAGAGCGGGGCTGAGCGCCCGGTGTGCCGGCGGCGCGGGCGTTATCTGAACGCCACGCCGCCGGCTCCGGTCAACCACGATTAGGCACGCCCACGAAGGCCGTTCCCGTCCCACACCATGAATACCGCCTACCGCAAACCCCTGCCGGGCACGGCGCTGGACTATTTCGATGCGCGCGAAGCCGTCGATGCGATCCAGCCCGGAGCCTATGACAAGCTTCCCTACACCTCCCGGGTCCATGCCGAGAACCTGGTGCGCCGCTGCGATCCGACCCTGCTGGCGCAATCGCTGCGCCAGTTGATCGAGCGCAGGCGCGACCTGGACTTCCCGTGGTTTCCCGCGCGCGTCGTGTGCCACGACATTCTGGGCCAGACGGCCCTGGTCGACCTGGCGGGCCTGCGCGACGCCATCGCCGACATGGGCGGCGACCCGGCCAAGGTCAACCCGGTGGTGCAGACCCAGTTGATCGTGGACCACTCGCTGGCTGTGGAATTCGCCGGCTTCGACCCGGATGCCTTCGCCAAGAACCGGGCCATCGAAGACCGCCGCAACGAGGACCGCTTCCACTTCATCGAGTGGTGCCAGAAGGCGTTCAAGAACGTCGAGGTGATCCCGCCGGGCAACGGCATCATGCACCAGATCAACCTGGAGCGGATGTCCCCGGTGGTGCATGCCAAGGACGGCGTGGCCTTCCCCGACACGCTGGTCGGCACCGACAGCCACACGCCGCACGTGGACGCGCTGGGCGTGATCGCCATCGGCGTGGGCGGGCTCGAGGCCGAAAGCGTGATGCTGGGCCGTGCCTCGTGGATGCGCCTGCCCGACATCGTCGGCATGGAGCTCACCGGCCGGCCGCAGCCCGGCATCACCGCGACCGACGTGGTGCTGGCGCTGACCGAATTCCTGCGCAAGCAGAAGGTGGTGGGCGCCTACCTGGAGTTCTTCGGCGAAGGCGCGCGCGCGCTGACCCTGGGCGACCGCGCCACCATCTCCAACATGACGCCGGAGTTCGGCGCCACGGCGGCGATGTTCTCCATCGACCCGATGACCATCGACTACCTGCGCCTGACCGGGCGCGAGGACGAGCAGGTCCGGCTGGTCGAGCTCTACGCCCGGCAGGCCGGCCTGTGGTCCGACGCGTTGGCCACGGCCGAATACGAGCGGGTGCTGCGCTTCGACCTGTCCAGCGTCGTGCGCAACATGGCCGGCCCGTCCAACCCGCACAGGCGGCTGCCGACCTCCGAGCTGGCCGCGCGCGGCATCGCCGCTCCGTGGCAGGAGGTGCCCGGCCAGATGCCCGATGGCGCCGTGATCATCGCCGCCATCACCAGCTGCACCAACACCAGCAACCCGCGCAACGTCATCGCCGCCGGCCTGCTGGCGCGCAACGCCAATGCGCGCGGCCTGCTGCGCAAGCCCTGGGTCAAGACCTCGCTCGCGCCCGGCTCCAAGGCGGTGCAGCTGTACCTGGAGGAGGCCGGCCTGCTGCCCGAGCTGGAGAAGTTGGGCTTTGGCATCGTCGCCTTCGCCTGCACCACCTGCAACGGCATGTCCGGCGCGCTGGACCCTGCGATCCAGCAGGAGATCATCGAGCGCGACCTGTACGCCACCGCCGTGCTGTCGGGCAACCGCAACTTCGACGGCCGCATCCACCCGTATGCCAAGCAGGCCTTCCTGGCCTCGCCGCCGCTGGTGGTGGCCTATGCGATCGCCGGCACGGTGCGCTTCGACATCGAGAAGGACGTGCTCGGCACCGACGCCTCGGGCCAGCCCGTGACCCTGAAGGACCTCTGGCCGAGCGACGAGGAGATCGACGCCATCGTCGCCAGCAGCGTCAAGCCCGAGCACTTCCGCCGCGTCTACGACCCGATGTTCAAGATCGGCGTGGCGAGCAGCGAGAAGATCAGCCCGCTGTACGCGTGGCGCCCGCAGAGCACCTACATCCGCCGCCCGCCCTACTGGGAAGGCGCGCTGGCCGGCGAGCGCACGCTGCGCGGCCTGCGCCCGCTGGCCCTGCTGCCCGACAACATCACCACCGACCACCTGTCGCCCTCCAACGCCATCCTGCCGGACAGCGCCGCCGGCGAATACCTGCACAGGATGGGCCTGCCCGAGGAGGACTTCAACTCCTACGCCACGCACCGCGGCGACCACCTGACCGCGCAGCGCGCGACCTTTGCCAACCCGCAGCTGGTCAACGAGATGGCCGTGGTCGACGGCAAGGTGCAGAAGGGTTCGCTGACCCGGCTCGAGCCCGAAGGCCGGGTGGTGCGCATGTGGGAAGGCATCGAGGCCTACATGCAGCGCCGCCAGCCGCTGATCATCATCGCCGGCGCCGACTACGGCCAAGGCAGCTCGCGCGATTGGGCGGCCAAGGGCGTGCGGCTGGCGGGCGTGGAGGCGATCGCGGCCGAGGGCTTCGAGCGCATCCACCGCACCAACCTCATCGGCATGGGCGTGCTGCCGCTCGAATTCAAGCCCGGCACGAACCGGCTGACGCTGGGCCTGGACGGCACCGAGACCTACGACGTCGTGGGCGAGCGCCGCCCGCGCGCCGACCTGACGCTGGTGGTCCGGCGCAGGAACGGCGAGTGCATCGAGGTGCCCATGACCTGCCGCCTCGACACGGCCGAGGAGGTCTCGATCTACGAGGCCGGCGGCGTGCTGCAGCGCTTCGCGCAGGACTTTCTCGCCACTTCGGAGGCCGCCTGATGCCACACGCTCCACAGATCAGGGTCCGCGCCACCTACCTGCGCGGCGGCACCAGCAAGGGCGTGTTCTTCCGCCTGCAGGACCTGCCTGAAGCCGCGCAGGCGCCCGGCCCTGCGCGCGATGCGCTGCTGCTGCGCGTGATCGGCAGCCCCGACCCGTACGGCAAGCAGATCGACGGCATGGGCGCGGCCACCTCCAGCACCAGCAAGACGGTGATCGTCTCGCGCAGCAGCCGCCCCGGCCACGACGTGGACTACCTGTTCGGCCAGGTCTCCATCGACCAGCCCTTCGTGGACTGGAGCGGCAACTGCGGCAACCTGTCGGCGGCCGTCGGGCCGTTCGCGATCCAGTCCGGGCTGCTCGATGCCGAGCGCGTGCCGCAGGACGGCCACGCCACCGTGCGCATCTGGCAGGCCAACATCGGCAAGACCATCGTCGCGCACGTGCCGATCTCCGGCGGCGCGGTGCAGGAGACCGGAGACTTCGAGCTCGACGGCGTGACCTTTCCCGCGGCCGAGGTGCAGCTCGAATTCCTCGACCCGGCCGACGAGGGTGACGGCGAAGGCGGCGGTGCCATGTTCCCCACCGGCCGGGTGGTGGACCCACTCGAAGTGCCCGGCCTCGGCACGCTGCAGGCGACGCTGATCAACGCCGGCATCCCGACCATCTTCGTCAACGCCCAGGCCATCGGCTACACCGGCACCGAGCTGCAGGACGCGATCAACGGCGACGCCAAGGCGCTGGCGATGTTCGAGGCCATCCGCGCCCATGGCGCCCTGCGCATGGGCCTGATCCAGAACATCGACGAAGCGGCGCGGCGCCAGCACACGCCCAAGGTGGCCTTCGTCGCCCCTCCCGCGGGCTACACCGCTTCCAGCGGCAAGGCCGTGGCCGCAGGCGACGTGGACCTGCTGGTGCGCGCGATGTCGATGGGCAAGCTGCACCACGCCATGATGGGCACGGCGGCCGTCGCCATCGGCACCGCCGCGGCGGTGCCCGGCACGCTGGTCAACCTGGCGGCGGGCGGCGGCAAGCGCAGCGCGGTGCGCTTCGGCCACCCGTCGGGCACCCTGCGCGTGGGGGCCGAGGCGACGCAGGTCGATGGCCAGTGGGTGGTCACCAAGGCCTTGATGAGCCGCAGCGCGCGGCTGCTGATGGAAGGCTGGGTGCGCGTGCCGGGCGACAGCTTCTGAGGCAGCGTGGCCCTGGCCTCGTTGGGAGCCACCGGGCCCAGTCCCGGTGTCCCTCCATGGTGTATTTGCTATTAAATTAATAGCATATAGCCCAGGAATTACCTGGGCTGCAGCCATTTTTCTTGAAAAAAAACGCCGCAAACGCGGCTTTTGAGGCGCGCAGCGCGCTCAGGGGGCGTCGGACGTCTTCTCCAGTGCCTCGGGCGGGAATTCGCTCCAGCGCAGCTCGCCTTCCGGGTTGAACCAGGTGCCCGTGATGCCGCCGCCTTCGCGGATATAGGTCACCGTCATCCTCGGCCCGCCGCTCTTCAACTCGACCACATCGCCGTTCTCGAACTTCGCCATATTTTTCCTTCACGCCACAAGCGGCAGGCAGGCATCTGGGGGCGAAGGGCGGGAATGCAAGGCTCGGGGCCCGGCGCCGCCTTTACGGTTGCGCCGACGAGATCCGTATCCGGATGTCGTCGCGCCCGGCCTCGACCGTGGCGGACTCCCCGCGCAGGTCGCCCGATTGGGGCATGGCCTCGCCGCTGCGGGAGACGCGGGCGGTGACGACCAGGCGCGCGACGTCCGACAGGCTCCTGCCCCCGCTCATCGGCGTCGAGCCGTCGAGCTTGAAATGCAGCGGCCATTGCGCCGCGTTGTAGCGCGCCGCGGCAATCGGCATGCCGGCGCCGCCCACCTCGCGCGCGAAGACGAAGACCGTGTCGCCCGGCCGCACCGACGCGGCCAGTTCGGGCGCGAGGGTGATGGTGCCGCTCACGGTGTCGGCGTAGTGCGAAGCCCCCTGCCCGGCCCGCAGCGCGCTCTGCACCTGGGCCTGCTCGGCTCGCAGGGCGGCGTCGTGGGGCGCAAGTTCGATCGCCAGCGCATAGGCCCGGTTCGCGCTGTCGTAGCGCTGGATCGATGCATAGGAGCGCGCCACCAGCGCCCAGCCGGCCGCGTCGATGGTGCCGGGCGCCTGTCCCTGCATGCGGCCGACCATGCCGTCGAGCATCGCCTGCACCGCCTCGGCCGAGGGTTCGCTGGCTAGCGGGTCCGGTGGCGCCGGGGCGAGGGCCGCGCCTGCTTCCGGCTCCGCGACCCGCACCGCGTCGATGTTGCCGAGGAATCCATAAAGGCCGAACGAGAACACCGCGATGCCGGCGGCGAGCCCGATGCGCGTGCGCCGCGACTGTGAGACGGCCGGCCCCGCCGCGGTCTGCGCGGGCCAGGACAGCATCAGCCAGGCGAGGGCGGCGAGGCTCGCGGAGGCGATCCAGAACGCGTTCATGAGGCCTCCGGGCCGCGCGCATGGCGGCGAACGATGCGCACCAGCGCGAACAAGGCGCCCGCGAACAGCGCAAAAGGCCCGAGCCAGAGCAGCGCCGTCCGCGCATTGAAGGCCGGCCGGTACAGCACGAAATCCCCATAGCGCTCGACCATGTAGTCCTTGATCTGCTCGCTGCTGCGCCCCTGCGCCAGTTGCTGGCTGATCTGCGCGCGCAGATCCACCGCGAGCGCGGACTGCGACGCGGCCAGCGTCTCGTTCTGGCAGACCAGGCAGCGCAGCTCCGCCGCGATCGACTGCACCCGCGCTTCGAGTTGCGGGTCGGCCGCCAGCGGCTGCGCCTCGTTGGCCAGCGCCGCGCAGGCGGCCAGCGCGCATGCAAGGCCCAGCAATATCCGCCTAAGGCAACGCTGAACAAGTCCCTCGCGTGTCGCGCATCCCTGCTGTGGGCGGTCTGCGGCGTTGCAAATCCTCGCCATAGCTGCGGCCATGGCTGCGGTTTGCGCCTTGCATCCCATCCCACACCAGGGCGCGCGCCACCACGCGGACTTATTCAGCGTTGCCCTAACCATCTAGCTTCCTCACCAGCGGCATCACGGTGTCGCGCAGGGTTTCGGGCGTGAGCGGGCCGATCACCTTGTGGCGGATCACGCCCTGCTTGTCGATGACGAAGGTTTCGGGCACGCCGTAGACGCCGAAGTCGATGCCCACGAGCCCGTCGCGGTCCGACAGCGAGGCCACGTAGGGGTTGCCGAAGCGCTCGAGCCAGCGCAGCGCGTCGGCCGGTTCGTCCTTGTAATTCAGGCCGTAGACCGGTACCTCGCCGGTACGGGCGAAGTCGAGCACCACCGGGTGCTCCAGGCGGCAGGCCACGCACCACGAGGCCCAGACGTTCAGCAGCCAGACCTTGCCGCGCAGGTCCTGCAGGGAGAGCTTGCGGCCCGGCTGGGCCAGCACCGGCAGCGTGAAGCCGGGCGCCGCCTTGCCGATCAGGGGCGAGGGCACCTCACGCGGCTTCAGGGTCAGGCCGACCGCCATGAACGTGACCAGCACGCCCGCGACCAGCACGGGGATCGCGGCCAGCCTCACGGCTGCCTCCTGCGCGCGACGAAGGCGGGCATCGGCTGCAGGGCCGGCCGCTGCGGCGCGGCCTCGGCACGCGCGCTGGCCGCGCTGCGCACCGCGCGCCGGCGCCGGTCGAGCATTGCCATCAGGCCGCCGAGCGCCATCAGCACGCAGCCGCCCCAGATCCAGTTGACGAAGGGCTTGTAGTGAATGCGCATGCTCCACTGCATCGGACCGATCGGTTCGCCGAGCGACACGTACAGGTCGCGGGTGAAGTGGCGGTGGATCGCGGTCTCCGTCATCGGGGTGCGGGTGGCCAGGTAGAGCCGCCGCTCGGGCGACAGGGTGGTGAGCGCCTCGCCGTCGCGCGTGACCGCGATCGTGGCGCGCGCGGCCATGTAGTTGGGGCCGCGCTGCTCGCTCACCCCCTGGAAGCGAAAGCTGTAAGCGCCCAGCGTGACCGTGTCGCCCGGCCCCATGCGCACGTCGCGCTCCACGGAATAGCCGCCCACGATGGTGGCGCCGACGATGAACACCGCCACGCCGAAGTGGGCGCAGAGCATGCCGTAGTAGCTGCCGCTCTGCGCCGCGAGCCGTGCGCCCCACGCGCCGGCGGGGTGGCCGCGCAGCTTGCCGGCGAGGTTGAGCGCGCAGGTGCTCGCGATCCACGCCGCCAGCAGCATGCCGAAGCCGATCATCGGCGTCCAGCGGCCGAGCGCCAGCGGCGCGACGACGGCGCTCGCCGCGCTCACGCCCACGGCCCAGCGCAGGCGCCGCGCCAGATCTCCGACGCTGGCCTGCTGCCAGCGCGCCAGCGGGCCCACGCCCATCAGGAACAGCGCGGGCGCCATCAGCGGCACGAACACCGCCTCGAAGTAGGGCGGCCCGACCGACAGCTTGCCCAGGCCGAGCGCATCGATGACCAGCGGGTACAGCGTGCCCAGCGCCACCGCCGCGCAGGCCACCAGCAGCAGGGCGTTGTTGGCCAGCAGCATCGACTCGCGGGAGACCAGCTCGAAGCGCACCGAGGTTTCGAGCCGGGGCGCGCGCCAGGCAAAGAGCAGCAGCGCGCCGCCCGACACCAGTGCGAGAAACGCCAGGATGAACACGCCGCGCGTCGGGTCGGTGGCAAAGGCGTGCACCGAGCTGAGCACGCCCGAGCGGACCAGGAAGGTGCCCAGCAGGGACAGAGAGAAGGTGGCGATCGCGAGCAGCGCCGACCAGGCGCGGAAGGCGCCGCGCTTGTCGGTCACCGCCAACGAGTGGATCAGCGCGGTGCCGGCCATCCACGGCAGCAGCGAGGCGTTCTCGACCGGGTCCCAGAACCACCAGCCGCCCCAGCCGAGTTCGTAGTAGGCCCAGAAGCTGCCCAGCGCGATGCCGCAGGTGAGAAAGCACCAGGCCACCGTGGTCCAGGAGCGCGAGGCGCGCGCCCAGGCCGCGTCGAGCCGGCCCGACATCAGCGCCGCCACGGCGAAGGCGAAGGCCACCACGAAGCCGACATAGCCCATGTAGAGCATCGGCGGATGGATCACCATGCCCGGGTCTTGCAGCAGGGGCGTGAGGTCCTGGCCTTCGGCTGCCGCCGGCAGCAGGCGCAGGAAGGGGTTGGAGGTCAGCAGCGTGAAGAGCAGGAAGCCGCAGCTCACCACGCCCATCACCCCCAGCACGCGGGCGCGCATGGCCTCGTCCGACTCGCGCGCGAACAGCGCCACGGCCACCGTCCAGCCCGAGAGCACCAGCGTCCACAGCAGGATCGAGCCTTCGTGCCCACCCCAGACGGCCGTGAGGCGGTAGACCATGGGCAGCGCCGTGTTCGAGTTCTGCGCCACGTAGAGCACCGAGAAGTCGTTCAGTGCGAACGCCCGGGTCAGCGCCGCGTAGGCGATGGCGATGAAGAAGAACTGCGCCAGCGCCGCCGGCCGCGCCAGCGCCATCCATGCCGCGTTGCCGCGCGCCGCGCCGATCAGCGGCAGCGCGCCCTGCACCAGCGCCATGGCGAGCGCCAGCACCAGCGCGAAATGGCCGAGTTCGGGGATCACGGCTCGGGCGCCCCCAGCTTGCCCTGGCGCGCCTGCTCCAGCGCCCGCGCCGCCTCGGGCGGCATGTAGTTCTCGTCGTGCTTGGCCAGCACCTGGTCGGCGCGGAACACCCCGTCCGCGCCGAGCCGGCCCTGCGCCACCACGCCCTTGCCCTCGCGGAACAGGTCGGGCAGCAGGCCGGTGTAGACCACCGGCACCGCGCGGGCCAGGTCGGTCACGACGAAATGCACGGTCAGATCCTGGCCGCTGCGCCGGATGCTGCCTTCCTCGACCAGGCCGCCGATGCGAAAGCCGCGCTCCAGCGGCGCCTCCTTGGCCACGACCTGCGACGGACTGAAGAAGAAGACCAGGTTGCTGCGAAACGCGTTGAGCACCAGCGCACTGGCGATGCCCAGCGCCGAGAGGCCCGCGAGGATCGCCAGGCCGCGCCGGCTGCGGGCCTTCACGGGCCGTCTCCCGGCCGCGCCGCGGCCAGCGCGCGGCGGCGCGCGCGCAACTGCATCAGTTCGAGCAGCACGCTCAGCGCGCACACGCCGAAGGAGCCCCACACATAGAGGCCGTAGCCTCCCATTGCGAGGAAGTCGTGCCAGCCGTTCCAGTTCATGAGGCCTCCAGTGCGCGCTGGGTCCAGGCCGCGTCGCGCTCGCGCTCGAGGATCAGGGCGCGCAGCCGCAGCAGCGTGACGGCGATGCAGTAGAGCCACACGGCCGCCACCATCACCAGCATGCCGGTGAGCATGGGCGTGGCGATGCTCGGCGCCTGCGAAATGCTGACCGATGCGCCCTGGTGCAGCGTGTTCCACCACTTCACCGAGAAATAGATGATCGGCACGTTGACCACCCCCACCAGCGCCAGCACCGCGCCCGCGCGGTCGGCGCGCCGCACGTCGTCGATGGCGCCGTGCAGGGCCAGGAAGCCCAGGTAGAGAAACAGCAGGATCAGCTCCGAGGTCAGCCGTGCGTCCCACACCCACCAGGTGCCCCAGGTCGGCTTGCCCCAGAGCGCGCCGGTCCACAGCGCGAGGAAGGTCATGAGCGCGCCCGTGGGCGCCAGCGCGCGCGCGAACATCGAGGCCAGCCGGGCGTTGAAGGCCAGCCCTATGCCGGCCCAGAAGGCCATCGCGACATAGAGGATCATCGACATCCACGCCACCGGCACGTGCACGAAGATGATCCGGTAGGCATCGCCCTGCTGCGCGTCCGTCGGCGCCATGCCCAGCCCGATGAACAGCCCGGCCGCGGCCAGCACGGCGGCCAGCACCGCCGAGGCCATCGCGATGGAGCCGGCCAGTGGATAGAAGCGCGCGGGCGACGCAAAGGCGAAGAAATTGACCGCCGCGGCCGTGCGCGGCGGTGGCGAGGTGGAGGCGAGGGGCATGGCCGGTCCTCTCATTCGAGCGCGATGCGCAGCGCCAGCGCCGCCGCCGGCGGCGCGCCGGCCAGGGCCAGCACCAGCATGGCGCCCAGCAGCGAGAAATGGCCGGCCACGCCCATGCCGGCGTTGCTGGCGTCCACCGCGTTGGCGCCAAAGATCAGCACCGGCACCACCAGCGGCAGCACCAGCAGCGACAGCAGCACGCCCGCGCCGCGCACGCCGACCGTGAGCGCCGCGCCGATCGCGCCGACCAGGCTCAGCACCGGCGTGCCCAGCAGCAGCGATGCCGCGAGCACGGCCATCGCGTCCGGCGCCAGGCCGAACTGCAGCGCCAGCAGCGGCGACACCAGCGCCAGCGGCAGGCCCGAACAGAGCCAGTGCGCCAGCGCCTTGCCCAGCACCAGCAGCGAAAGCGGCGTGCAGGACAGCAGTTGCGACTCGAGCGTGCCGTCCTGCAGGTCGTCGGCGAACAGGCGCGCCAGCGACAGCATCGACGCCAGCAGCGCCGCCACCCAGACGATGCCCGGCGCCATGCGGCGCAGCAGTTCCGGCTCGGGGCCGATGCCCAGCGGGAACAGGCTCACCACGATGACGAAGAACAGCAGCGCCGCGAGCGGGTCGGCCGGCCGCCGCCAGGCCAGGCGCAGGTCGCGCCCGAGCAGGCAGGCGAGGCCGCCCAGCAGGCCCGGCTGCGCAGCGTGCGCGGGGGGCGAGTCGGGCAGCGCAATGGTGTTCACAGCGCCAGCTCCATCTGCGGCAGGCCCTCGGGCCAGGCCAGCGCCGCTTCGTGGCTGGTCAGCAGCACCACGCCGCCGCGCTGCACCTGCGCGGCGATGCACTGCAGCAGCCAGGCCGCCGCCGTCGCATCGAGCGCGTTGAAGGGCTCGTCCAGCACCCACAGCGGCGCCTGCGTGGCGAGCACCAGGCGCGCCAGGGCCACGCGCCGCCGCTGGCCCTGCGACAGGTTGCGCGCCAGCGTGCGTTCCCGGCCCTGCAGGCCGACGGCGCCGAGGGCGGCCGCCGCATCCCGCTCGTTCGTGCATATGCCCGACAGCCGCGCGGCCAGATGCAGGTTTTCGCTCGCGCTCAGGTCGTCCTTGAGCGCTGCCGCGTGGCCGATGTAGACCAGCTGGCGATGAAACTCCTCGCGCTGCCGGCCAATGCCCATACCCTGCCAGAGCACCTCGCCGCGCTCCGGGCGCAGCAGGCCGCAGACCAGCCGCAGCAGGCTGGTCTTGCCCGCGCCGTTCGGCCCCGACACCCGCAGCAGCCAGCCGCCGCGCACCGCAAGGTTCAGTCCGCTGAACAAAGCGCGACCTCCGCGCACACACGCAAGTTCGCGAAGTTCCAGCATCGGGGAGACCATGTTGTCAATTTAACCTGACACTCATACGATGCGCAAGATGTTGACAACCACTATTCCGGCGGCGTCCCCGGTTCAAGCCCCGAGCGCCAGCGCCGCGGGGCCCAGGGCGCAGCCCGAGGCGATCGTCATCGGCAGCGGTTTCGGGGGGCTGGCAGCGGCGGTGCGGCTCGGCGCGCGGGGCTACCGGGTGACGGTGCTGGAGAAGCTCGACGCGCCCGGCGGCCGCGCCTACGTGCATCGGCAGGATGGGTTCACCTTCGACGCCGGCCCGACCGTGATCACCGCGCCCTTCCTGTTCGAGGAACTGTGGGCGCTGTGCGGCCGGCGCATGGCCGACGACGTGGACCTGCGCCCGGTCGCGCCCTTCTATCGCATCCGCTTCGACGACGGCACCACCTTCGACTATTCGGGCGACGAGCAGGCCATGCGCGCGGAGGTGGCGCGGCTGGCGCCCGACGACGTGCGCGGCTACGAGAATTTCCTCAAGGCCAGCGAGGCTATCTACAAGGTCGGCTTCGAGCAGCTCGGCCACGTGCCCTTCGACCACTGGAGCGACATGGCGCGCGCCCTGCCGCAACTGGTGAAGCTGGAGGGCTACCGCACGGTCTACTCGCTGGCCAGCAAGCATGTGCGCGACGAGCGGCTGCGCGTGGTGCTGACCTTCCAGTCGCTGCTGGTCGGCGGCAACCCGTTCGCCACCACCTCGGTCTACTGCCTGATCGCCTTCCTGGAGCGGCGCTGGGGCGTGCATTTCGCCATGGGCGGCACCGGCAGCCTGGTGCGGGGGCTGGTGTCGCTGATCGAAGGGCAGGGCGGTTGCGTGCGCTGCCAGCAGCCGGTGGCCGAGATCACCGTGCACGACGGCCGCGCCACCGGCGTGCGCCTGGCCGACGGCCGGACCCTGCGCGCCGACGTGGTGGTGTCCAACGCCGACTCGGCCTGGACCTACCGGCACCTGATCGCGCCCGAACACCGCAGGCGCTGGACCAACCGCCGCATCGAGAAGGCGCGCTATTCGATGAGCCTGTTCGTCTGGTACTTCGGCACGCGCCGCCAGTACCCGGAGGTGGCGCACCACACCATCGCGCTCGGCCCGCGCTACCGCCCGCTGCTGACCGACATCTTCGAGCGCAAGCACCTGGCCGAGGACTTCAGCCTCTACCTGCACCGCCCCACCGCCACCGATCCGTCGCTGGCGCCGCAGGGCTGCGACGCCTTCTACGTGCTGTCGCCGGTGCCGCACCTGCAAAGCGGCACCGACTGGCAGCGCCAGGCCGAGCCCTATCGCCTGGCGATCCAGCAGCGGCTGCAGGCCACGCTGCTGCCCGACCTGGAGCGGCAGATCGTCACCTCGCGCATGCTCACCCCGCAGGACTTCCAGGACCGGCTCTCGTCGTTCCACGGCGCGGCCTTCGGGCTGGAGCCGGTGCTCATGCAGAGCGCCTGGTTCCGGCCGCACAACCGCAGCGAAGACATAGACCGCCTGTACCTCGTGGGTGCGGGCACCCATCCCGGCGCCGGCCTGCCCGGCGTTCTTTCATCGGCTCGCATTCTGGACACGGTGGTGCCTCATGCAGACTCGCTCGCTCTTCGCCATGCCAACTGAGATCGCACGGAACATGGCGCACGCGCGCATCGATGCGGCCGACATCGCGCTCTGCCGCGCCTCGCTGCGGCACGGCTCGCGCTCCTTCCTCGCGGCCTCGCTGCTGTTGCCGCGCGAGGTGCGCGACGCGGCCTGCGCGCTCTACGCGTTCTGCCGCATGGCCGACGATGCGGTGGACCAGCAGGGCACCGACGAAGCCGCCGCCGTCGCCATGCTGCGCGCGCGCCTGGCCTGCATCTATGAGCCCGGTGCCGCAGCGTCGGCGCTGCCCATGGCCGCCGACCGCGCACTGGCCGGCGTCGTCGCGCACTTCGACATCCCGCGCGCGCTGCCCGAGGCGCTGATCGAAGGCTTCGCCTGGGACGCCGCGGGCCGCAGCTACGACACGCTCGAGCAACTGCAGGACTATGCGGCCCGCGTGGCCGGCACCGTCGGCGCGATGATGGCCCTGATCATGCGGGTGCGCTCGCCCGATGCCGTGGCGCGCGCCTGCGACCTGGGCGTGGCGATGCAGCTGTCCAACATCGCGCGCGACGTCGGCGAAGACGCGGCCATGGGCCGGCTCTACCTGCCGCGCCAATGGATGCGCGAGGCCGGCATCGACCCGCAGGCGTGGCTGGCCCGCCCGGTGTTCACCCCGGCGCTGGCCTCGGTGGTGCAGCGCCTGCTGGCCGCGGCGGATGCGCTCTATGCCCGCGTGGGCAGCGGCGTGGCGCAGTTGCCGCTGGCCTGCCGCCCGGGCATCAATGCCGCGCGCTTTCTGTATGCCGACATCGGCCGGCAGGTGCAGCGCGCCGGCTGCGATTCCATGAGCCGCCGCGCCGTCGTGCCCGCCTCGCGCAAGCTGCGCCTGCTGCTGCGCGCGCTGCTGGCGCTGCGGCCGGCGCGTGCGGGCCAGCCCGCGCCCGCTCTCGCGGCCAACGCATTCCTGCTCGACGCGGTGATCGCCACCACGCCGCGCGCGCCGGTGGCGGGCAGGCGCGGCGCCTCGGAAAGCCTGGTCTGGGTCATCGCTCTGTTCGAGCGTCTGGAGCGCCGCGAGCGCGGCCAATCCACGCCGGCCTGAGGCTCGTTTCAGGCGCTTGTAGCGGTGTTTTTCAGTAAAAAGTGCCTGTAGCCCAGGTTTTTCCTGGGCTTATAGCTATAAGTTTTGTAGCATTGCCTTGGAGGCGAAATGAGTTCCGCCCTGATCATCACGCTCGAAATGCTCGGTGTGCTGGGCGTGGTGCTGGCCTTCGGTTTCTGGGAGCTGTACGCGCTGCGCCGCGACAAGAAGAAGCGGCCCAAGCCCGGCCCGCGCGATGCGCCCTGAGCCTCGCGGGTTCAGAACACCGCGTGGTCGCCGCGCTGCGGCAGCGCCTCATCGCCGCGTACCAGGCGCGCATAGAAGTCGAACAGGGTCTCGCGCCCGGTTTCTGGCGTGGCGGCGGCATCGTAGCGGCCGGTGCCTGGGTCGAGCAGCAGCATGGATTCGGTGGCGTAGTAGCGGCCGATGCGCGCCAGCTCGGCCTTGGCCGCCGCGGATGGCAGCACGCGGCCGGCGGCGGAGAGGCCGCCGATGATGGCGTCGAGCAGCGCCACCGGCACCCGCCGGAAGCGCGGCGGCCGGCCCAGCAGGCGGAACAGCTCCTCGCCCTGCTCGCGCGGCGTGACGGCGGGGCCCGGCCCGCCGATGGGCAGCACGCGATTGCGGCGCTGCGGGTCGTCCAGGCAGCCGGCCAGGTAGGCGGCCAGGTCGTCATCGCTCACCGGCTTGCAGGCGGTCAGCCGGCCATCGCCGAACAGCAGGAAAGGCTTGCCCTGCCGCACCCGCTCGACCTGCCCCGACAGGGACTTGAAGAACGCGGTCGGCCGCACGATCGAGTAGTCGACGCCGCTGCCGATCAGCGCCTGCTCGAAGGCCAGCTTGGCATGCTGGAACGCGAGCCGGGGCTTCTGCACGCACAGGGCCGACAGCAGCACGACCTGGGCCGCGCCGGCCTCCCGCGCGGCGCGCAGCGCATGCACGTGGGCCCGATGGTCCACGGCCCAGGCGTCGGCGGGCGCGCCGCTGCGCGAGGCCAGGCAGGACACCAGCGCATCGAAGCGCTCGCCCCGGAAGCCATCGCGCGACAGCGATGCGGGGTCGCCCGCGTCGCCCAGCCGCAGCGCCGCACCCGGCAGCAGGCGCGCGCTGTCCTGCGCGCCGAGCCGGCCGCCAACGCCCGCCCGGGGCCGGACCAGGCACACCACCTCATGGCCGCGCGCCACCAGCGCGCGCACGGTCGCACTGCCGATGGTGCCAGTCGCGCCGAGCACGAAGACGCGGCGCGGGCGGGGGGAAGCTGCAACAGGGCCCTGCATGCGATGCCTCAGGCTCGGCCGCGCCATGGCCGCCAGACGCCCAGGGCCGCCGCGGCAAGCGCCAGCCCCAGCGCAAAAGCCAGCGCCGCGCTACCCGTGCCGAAGCATGCCGTCGGCGCGGCGAGCAGCGTCAGCAGCAGCTTGGCCACCATCCAGCGCTCCTCCAGCCAGGCGGGGCGCGCGGCGATACCCATCAGGCCGCTCGACACCAGCAGCAGCAGCGCCGGCGTGCAGAGCCAGCGCGCGACCATGTCGGCGGCGTGGGCCGCGGGCGGGTCCAGGCGCCCGAGCAGGAGCTGCGCGGCCAGCCCGCCCGCGAAGCCCGCGAGGCCGAGCAGATGCAGGAACTTGAAGAAGCGCACGGCCTGTCCTCAGCGCAGCGCGCGCGGCATGCGAAAGGGCAGCATCGCGCGGCACCACGGGGTGTCCAGCCGCGCGAGCGACAGGCATTCGTGCACGGCGGCCATGCGCTCGCCCTGCAGCGTGGTCTCGATCAGGCTGCGCGCATAGAAGGGCGTGTCCTCGAAGCTGCGCCGCAGCGCGGGGGCGGCACCCGTGGCGCAGCGGGTGCTGCGCTCCATGCGCCAGCCGCTGCGTGGCAACACCGCCGTTGGCGGCGCATCGAAGCCCGTGGCGCGGCCCTGGGCATCGAAGTCGAGCGCGAGCAGCGCGGTGCTGCCATCGCGGCGCGCCACGTCGTACAGCACCGCGCAGCGGCCCTGCCCGCGCGCGCTGCGCGACCAGGTCCAGCGCTCGAAGTCGGCCTCCAGCGGCCGCTCGCCGCTGTTCGAGTCCATGTAGCCGCCGCCCTGCCAGCGCAGCCCGGGGTGCGTGAAGGCCACTTCGACACGCGCGCTGGGCGCCACCGGCCGCCAGCGGTGCCGGCCCGCCGTGTCGAGGGCGAAGGATCGCTGCGCCAGCGCGTGCGGATGCAGCCGCACCTGGCCGCGCAGCCGCGAGGGCAGGGGCGCGCAGGTTTCGTCGATGTCCACCACCAGCGCATCGCCGTCCCAGCGCATGCGGCTCGGGCCGATGGCCAGCGTCGTCGCGTCGCGCTGCACGCTGGCGCGGCGGCGCTCGGTCATGGCCCAGCGGCCGTCGCCGCGCGCCGGGCCGTAAAGCGCCAGGTTGAGCGCGCAATGGTCCAGCGGGTCGGCCACGCCGCCCTGGCGCCGCCGGGCCCAGGCGTAGTAGGGCGAGAACACGCTGCCGACGAAGCCGATGAGCGTCAGGCCGTGCCGGCCGTCGTCGCTCAACGCATCGACATACCACCAGGCGTAGCCGCCGGGCGCGACCTCGGCGTCGAAGCGCGGTCTTCCATCAGGCTGGCTGCCGCCAGGCGCCCCGAAAGCGCTGCCATCGGCACGCCGGGCCCCGGGTGCGTGCTGCCGCCCGCCAGGTACAGGCCCGGCAGCCGGCTGCGCGAGCCCGGGCGCGAGAAGCTCGCCGCCCAGCCGTGCGAGGCCTGGCCGTAGAGCGCGCCGCCGGTCCCCGGGAACAACTGCTCGAATCGATGCGGCGTGGTCAGCCGCATCTGCGCCGCCCCGAAGTCCAGCCGCAGGCCGCAGCGGGACAGCCGTTCGAAGGTTCTCTGCTGGCATGTGTCGATCTCCTCGGGGGTGAAGTTGCGCACGTCGCCCGAAGGCGGCGCGTTGACGATGCACAGCAGCCGCTCGGGCCCGGCCGGCGCGGGCGCGTCATGGGCCGGGCGGTCCTGCGCGCAGACGTACACCGTCGGTTCGGCCGGCAGCCGGTCGCGGCGCAGGATGTCGTCGAACTCGGCCGCGTAGTCGGACGAGAAGAAGACCGAGTGGCGCAGCAGGGCGAAGCCTTTCGCCTCGGCGCGCAGGTTGAAGGTGAGCGCCGAGAGCGATCGCTCCGAGCGCGCAATGGCCGGCTGCGCCCGTGCGCCCTGCGGGCCCAGCAGCCCGCCGCCGAGCGCCGCGACGTCGCCGTTGAAGACCACCGCGCCGGCCTCGACCTGCTCGCCGCTGGCCAGCCGCACGCCGCCGGCACGGCCGCCGCGGGCCATGATCTCGGCCACCTCCGCGCCGTACCGCACCTGGGCGCCGCGCTCTGTCGCCAGCCGCGCCAGCATCTGCGCCACGCGGTGCATGCCGCCCTCGACCAGCCACACGCCCTGCTGCTCCACATGGGCGACCAGCATCAACGTGGCCGGCGCGAGCCAGGGCGAGGCGCCGCAATAGGTGGCGTAGCGGCCGAAGAGCTGCTGCAGGCGCGGATCGCGGAAGTAGCCGCCGATCTCCTTCCACATGCTGCCGAACGGCGAGATGCGGGCCAGCGCCGGCATGCCGCGCAGGCCGGTGCGCGTGAGCAGCGACAGCGGCGTGGGCCGCGCGCCGCGCAGGAAAGGGGCTTCGAGCGTGTCGTAGATCTGCCGCGAGCGGGCGCAGAAGGCGCGGTAGCCCCGCGCCGCCTCGGCGCCGGCGAAGCGGCCGATGGCGTCGGCGCTGCGCTCCACGTCGGCGAACAGGTCGAGCCGCGCGCCGTCGTCCCAGGCATGGCGCGCCAGCACCTCGGCGCGCTGCAGGCTCAGGTGGTCTTCCAGCCGGGTGCCGGCCTGCGCCAGCAGCTCGTCGAACACCCAGCGCATGGTGAAGACGGTCGGGCCGGCGTCCATGGACACGCCGTCGATCTCGACCTCGCGCATCTTGCCGCCGGGCGCCGGCGCGCGTTCGAGCACCAGCACCTCCAGGCCCTGCGCGGCCAGTGACAGCGCCGCGCTGAGGCCGCCGACGCCGGCGCCGACGACGACGACGCGATCCGCTTTCATCGCTTGCCCGGTTGACGGTGGTAATGCATGTGTCTATTCTAGATGACACTTCAATGTGACTATTGAAACTTACAACCTCACGAGGTGCCCATGATGAAGCCGCTCACACGCATCGAACACTCGCTGGCCATGGCCATCTCGCAGGGGGAGGCGCCGGGGTGCCCCGCCAAGCTCGCCGGCGCGATCCGGCACGCGGTGTTTCCGGGCGGCGCCCGGGTGCGGCCCCAGTTGTGCCTGGCGGTGGCGGCCGCCTGCGGCGACGACGATCCGGCACTGTCGAGCGCTGCGGCCAGCGCGGTCGAACTGCTGCACTGCGCTTCGCTGGTGCATGACGACCTGCCCTGCTTCGACAACTCGCCCACCCGGCGCGGGCGCGCCTCGGTGCACTACGCCTATGGCGAGCCGCTGGCCGTGCTCGCGGGCGATGCGCTGATCATCCTGGCCTTCCAGACGCTGACCTTGGGCGCCGCGCGTTCGCCGCAGCGCCTGCCGGCCCTGATCACCATGGTGGCGCAGAGCGTGGGCATGCCCTTTGGCGCCGTCGCCGGCCAGGCCTGGGAGTCGGAGCCGCGCGTGAACCTGCAGGATTACCAGCGCGCCAAGACCGGCGCGCTGTTCGCCGCCGCGACCATGGGCGGCGCGCAGGCCGCGGGCGCCGATCCCGAGATCTGGCGCGGCTTTGGCGACTGGCTGGGCGAGGCCTACCAGGCCGCCGACGACATCCGCGACGTGATCGGCGACCCGAGCGTGCTGGGCAAGCCGGCCGGACGCGACATGGCCCTGCTGCGGCCGAGCGCGGCGACCGAACTGGGGCTGGAGGGCGCTGTCGAATATTTCGACCAGCTGGTGGCGCGCGCCATCGCCGCCGTGCCCGACTGTGCGGGGGCGGAGGGACTGCGCACCCTGGTACGGCACGAGGCCGAACGCCTGGTGCCCAAGGATTCGCTGGCCGGATCGCTGCGTGCCGCAGCGGCTGCCGCCTGATTCGCCGCCACCGCCACCGCCACAGGCCCGCGCCATGCAGTCGCTGCCGCTTGCCCGCCACAGCGCCCCCCCTTCGTGGCGCGCGGCATGGCGCGAGCGCTGGCTGGCGCTGCGCGACCGCCTGCTGGCCAGCCGCGCCTTCCAGCGGCGTGCGGCGGCTTTCCCGCTGACCCGGCCGATCGCGCAGCGGCGTGCCGGCGCGCTGTTCGACCTGGTGGCCGGCTTCGTCTACTCGCAGGTGCTGCTGGCCTGCGTGCAACTGCGGCTGTTCGACCTTCTGTCGCAAGGGCCGCTGGCGTTGAACGACATCGCGCAAAGGCTGGACCTGCCGGCCGAGTCGGCCGAGCGCCTGCTGGCCGCGGCGGTGGCGCTGCGCCTGGTCGAAGCGCGCAGCGGCGGGCGCTTCGGGCTCGGCGAACTGGGCGCGCCGATGGTCGGCAACACCGCCATCGCCGCCATGGTGGAACACCACCGCGCGCTCTATGCCGATCTGGCCGATCCGGTGGCGCTGCTGCGCGGCCAGGCGCGCAGCGCGGCATTGGCGGGCTACTGGCCCTATGCGGGCGCGGCGCGGCCGGACGGTCTCTCGGGTGACAGCGTGGCGGAGTATTCGGCCTTGATGGCCGCCTCGCAGCCGCTGGTCTGCGACGAGATCCTCGACGCCTATGCGCTGCACGGCCATCGATGCCTGCTCGACGTCGGCGGCGGCGAGGGTGCTTTCCTCATCAGCGCGGCGGCGCGTGCGCCCTCGCTGCGGCTGATGCTGTTCGACCTGCCGGCGGTGGCCGAACGCGCACGCGCGCGCTGCGCGGCGGCCGGCCTCGGTGCACGGCTGCGGATCGAAGGCGGCAGCTTCCTCACGGATCCGCTGCCAAAGGGCGCGGACATCGCCACGCTGGTGCGCGTGATTCACGACCACGACGATGCGGCGGCGATGCGCATCCTCGATGCGGTGAGGCAGGCGCTGTCGCCGGGCGGCACCCTGCTGCTGGCGGAGCCCATGGCGCATACGCCGGGCGCCGAATCCATGGGGGACGCCTATTTCGGCTTCTACCTGCTCGCCATGGGAAAGGGCAAGCCACGCAGCGCGGCGACGCTGCAGGCCATGCTGCACTCGGCCGGTTTCCAGGAGGTGCGGCAGGTGCCGACGCGCATGCCGCTGCAGGTCGGGCTCATCGTGGCGCGAACAGGGCTTGCGTCATGACGGGTTCTGGATGTGTAATGCAAACTAGACACTTGATGTAGTCTTAGAAAAATGACACACGCTGCATTCCCGATGAAAACGCTGGCCGTGGTCCTCCAAGGGCCCCGCGAACTGGCATTGACCCACCTGGCCCTGGACGAGCCGACGGAGCAGGACGTGGTGGTCGACATCGAATGGAGCGGCATCAGCACCGGCACCGAGCGGCTGCTGTGGTCCGGCCGCATGCCGCACTTCCCGGGCATGGGCTATCCGCTGGTGCCGGGCTATGAGTCGGTTGGCGTGGTGCGCAGCGCGGGCCGCGATTCGGGCGGCACCGTCGGCAAGCGCGTCTTCGTGCCGGGCGCCAAGTGCTTTGGCGAGGTGCGCGGCCTGTTCGGCGGCGCCGCATCGACCGTGGTGCTGCCGGGTGCGCGCACCCTGGCCTTCGAGGCCGGCGACGACGCGTCCGCCGAACAGGGCGTGCTGCTGGCACTGGCGGCCACCGCCCATCACGTGAGCTCGGCCGGCGGCGGCGCGCAGCCCGATCTGATCATCGGCCACGGCGTGCTCGGCCGCATGGTGGCGCGCATTGCGGTTGCCCTGGGCGCCGCGCCGGTGGTCTGGGAGACCAACGCGCTGCGGCGCGAAGGCGGCCAGGGCTACCAGGTGTGCGACCCCGCCGCCGACACGCGCCGCGATTACCGCAGCATCTGCGACGTGAGCGGCGACGCCTCCTTGCTCGACACGCTCATCGGCCGGCTCGCCCCGGGCGGCGAGATCGTGCTGGCGGGCTTCTACGACGAGCTGCTGTCCTTCACCTTCGCGCCGGCCTTCATGCGCGAGGCCCGCATCCGCATCGCGGCGCAATGGCAGCCGCAGGACCTGGCCGCGGTGCGTTCGCTGATGCAGTCGGGCCGGCTGTCGCTGGACGGGCTCATCACCCACCGCGCGCAGGCCACCGAGGCCGACAGCGCGTTCCGCACCGCATTCGGCGATCCCGCCTGCCTGAAGATGGTGCTCGACTGGAGAAGCTGCAAATGACATCCACCCACGTCATCGCCGAGGGAACTCCGGTGCGCTTCATGCAGCAGCAGGCCCTGCGCGCCGAGGCCGCGATCGAACCCGACGCGGTAAGCACCGCGCCCGCCACCAAGGACACGCAGATCATCGCCATCTACGGCAAGGGCGGGATCGGCAAGAGCTTCACGCTCGCCAACCTCAGCTACATGATGGCGCAGCAGGGCAAGAAGGTGCTGCTGATCGGCTGCGATCCCAAGAGCGACACCACCAGCCTTCTGTTCGGCGGCCGCGCCTGCCCGACCATCATCGAGACCAGCAGCAAGAAGAAACTCGCCGGCGAGGCCGTGGCCATCGGCGACGTGTGCTTCAAGCGCGACGGCGTGTACGCCATGGAGCTCGGCGGCCCCGAGGTCGGCCGCGGCTGCGGCGGACGCGGCATCATCCACGGCTTCGAGCTGCTGGAGAAGCTGGGCTTCCACGAGTGGGGCTTCGACTACGTGCTGCTCGACTTCCTGGGCGACGTGGTCTGCGGCGGCTTCGGCCTGCCGATCGCGCGCGACATGTGCCAGAAGGTGATCGTGGTGGCCAGCAACGACCTGCAGTCGCTCTACGTCGCCAACAACGTCTGCTCGGCCGTGGAGTACTTCCGCAAGCTCGGCGGCAACGTCGGCGTGGCTGGCATGGTGATCAACCGCGACGACGGCACCGGCGAGGCCAAGGCTTTCGCCGAGCAGGTCGGCATCCCGGTGCTCTCCGTCATCCCGGCCGACGACGACATCCGCCGCAAGAGCGCCAGCTACGAAATCATCGGCCGCCCCGAATCCCCCTGGGGCCCGATGTTCGCGGAGCTGGCCGAGAACGTCGGCAACTCCGCGCCCATGCGCCCCAGGCCCATGACGCAGGACGGCCTGCTCGGCCTGTTCTCGGCAGCCTCGGTGGGCCGCGACGTGGTGCTGGAGCCGGCGACGCAGTTCGACATGTGCGGCAAGAGCGAATCGAAGAAGGAAACGCTCGAAGTCGTCTACGACGAAGTCTGAGCCCACACGCCATGAGCGCCGTCATCCCCATCGTTCCCGTCAAGGTGCCGACCGCACTCGAAGGCGACGGCATGGGCTGCCACTCCGGCGGCGAGGCCATGCTGGCGGCCGCGAAGTCGGCCGGCAAGTCGGAGGTGCTCGCGCGGTACGCGCAGGACTACCCGAAGGACGCCACTGCCGGCCCGCACGATCAGCCGCAGAGCATGTGCCCCGCATTCGGCGCGCTGCGCGTGGGCCTGCGCATGCGCCGCACGGCGACCATCCTCTCCGGATCGGCCTGCTGCGTGTACGGCCTCACCTTCACCTCCCACTTCTACGGCGCCCGGCGCAGCGTGGGCTATGTGCCGTTCAACAGCGAATCGCTGGTCACCGGCAAGCTGTTCGAGGACATCCGCGAGTCGGTCCACCAGGAGGCCGATCCGGCCAAGTACGACGCCATCGTCATCATCAACCTGTGCGTGCCCACCGCCAGCGGCGTGCCGCTGCAGATCCTGCCGAAGGAGATCAACGGCGTGCGCATCATCGGCATCGACGTGCCGGGCTTTGGCGTGCCGACGCATGCCGAGGCCAAGGACGTGCTGGCCGGCGCCATGCTCCGGTACGCGCGCGCCGAGGTGCAGGCCGGCCCGGTGCAGGCGCCGCGTACCGGGCGCAGTGACAAGCCCACCATCACGCTGCTGGGCGAGATCTTCCCGGCCGATCCGGTGATCATCGGCCGCATGCTGGAGCCCATGGGCCTGGCCGCGGGGCCGGTGGTGCCCACGCGCGAGTGGCGCGAGCTGTACGCGGCGCTCGACTGCGCGGCCGTGGCGGCGATCCACCCCTTCTACACCGCGAGCATCCGCGAATTCGAGGCGGCCGGCCGCGCCATCGTCGGCTCTGCGCCGGTCGGTCATGACGGCACCGAAGCCTGGCTGCAGGCGGTGGGCCAGGCGGCCAACGTGCCGCAGGCGCAGATCGACGCGGTCAAGAATTTCATGCTGCCGGCCATCCGGGGCGCGCTGGCCAAGCTGCCCGTCAAGGGCCGCATCACGCTCTCGGGCTATGAAGGCTCGGAACTGCTCGTCGGCCGCCTGCTGGTCGAAAGCGGCGCCGACCTGCGCTACGTCGGCACCGCCTGCCCGCGCATGCCCTGGAGCGACGCCGACCGCCAGTGGCTCGAAGCCAAGGGCGTGCACGTGCAGTTCCGTGCCTCGCTCGAGCAGGACCTCGCCGCGCTGCACGAATGGAAGCCCGATCTGGCCATCGGCACCACGCCGGTGGTGCAGGCCGCCAAGGAACTGCGCACCCCGGCGCTGTACTTCACCAACCTGATTTCCGCACGGCCGCTGATGGGGCCGGCTGGCGCCGGGTCGCTCGGCACCGTGATCAATGCCGCCATCGGCAACAAGGCGCGCTTCGACGCGATGAGCGAGTTCTTCGGCAGCACCGGCACCGGCCACGCCACCGGCGTCTGGGAAGCAGCCCAGGGCGTGCCGCAGGAACGCGCGGATTTCAAGGCCGAGCAGCGCCGCCAGATGCTCAAGCTGGTCAAGAAGCGCAAGGCCGAGGAGATGATATGAAGCTCCCCCAGTCCTCGCGCACTTGGTGTCGCTTCGCCTTCCCCCTTGCCGGGGGCAGCACCAGCGGCCCGGCAAAGCCGGTTCCGCGGTGTTTCCGGAAGGGGTCGATGCCATGCTAGTGCTTGACCATGATCGTGCGGGCGGCTACTGGGGGGCGGTGTACGTGTTCACCGCCATCAAGGGGCTGCAGGTGGTGATCGACGGCCCGGTGGGCTGCGAGAACCTGCCGGTCACCTCCGTGCTGCACTACACCGACGCGCTGCCGCCGCACGAACTGCCCATCGTCGTCACCGGCCTGGCCGAGGAACAGTTGGGCCGCGAGGGCACCGAGGGCTCGATGCGCCGCGCGCACGCCGCGCTCGACCCGGACCTGCCTTCCGTCGTGGTCACCGGCTCCATTGCCGAGATGATCGGCGGCGGCGTCACGCCCGAGGGCACGGGCCTGCAGCGTTTCCTGCCGCGCACGATCGACGAGGACCAGTGGCAATGCGCCAACCGCGCGATGTTCTGGCTCTGGTCGGAGTACGGGCTCAAGAAGGTCCCGGCGCGCAAGCCGTTCGCCGAGCGTCCTGCCGGCGAGAAGCCGCGCGTGAACATCATCGGTCCGAGCTATGGCGCTTTCAATTGCCCGAGCGACCTGGCCGAGGTGCGCCGACTGGTGCAGGGCATCGGCGCCGAGGTGAACATGGTGTTCCCGCTCGGCAGCCATCTGGCCGACGTGTCGCGGCTGGTCGAGGCCGACGTGAACATCTGCATGTACCGCGAGTTCGGCCGCATGCTGTGCGAGGCGCTGGAGCGCCCCTATCTGCAGGCGCCCATCGGGCTGCACAGCACGACGAAGTTCCTGCGCTCGCTCGGCGCGCTGCTGGGGATCGACCCGGAGCCCTTCATCGAACGCGAGAAGCACAGCACCATCAAGCCCATCTGGGACCTGTGGCGCTCGGTCACGCAGGACTTCTTCGGCACCGCCAGCTTCGGCGTGGTGGCCAACGAGACCTACACGCGCGGCATCCGCCACTTCCTCGAGGACGAGATGGGGCTGCCCTGCCACTTCGCGGTGGCTCGCGTGGCGGGCGCCAAGACCGACAACGCCGAGGTGCGGCGGCTGGTGCATGAGAAAACACCGCTGGTGCTCTACGGCAGCTACAACGAACGCATCTACCTGGCCGAGGCCGGTGGCGGCGGGATGATGAAGTCGACCTTCATACCCGCCTCGTTCCCGCTGCCGATCATCCGGCGCCACACGGGCACGCCCTTCATGGGCTATGCCGGCGCCACTTTCATCATTCAGGAGTTCTGCAACGCGCTGTTCGATGCGCTGTTCCACATCCTGCCGCTGGGCACGGATCTGGACCGCGTGGAGCCGACGCCCGCGCGGCTCGACGCGCAGCCCGACAGCCCGTGGAACGACGACGCCCGGCAACTGCTCGACGAGTTCGTCGAGGCGCAGCCGGTGCTGGTGCAGATATCGGCGGCCAAGCGGCTGCGCGACCGCGTCGAGCGCGACGCGCGGCGCGCCGGCGAAGACCGCATCACCGCCGCGCGCGTCGCACGTTCACGCGACGCCATGCGCGAGGGGGAGCCGGCATGAGCCACCCGCTGACTTCCTATGAAGAACCTGGCGGCCCGGCTGGTCCGCCGCAGAAGTTGCGGCGGCCCGTTGGCCGCTTCAATCCCCGCCGCGGGGGAAGTGCGCGGTGTGTGGCCATCAGGCCGATACGGAGTAAATACCATGGTTCCAAAAGAGAGAGAGGGCTCACTGTCCGGTCTGACCGAGCAGGAAGCCAAAGAGTTTCACGGCATCTTCATGACGAGCTTCATCATCTTCACGTTGATTGCAGTCGTCGCCCATTTCCTGGCATGGCAATGGAGGCCCTGGCTTCCGGGCGCCGGCGGCTATGCGGCGATCTTCAACGACGCCAAGGATGTCGCGCTCGCGGCGGTGTCCATCAGCTTGAATGCCTAGAGGAGATACGACATGTGGCGAATCTGGATGCTGTTCGACCCGCGCAGGACGCTGGTCGCCCTGTTCACGTTCCTGTTCGTGCTGGCGCTGGTGATTCATTTCATCCTGCTCAGCACCGACCGCTTCAATTGGCTCGAAGGGCCGAGAAAGAGCACGGTAGCCGCTGCGGCCCTGGCACCCATGCCGGCGCCGGCAACGGCAGCAACCGGCAAATAGCCGCGTTGCCGTGCAAACGCTGTCTCTTATACACATCTAAAAGGGGGGGGGGGGGGGGGGGGGGGGGGGGGGGGGGGGGGGGGGGGGGGGGGGG
>NZ_JAELTO010000044.1 GCF_016428875.1 Xylophilus sp. ASV27
CTCTCAGACCAGCTACAGATCGTCGGCTTGGTGAGCCTTTACCCCACCAACTACCTAATCTGCCATCGGCCGCTCCGTCCGCGCAAGGTCTTGCGATCCCCTGCTTTCATCCGTAGATCGTATGCGGTATTAGCACAGCTTTCGCTGCGTTATCCCCCACGATCGGGCACGTTCCGATGTATTACTCACCCGTTCGCCACTCGTCAGCATCCGAAGACCTGTTACCGTTCGACTTGCATGTGTAAGGCATGCCGCCAGCGTTCAATCTGAGCCAGGATCAAACTCTACAGTTCGATCTTGATTTTTTCGCCTCTTGCGAGGCAACTCATAAAAAAGAAATTGAAGTGAACTTCACTTCCATTCTCATGAGCGTTTAAAAGTCTTGCGACTTTGTTCCGAAGAACTTGGCAGTCACCTTCAAACGCCCACGCTTATCGGCTGTATGTTTTTAATGATCCTGAAAACTTGTCAAAACACTTGCGCGTTTTGCTTTGTTTTCTTGTCTTCGCTACGATCAGCGAAGCCTTGAATTCTAGCACGGTTTTTTAAGTACCGTCAAACTTTTTTCTTATACTTTTGACTCGCTTCGATCAGCAGCGCCTTGCAGCAGCACTTCTCGCTTCGCGTCGTTTTTAGTAGAGCCTCGAATTATATACCGCTTTTCGCAGAACCGCTAGATTCATCCCAAATTTCTTCAGAACCAACCAGCCGACAATTCAACTCCCCACCTACCCCGCCACCGCAAGACCTCTCAGAGGCCGCTCTCGGTAGTGAAGCCCTCGACTATAGCACGGGCCGTTCGGCCTCATCAACACTTGCTGGAAAAAACTTCTCAGCTCCTGGTGAGGGCCGCTTCCAGCGCGTCGGCAAACATGGCGGCCACGTCGAAGCCCTTCTGTTGCTGGATCTCCTGGAAGCAGGTGGGACTGGTGACATTGATCTCGGTGACGTGCTCGCCGATGACGTCCAGGCCGACCAGCAGCAGCCCACGGGCGAACAGGGCCGGGCCGAGTGCTTCTGCGATTTCGCGGTCTCTTGTGGCGAGGGGCCGGGCCTCGCCCTTGCCGCCGGCGGCAAGGTTGCCGCGCACTTCGCCGCCCTGGGGAATGCGGGCGAGGCAATACGGCGCGGGTTGGCCGCCGATGATCAGGATGCGCTTGTCGCCCTCGGCGATGGCCGGAAGGAATTTCTGGACCATGACGGTTTGTGCGCCATCGCGGTTCAGGGTCTCGATGATGGAGCCGAGGTTCAGGCCGTCGTCCTTGACGCGGAAGATGCCCATGCCGCCCATGCCGTCGAGCGGCTTGAGGATGATGTCGCGGTGCTCGGCATGGAAGGCGCGGATGGCCTCGGCGCTGCGGCTCACCAGCGTGGGGCCGATGAACTGCGGGCACTCCATGATGGCGAGCTTCTCGGGGTGGTCGCGCAGCGCGCGCGGCTTGTTGAAGACGCGCGCGCCTTCGCGTTCGGCCTGCTCCAGCAGGTGGGTGGCGTAGAAGTATTCGGAGTCGAAGGGCGGGTCCTTGCGCATGAGGACGGCGCCGAAGTCCTTCAGCGCCTGGGGCTGCGCCACGGCTTCGGCGCTGAACCACTGCACCGGATCGCCGGTGAGCCGCACCGTCCGTACCGCCGCCGTCACGAGGCCCCCGCTGCGCCAGACGAGGTCCTGCGGCCCGCAGACGGCCAGGGTGTGGCCGCGCCGCTGCAGCTCGCGCATCATCGCGAACGTGGTGTCCTTGTAGATCTTGAAGGATTCGGGCGGGTCGGCGATGAAGAGGATGTGCATGGCGGCGAATCAAGGAGGAGGGCCTGCGCTCAAACGGCCGGCCGGGCCCGGTATTGTTGTACGAGCAGCGCCAGGACGCCGGCGACCACGCCCCAAAAGGCCGAGCCGATGCCGGCTATTGCGACGCCGCTGAGCGTGACCAGGAACGTGATGATCGCGGCTTCGCGGTAGCGCTCGTCGTGCAGGGCCGATTGCAGGCCGGCAGCAATGGTGCCCAGCAGCGCCAGTCCGGCGATGGCGGCGACCAGTTCCGCCGGGAAGGCGGTGAGCAGTCCGGCCACGGCGCCGCCGAAGATGCCCAGGGCGATGTAGAAGAGGCCGCAGCAGACGGCGGCGGTGTAGCGGCGCTCCGGGTCGGGGTGCGCCTCGCGGCCCATGCAGATGGCGGCGGTGATGGCGCTCAGGTTCAGGGCGAAGGCGCCAAATGGCGCCAGTACCAGGGTGGCGAGCCCGGTGATGGTGATGGTGCGCGAGATGGGCAGGCTGTAGCCCGCTGCGCGGATGGCCGCGACGCCGGGCAGGTTCTGCGAGGCCATGGTGACCACGAACAGGGGCAGCGCCAGGCTCACGACCGCCTGCCAGCCGAAGACGGGCGCGATGAAGACCGGCCGCGCCAGGGCGAAGTGCAGGCCCGACAGCGCGATCTGGCCGCGCGCGGCCGCGAACGCCACGGCCGCCAGCAAGGTGAGCGGCACCGCGTAGCGCGGCAGGAAGCGCCGGCCCAGCAGGTAGGTCAGCAGCATCACCAGCACCAGCGGCAGCGCGGTCTGGGCCGCGGTGAAGGCCTGCAGTCCGAAGCGGGCCAGCACGCCGGCCAGCAGCGCCGAGGCCAGCGTCATGGGAATGCGGTTCATGACCCGCTCGAACCAGCCGGTGGCGCCCGCCAGCGTGATGAGGGCGGCGCACGCCATGAAGGCGCCGACCGCCTCGCCCAGGCTGAAGCCCACGCCCGCGGTGGCCAGCACCGCCGCGCCGGGCGTGCTCCAGGCCACCATCACCGGCTTGCGCCACCACAGCGAAGGCAGGGCCGAGCACAGGCCCATGCCCAGGCCGAGCGCCCAGACCCAGGAGGCGATCACCTCCGGGCCTGCGCCGAACGCGCGCGCCGCCTGGAACACGATCGCCACCGAGCTGGTGAACCCCACGAGCACCGCGACGAAGCCGGCGGATACCGCCGGCACACTCAGATCCTTGAAAAACCGCATGGCGCTTCCTTCCTCCTGCACGAGCCGCGATTGTGCGGGGCGGCGCCCGGCCGGTGAAATATTGAAGAAAAGTGCTTGTAGCCCAGGTTTTATATGGGCTACAAGCTATCTATTTGATAGCAATCAGATTTCGATCTTCGATCCCAGCTCGACCACCGCGTTGTTGGGCAGGTGCAGGAAGTCGGCGACACCGCTGGCGTTGCGGTGCATCTGGGCAAACAGCTTCTCGCGCCATGGCGCCATGCCGCGGCCCATGGTGGGAATGACCGTGTCGCGCGAGAGGAAGTAGCTGACGATCATCGGATCCATGTCGCAGCCGCGTCCGCGCAACTGCGCCAGCGCCTGCGGCAGGTCCGGGTCGTTCTTGAAGCCGTAGTGCACCACCACCTGCCAGCAATCGTGGCCGAGCGGCTCGACCTCGAGGCGGCGGTCCAGGCCGATCCAGGGCTTCTCGTGGTTGCGCACCGTGACGAACAGGTTCTGCGCGTGCAGCACCTTGTTGTGCTTGAGGTTGTGCAGCAGCGCATTGGGCACGGCACCGCGCTCGGCGGTGAGGAACACCGCCGTGCCGTCGACGCGGGTGGGCGGGCTGACGAAGACCGCATCGAGGAAGCCGGGCAGGTCGATGGCGTCGGCGCGCATCTTCTCGTTGAGCAGTTCACGGCCGCGCTTCCAGGTCATCATCAGCGTGAACACGCCGCCGCCGATCAGCAGCGGGAACCAGCCGCCGGCGAACAGCTTGAGCAGGTTGGAGCTGAAGAAGGCGAAGTCGATGACGAAGAACGCCCCGGTGGCGGCGATGCACAGCGGCAGCGGGTACCTCCAGCCGTAGCGGATCACGAAGAAGGTGAGGATGGTGGTGATCAGCATGTCCAGCGTCACGGCGATGCCGTAGGCCGCGGCCAGGTTGCTGGAGGAGCGGAACGTCACGACCGCCAGCACGATGGCCACGAACAGCCCCCAGTTGACGAAGGGGATGTAGATCTGCCCGGCCTCGCGCACGCTGGTGTGCTGGATGTTCAGGCGCGGCAGGTAGCCCAGCTGTATCACCTGCTTGGTGATGCTGAAGGCGCCCGAGATCAGCGCCTGCGAAGCGATCACCGTGGCCATGGTCGCCAGCAGCACCAGCGGGATCAGCGCCCATTCCGGCGCCATGCGGAAGAACGGGTTCTGCACCGCGGCCGGGTCGGCCAGCAGCAGCGCGCCCTGGCCGAAGTAGTTGAGCGTGAGCGCAGGCATCACCACGCTGAACCAGGCCAGGCGGATCGGGCGCTTGCCGAAGTGGCCCAGGTCGGCATAGAGCGCCTCGGCGCCGGTCACGCACAGCACCATCGCGCCCAGGATGATGAAGGTGATCAGCGGCTCGTGCCAGATGAAGAGCAGCGCGTAGTAGGGGCTGAGCGCCTTCAGGATCTCGGGATGGCCGGCGATGTGCATCACGCCCAGGACCGCGATCACGATGAACCAGAGGAGGGTGATCGGCCCGAAGAACCTGCCGATGCCGCCGGTGCCGCGCTTCTGCACCACGAACAGCAGGAACAGCACCACCAGCGTCAGCGGGATCACGTAGTGGCGGAATTCCGGCGACACCACCTCCAGGCCCTCCACTGCCGACAGCACCGAGATGGCCGGCGTGATGACGCCGTCGCCATAGAACAGCGAGGTGCCGAAGATGCCCACCACCAGCAGCACCTGGCGCAGGCGCGGCTTGTCCTTCACGGCCTGCGAGGCCAGGGCCAGCATGGCCACCAGGCCGCCTTCGCCGTTGTTGTCGGCCCGCAGCACCAGCACCACGTACTTGAGCGAGACGATGATGACCAGCGTCCAGAAGAACATCGACAGCACGCCGTAGATGTTGTCCTGGGTGAACGGCACGTGCCCGGTGTGGAACACCTCCTTGACGGCATACAGCACGCTGGTGCCGATGTCGCCGTAGACGACGCCGATGGCGCCCAGGGTCAGTGCCGGCAGGGACGATTTGGAAGATGCGGACACGAGGCGCTGGTTCGGCGGCCGCCCGGGCGTGGCGACGGGCCGAAGACGGTGCCGCGTCGACGGAGCAGGCCGTCCTGGTTGCTGGGGGACCGCCATTGTGCCCGGGGGCAGGGCCGGCGCGCAGGGCGGCGCGCTGCCGGGTTGTTGCGGCGCAACGATTCCAGGGCGTGCCATCCTTCATTTCGCGGGGGCGAATGAAGGATGACAGCCCTAGTCGTAGACCTCCGCCTCGGGATCGGTCGCCTCGAGCTCGTAGCTCGCCGCCAGCATCGCCAGCCGGCCGATCACGCCATACATGTAGAAGCGGTTGGGCGCATCGGCCGCCGACTTGCCCCCGGGCTGCAGCAGATGGGCGCTGTCGTCGAACGCCAGCGGCTCGAAGCTGGCCCCGGGGGCGTTGAGGTTCTCGTCCACGCCGCGCTCGCCATGGACCCGGTAGAAGCCGCCGACCACGTAGCGGTCCATCGTGTAGACCACCGGCTCGGCCACGCTCTGGCCGATGCGCTCGTTGGTCAGCACGCCTTCCTGGATGATCACGTCGCGGACCGCCTGGCCGTCCTTGATGACGCCCATCTTGTTGCGGGACTTGCGGCTCAGCGCCTCCAGGTCCTTGGCGTCGCGCACGGTCATGATGCCCATGCCGTAGGTGCCGTTGTCGGCCTTGACGACGGCGAACGGCTTCTCGTTGATGCCGTACTCCTTGTACTTGCGCTTGATCCGGGCCAGCAGCGCATCGACGCTGCCGGTGAGGCAGTCCATGCCCGCGCCGTTGGAGAAATCCACCTGGCCGCACTTGCCGAACATCGGGTTGATCAGCCACGGATCGATGCCCAGCAGCTTGCCGAAGCGCTTGGACACCTCCTCGTAGCTCTGGAAGTGATTGCTCTTGCGGCGCACCGACCAGCCCGCGTGCAGCGGCGGCAGCAGGTACTGCTCGTGCAGGTCTTCCAGGATGCCGGGGGCGCCGGCCGACAGGTCGTTGTTCAGCAGGATGGTGCAGGGATCGAAGTTCTTCAGCCCCAGCCGGCGCTGCGAGCGGATCACCGGCTCGAGCGTGACGCGGTCGCCGTTGGGCAGGTCCACCGCGGTAGGCTCCTTGATCTCCGGATTGATCGAGCCCACCCGCACGTTGAGCCCGGCCATGTGGAAGATGCGCACCAGTTGCGCCAGGTTCTGCAGGTAGAACATGTTGCGCGTGTGGTTCTCGGGGATCACCAGCAGGTTGCGCGCCTCGGGGCAGATCTTCTCGATCGCGGCCATGGCCGCCTGCACCGCCAGCGGCAGCATCTGCGGCGTCAGGTTGTTCCAGCCGCCCGGGAACAGGTTGGTGTCCACCGGCGCGAGCTTGAAGCCGGCATTGCGGATATCGACCGAGCTGTAGAACGGCGGCGTGTGCTCCATCCATTCGAGGCGGAACCAGCGCTCGATGGCCGGCATGGAGTCGAGGACGCGTTGCTCGAGTTCATTAATCGGCCCGGTGAGCGCCGTGATGAGATGCGGAACCATGCGGGACGTTCGGGGTGAGTGTCAGTATTGTCAGCGTAGCACGGGCGCCGTTAGTATCAGTCGGATACAAGTCGGAGGGAAAGATATGCGGACACCGAGACTTTTCTCAAGAGATGGCCGTGCACGCTGGGCGCTGATGCTGAGCGCCGCATGGGTGGCGGGCTGCGGGGGCAGCGGGGGCAGCAGGGAAGAGCCCGGCATTGTCGGCGCCGCAAAGACCAGCGCTGCCGCTGCGGCGGCGGCGCCGCTGGCAGCCCCACTCGCCTACACCGAACTGCCTGCCAAAGCGCTGGGCACAGGGCAGACGCAGGACCGGCGGCGCTACGGCATGCGTCTCGATGCCGCGGCGTTCGCGGCATTGCGGGAGGGCAGCCTGTTCGAGCTCACGCTGCCGGACGCCGGGCGGATCGTGGTCCGCGTGCAGTCGCGCGAGGAGCTGATCGGGCGCATCGTGGTGCTGACCGGCATCGTCGATGGCCGCACGGATTCGCTGGTGCGCCTGAGCGCCAGCGGTGACGCCGTCAGCGGATCGGTGACCCTGGGGTCGCAACAGTGGCAGATCCGCAGCACGCAAGAGGGCACGACGATCCAGAACGAGGAGGCTGCGGGCATCACCACGCTGCCGCCGCACCCGCCGGAGAAGCCATCGCCTCCCTACAAGAGCAGGATGCTGGGCGATACCGATGCGGCGCTGGGCGGCTCGCTGAAGTCTTACGCCACGGCCAGCGACCAAGCGCTCGCCACTCTCGACATGATGATCGTGGGAGACCTCAGCTACCAGGCGCTGATGGGCAGCGCGGCGAACGAACTAGCCGACGTCGGCGGCCTGGTCTCGGCGGCGAATACCGCGCTGGCCAACAGCGGCGCCTATGTGAGGATCCGGCTGGTGGGCTATCAACGCTCCAGCCAGGACCTCGCCAATTTCAGCCACGACACCATCCTCGACCAACTCCTCGACGGTTCGGGCGCGTTCGCCACGGCATGGCCCGCGCAGCGCGCGCTCGGCGCCGATATCACGGTGGCGGTCACGGCCTTGAGCGCGAGCAAGGGCAGCACCTGCGGCCTGGCACCGGTCGGCCAATTCAATTCCGGCCGGTACACCCTCGCCGGCCCCACCTCGATCACCCTTTCGCGCGGGGTGCGCGCGCAGGACCGGGCCACCTGCTCGGACCTGACCCTGGCGCACGAGACCGGGCACATTATGGGTTCGGCGCATGACCGCGCCAATTCGTCGTCACCGGGCGCCTACAGCTACAGCTATGGCTACGGCATCCCCGGCGTGTTTGGCGACATCATGAGCTACCTCAGCCCGCGGCTGCCGTACTTTTCGAATCCCAGCCTGCGCGCCTGCGCCGGGCAGGCCTGCGGCACGCCGACCGATGACGCAGTGCGCACCTTCAACAGCACCTCACCGTACGTCGCCAACCTGATCGATCCCGACAGCCGTCTGAGCGGCTGGTATTGGGATCCGGCGGCCAGCGGCACGGGATGGGCCGTCGAGATCGCTAATGGGCGCGGCTTTGTCGCCGCCTTTGTGTACCGCGATGACGGGCAGCCCACCTGGGTGGTCGGCAACGGCGCGCCTTGCACGTCGGCACCCGCCTCCTGGTGCGTGGGCTTCGACGAATATGCAGGCGGCCAGACCCTGACCGGCGCCTACAAGCCCTCACGCAATGTCCGCCGGGTGCAGGACGCGGTGCTCAGCTTCGGCTCGGGCGACCGGCCGACGCTGGACGTGCAGATCGGCGGCACGGTACGCCACCTGCAGCGCTTCGAATTCAATGCCGGCGGCCTGGACGCCAAACCGAGCTACCCGGGAAATGCGATCCCCGGCTGGTACTGGAATCCGAACGGCAGCGGGACCGGCATCTTCGTCGAGCGGCAGAAGGACGTCATCTTCGCCGCCTACTTCTATTACCGCGCGGACGGCACCCCCACATGGAGCACGGTCGCGGGACGCAACTGGGCACAGAGCGGCAACAGCTACCAAACCGCCCTGCTGTCGTTCTCCACCTATGCCGCAGGCCAGACCCTCACCGGGCCATTCCGGGCGTCGGTCACGGTCAATTCGCAAGAGGCCAGCACCTACATGGGTGTGGACAACGGCTACTTCTACGTTACCAATCCCGGCGGCTCGCGCGTCGAAAGCAACTGGACGAAGTTCAGTTTCTAGAGCGTATTATCAACTTGATAACGCCTGGAGTAGATTCGCCGCATGGCAAGGCGCAAGCAGTACCCGACGGATGTCACGGATGAGGAGTGGAGCTTCGCGGCGCCGTACCTGGCGCTGATCGACGAGAAGGCAGCGCAACGCCAACACGATCTGCGTGAAGTGTTCAATGCCTTGCGCTGGATGGCCCGTGCAGGTGCTCCCTGGCGCATGCTGCCTGGCGACTTCCCGCCCTGGGAAGCTGTCTATCAGCAAACACGCCGCTGGCTGCAAGCGGGATGCTTCGAGGCCATGGTCAGCGACCTGCGCTCCGTCATCCGCGTGGCGCAAGGCCGTCAGGGCCAGCCCAGTGCGGCAGTCTTGGATGGGCGCACCTTGCAATCGAGCTGCGAGAGTGGCGCGCGTGCGGGCTACGATGGCTACAAGCGGCGCAACGGCTCGAAGGTGCACATGGCCGTCGATACGCTGGGGCACCTGCTGGCCGTGCATGTCACGCCAGCCAATGAACAAGAGCGGGCGCAAGTGGCGCAGTTGTGCGAGGCCGTGCAGGAAGCGACGGGCGAGATGGTGAAGCTGGCCTGGGCCGACCAGGGCTACACGGGCGAAGAGCCCAACCGGCAGGCCAGCGAGCACGGCATTGACCTGCAGATCGTCAAGCTGCCCGAGGCCCAAAAGGGCTTCGTGCTGCTGCGCAGGCGCTGAGGGGTCGAGCGCAGCTTTGGCTGGCTGGCGCGCTTCAGAAGGCTCAGCCGCGACTACGAAAGATTGCCCGAAGTGCTCGCCGGATTGCATTTCCTGATCTTCGTGATCCTCATGCTGCCAAAGGCGTTGTACGCCTTGAGCGCTGGGGCAAGTTCATAACACGCTCTAGCCTGCCAGGGGGCAGCCTGCCCGTGGCCTTGGCAGTTGTACCTGCCCGAGGAATGGGCCGAGGACCCGGTGCGGCGCCAGAAGGCGGGCGTGCCCCAGGACCTGCGGTTTGCCACCAAGCCCTAGATCGCCCCGGCCCAGATCGAGCACCTCATGGCCCAAGGCGCCCCCAGGCACTGCGTCCTGGCCGATACCGGCCATGGCGTGGACACGGCGTTCCGGGAACGCCTGAGTGCGCTGGACCTGCCCTACGTGGTGGGCATCACCAGCGCCGTGGCGGTGTGGCCCCCGGGCATGCACCGCTGCCGCCCAAGCCGTACAGCAGCCGGGGCAACGTGCCCACCCGGCTGCGCCTGGGCCATGCCCGGCACGAGCAGCCCCTGTCGGTCAAGGACATCGCAGCCGAGCTGCCTGCCGAGCAATGGCACAGCATCGAATGGCGAGAAGGCACGAACCTCACCCTGCGCGCGCGCTTTGCCCGCGTGCGCGTGCTGGCGGCCCACCGCGAGCACCAGCGCACCCGGCAGCGAGACCCGGAATGGCTGCTCATCGAGTGGCCAAAAGGCCACAAGGAGCCCATGAAGTACTGGCTGAGCACGCTCAGTGAGGAGGGCCGCTCGGGCGCTTGGTCCATGAGGCCAAGATGCGCTGGCGCATCGAGCGCGACTACCAGGAGCCCAAGCAGGAACTGGGCCTGGGGCACTACGAAGGCCGGGGCCGGCGGTGGTTCCACCACCCACGCCAGCCTGAGCATCGCCGCCTACGGCTTGCTGATGGAGCAGCAACTGCGCCATCCCGAGAGAGCAGACAAAAAACGCTGCACGAGGCCAAGAACCTGCCCTACCTACGCATTGCAAGCTTCGAAGCAGGCCCGCGCACGCAGCGCCACGTCCCATCGTCCATCACGAGCTTGCGGCTGCGTATCGCCGCAGCTTTGCTCAAAACACTGCCTCGATGTCCGTGCTGCATGAGGGTCAATGCTAGGCTACGGTTTTGACACAGTAAGACTAGGAGGCTGTCGGGCTTGGGCACGGCTCTGCGCCGCCGCCTGGGGCGTGTCAGCCCCGGATCTCGCCCTCGCCCAGCACCACCCACTTGAGCGAGGTCAGCCCCTCCAGCCCGACCGGGCCGCGGGCGTGGAACTTGTCGGTGCTGATGCCGATCTCCGCGCCCAGCCCGTACTCGAAGCCGTCGGCGAAGCGGGTGCTCGCATTGACCATGACGCTGGCCGAATCGACCTCGCGCAGGAAGCGCTGGGCATGCAGGTGGTCGCGCGTGAGGATGGCGTCGGTGTGGTGGGACGAATAGCGGTTGATGTGCGCGATCGCCTCGTCCACGCCGGCCACCACCTTGATGCTGATGATCGGCGCCAGGTATTCCTCGGACCAGTCGGCCTCGGTGGCGTCGGCCAGGCGCGCGCCCGGCACCGCCGCGAGCAGGGCGCGCGACTCGGCGTCGCAGCGCATCTCCACGCCCTTGTGCGCAAACACCGCGCCGATGCGCGGCAGGAACTCCGCGGCCACGCCGCGCGCCACCAGCAGGCCTTCGCTCGCATTGCAGGGGCTGTACTTCTGCGTCTTGGCGTTGTCGGCCACCCTGACCGCCATGGCGATGTCGCAGGGGTCGTCCACATAGGTGTGGCAGTTGCCGTCCAGATGCTTGATGACCGGCACCCGGGCCTCGCGGCTGATGCGCTCGATCAGGCCCTTGCCGCCGCGCGGGATGATGAGGTCCACGTAGGCCGGCATGGCGATGAGCTGGCCCACGGCCTCGCGGTCGGTGGTGCCCACCATCTGCACCGCGTCGGCCGGCAGCCCGGCCTCTTCGAGCGCCTGCTGCACCAGCCGGGCCAGCGCCTTGTTGGAGTCGATGGCTTCGGAGCCGCCGCGCAGGATGCAGGCGTTGCCGCTCTTGATCGACAGGCTGGCGGCCTCGATGGTGACGTTGGGGCGGCTCTCGAAGATCATGCCGAAGACGCCCAGCGGCACGCGCATCTGGCCCACGCGGATGCCGCTGGGCTGCTGCTTCAGGCCGCTGATCCCGCCGATCAGCTCGGGCATGGCGGCCAGTTGCTCGCAGCCCTGGGCCACGGTCTCGATCACCTTGGGCGTGAGGCGCAGGCGGTCCACCAGCGGCGCGGCCAGGCCGGCGGCCTCGGCGCGCGCCAGGTCCTTGGCGTTTTCCGCGGCCAGCGCCGGACCGGCCTCGCGCAGGCGCCGCGCCAGCGCCTTCAGGGCGCGGTTCTTGGTGGCGGCGTCGGCGCGCGCCATCCGGGCGGAGGCCGCCCTGGCCTGCAGGCCGAGGGTCTGGACGTATTCGGCGACGTTGAGAGCGTTCATGCGGCGATTTTCTCACGCGGCCGATTTAGCATGCGCGTTTCGCACTTTCCGGGAAACGCCATGCCACTGCCTGACTCCGTCCGCGCCGCCTTCACCCCGAGCGGCCGGCTGCGCGCCTCGATCAACCTGGGCAACCCGATCCTGGCCAACACCGGCCCGGACGGGCAGCCGGTGGGCGTCTCGATTGATCTGGCGCGCGGCCTGGCCGAGCGGCTGGGCGCGGAGCTGGAGCTGGTGGTGTTCGATACCGCGGGCAAGTCGGTGGATGCGGTGAGCGCGGAGCAGGCGGACGTCGGCTTCTTCGCCATCGACCCGCTGCGCGGCGCCGGCATCGCCTTCACCGCGCCCTATGTGCTGATCGAGGGCAGCTACCTGGTGGCGGCCGATTCGCCGCTGCAGGCCAACGAAGAGGTGGACCGCCCCGGCCAGCGCGTGGCCGTCGGCAAGGGCAGCGCCTACGACCTGTACCTGACGCGCGAGCTGAAGGCCGCGCAGATCGTGCGCGCGCCGTCTTCGCCGGCCGTGGTCGACACCTTTCGGGCCCAGGGCCTGGAGGTGGCGGCCGGCGTGCGCCAGCAACTGGAGGCCGACGCGCGCCGCCTGCCGGGCCTGCGCCTGCTGCCGGGGCGCTTCATGGTGATCCAGCAGGCCATGGGCCTGCCCAAGGGCCGTGGTGCCGAGGCCGCGGCGGCGCTGGCCCGCTATGTGGAAGAGCAGAAGGCCAGCGGCTTCGTGGCCGCGGCGCTGGCGCGGCACGGCATCCAGGGCGCCTCGGTGGCGCCGGCCGCCTGATTTCTGCATTTTTGAGCGAAAAGTGCCTGTAGCCCAGGTAGCACCTGGGTCATTAGCTATCAAATAAATAGCATCAGGCCGGTGCGCGCGCCGGCGTCCCGGAGCAGGCGCGGCACAGGCCCTGGGCCAGCCGGTGCAGCGCCTGCCAGCCGTTGCGCGGCCAGCCGTCCTGCGGCAGGCCCTTGACGATGCCGTCGACCTGGTGCGCGGCCTGCAGCAGGCGGGCCAGGGTGCGCGCGTCGAGCCGGGGCAGCACGCGCTCGAACAGGCGTTCGCGCGGGCCCCAGACGCGCTGCTCGCGCAGCGCCATCGGCAGCGGCCGGCCGGCGGCCATGGCGTCCTTGACGCGCTTGAGGGCGCGGATGTCCTCGGCCAGGGTGTAGTGCACCAGCACCTCGGCCTCGCCTTCGGCCTGCAGGCCGTCGAGCATGCGCTGCACCCGCTCCGCCTGGCCGCCCAGCACCGCCTCGGACAGCTTGAACACGTCGTAGCGCGCCACGTGGGCCACGGCCGCTTCGATCTGCTCCTGCGTCAGCACGCGGGGCGTGCCGGGCTGCGCGGGGTACAGCAGCGCGAGCTTCTGGATTTCCTGGTGCGCGGCGAGCAGGTTGCCTTCGACCCGGTCGGCAAAGAACTGCAGCGTGCGCTGGCCTTGCTCGCCGGGCGCCACCTGCTGGCCCTGGCGCTGCAGGCGCTGGGCGATCCACTGCGGCAGCGCGCCGCGTTCCACCGGATCGATCTGCAGCGTGACGCCGGCGTTCTCCAGCGCCATGAACCAGGCGCCGGTGCGCGTGGCCTTGTCCAAGCGCGGCAGCAGGACCAGGGTGACCGTGCCTTCCTGCGCGGCAACGCCCGCGGCGAGCTGCTGCAGCGCGGCGCCGCCGTCCTTGCCCGGCTTGCCGGAGGGGATGCGGATCTCGACGATCTGCCGCTCGGCGAACAGCGAGAGCGAGCCGCCCGCGGCCAGCACCTCGCTCCAGTCGAAGTGCGCGCCGGCCACGGTGTAGACGCTGCGCTCGGCCGGGCCGAGCGCGCGCGCGGCGGCGCGGATGGCATCGGCCGCCTCCTGCTGCAGCAGCGGCTCGTCGCCGTGCAGCACGTAGAGCGGGCGCAGCCCCTTCTGCAGATGGGCGGCGAGCTGGGCCGGGGCCAGTTGCATGTCAGTGCCCCGCCATGGCGTTGCATGATGCGCGGCCCAATGCCAGGAACACCGCGGAACCGGCTCCGCCGGGCCGCTGGTGTTGCCCCGTGCAAGGGGGTTGGCGAAGACGCGAAGCGCGAAGCCTGGGGGTCATATCGCTTTTACAGCGGCCAGGCGCCGCATGATCTGCTGCACCACGTCGGTCTGCAGATTGCGGTAGATCAACTGCGCCTCGGCCTCCTTGGCCAGGGCCAGGGTTTCGTCGTAGCTCTGGTCCTGCTGCAGGAGGATCTCGGTGGGGGGCAGCAGTTCGCGGTCGTCCGGCGTGCGCAGGCGAAAGCGCACCCGGAAGCGCAGCTGGAACTCGCGCACCTGGCCGGCCGAGTTGTAGCCCAGCACGATGCGCTCGCGCTGGTCCTGCAGCACGTCCAGGATGACCTGCGCGGTGTCGCGCTGGGCCGGGTCGCGGATCACGGCGATCTTGCCGCCGGCTTCGAGGTTGCGCCGCAGTTCGATGCCGAAGGCGGAGTTGCTCGCCAGGTAGATGCTGGAGAAGGCGAAGCTGGGCGCCTGCCGCAGATGGAAGCCGCAGCCGGCCAGCCCCCCCGCCGAGGCAAGGGCCACAAGAGAGGAGGCGAAGGCGCGTCGCTGCATGCTGCGGCTCCGGTCAGATCACGATGTTGACCAGGCGGCCGGGCACCACCACGATCTTCTTGGGGTTGGCGGCACCGGCGGCGTGCTTGCGGAAGTCCTCGCTGGCCAGGGCGGCCTGCTCGATCGCCTCCCTGGCGGCGCCGGCCGGCACGCGGATCGCGCCGCGCAGCTTGCCGTTGACCTGCAGCATCAGCTCGATCTCGTCCTGCTGCAGGGCCGACTCGTCGACCACGGGCCAGGCGGCATCGAGCAGGTCGCCCAGCACGCCCGCGTAGCCGAGCTGCGACCAGAGCGCGTGCGTGAGGTGCGGCGTGGCCGGGTAGAGCACGCGCAGCAGGATGCCGAAGCCTTCGATCAGCGCCACTTCGGCGCCCGGGGTGCCGCCGGCCTTGAAGCTCTCCAGCGCGTTGAGCAGCTTCATCGCGCCGGAGACGACGGTGTTGTACTGCATGCGCTGGTAGTCGTAGTCGACCTGCCTGAGCACGGTGTGGATCTCCAGGCGCAGGGCCTTGGCCTCCTTGCCGAATTCCACATCTTTCAGCGTTCTAGCCCCGGCCACGCCTTGGCTTATCGCTACAGAATCCATAGCAGACAGCCTGACGCCGAAGTTCCAGACGCGGCGCAGGAAGCGGTAGCTGCCCTCGACCGCGGCGTCGTTCCACTCCAGCGTGGCCTCGGGCGGCGCGGTGAACATGGTGTAGAGCCGCGCGGTGTCGGCGCCGTACTTCTCGATCAGGTCCTGCGGATCGACGCCGTTGTTCTTGGACTTGGACATGGTGCCCACGCCCTCGTAGTCGATCGGCGTGCCCGCCGGCAATGCGCCGACCGCACGGACCAGCCTGGCGCCGATGATCTTGCCGGCCTCGTCCAGCACGTGCTCCACGTCCTGCGGCCAGAAGTACTCCTTGCCGCCCTTCTCGGTGCGGCGCGAGTAGATGTGGTTGAGCACCATGCCCTGCGTCAGCAGCTTGGTGAAGGGCTCGTCGACCTTCACCAGGCCCAGGTCGCGCATGACCTTGGTCCAGAAACGCGCGTAGAGCAGGTGCAGGATGGCGTGTTCGATGCCGCCGATGTACTGGTCCATCGGCATCCAGTACTGCGCGCCTTCGGCGACCATGGCCTGCTCGTTCTTCGGGTCGCAGTAGCGCATGAAGTACCAGGACGAGTCCACGAAGGTGTCCATGGTGTCGGTCTCGCGCCGCGCCGGCTTGCCGCAGTGCGGGCAGACGACGCCTGCGTGGAAGCCCTCGTGCCTGAGCAGCGGGTTGCCCGAGCCGTCCGGGATGCAGTCCTGCGGCAGCACCACCGGCAGATCCTGCTCGGGCACCGGCACCGCGCCGCAGTCCTCGCAGTGGATGATGGGGATCGGCGTGCCCCAGTAGCGCTGGCGGCTCACGCCCCAGTCGCGCAGGCGCCAGGTGGTCTTCTTCTCGCCCAGGCCCTTGGCCTGCAGCGCGTGGGCGACGGCATCGACCGCCTCCTGGTAGGGCAGGCCGCTGAAGCTGTCGGAATTGATGGTGACGCCGCGCTGCTTGTCGGCGTACCAGTCCTGCCAGCGGTGGTAGTCGAAGTGCTCGCCATCGACCAGCACCACCTGCCTGATCTCGATGCCGTACTGCAGCGCAAAGGCGAAGTCGCGCTCGTCGTGCGCGGGCACGCCCATGACGGCGCCGTCGCCATAGGACATCAGCACGTAGTTGCCGACCCAGACCTCGACCTGCTCGTCGGTGAACGGGTGCGTGACGGTGAGGCCGGTGCGCACGCCCTTCTTCTCCTGCGTGGCCAGCTCGGCCTCGGTGGTGCCGCCGGACTTGCATTGGTCGATGAAGGCGGCCACGGCCGGATTGGTTCTAGCCGCATGCAGCGCCAGCGGATGCTCGGGCGCGACGGCGCAGAAGGTCACGCCCATGATGGTGTCGGCGCGGGTCGTGAAGACGTACAGCCGCCCGTCGCCGATCAGCGCGCCGTCGTCGCCGCGAACGTCGTGCGGGAAGGCAAAGCGCACGCCCTCGCTCTTGCCGATCCAGTTCTCCTGCATCAGGCGCACCCGCTCGGGCCAGCCGGGCAGCCGGGTCTGGACATGCTCCAGCAGTTCTTCGGCGTAGTCGGTGATCTTCAGGTAGTAGCCCGGAATCTCGCGCTTCTCCACCACCGCGCCGGTGCGCCAGCCCTTGCCGTCGATCACCTGCTCGTTGGCCAGCACGGTCTGGTCCACCGGATCCCAGTTGACGACCTGCGTCTTGCGGTAGGCAATGCCCTTCTCCAGCATCTTCAGGAACAGCCACTGGTTCCACTTGTAGTAGCTCGGATCGCAGGTGGCGACTTCGCGCGACCAGTCGATGGCCAGCCCCATCGCCTGCATCTGCTTCTTCATGTAGGCGATGTTGTCGTAGGTCCACTGCGCCGGCGGCACGCCGTTCTTCAGCGCCGCGTTCTCGGCCGGCAGGCCGAAGGCGTCCCAGCCCATGGGCATCAGGACGTTGTAGCCCTTCATGCGCAGGCTGCGGGTCAGCATGTCGTTGATGGTGTAGTTGCGCACGTGGCCCATGTGCAGCTTGCCGCTCGGGTAGGGCAGCATCGAGCAGGCGTAGTACTTCGGCTTGCCCGCCTCCTCGGTCACGCGGTAGGCGTCGCGGGCGGTCCAGGCAGCCTGCGCGGCGCGCTCGATCTCGGTGTGTTGGTATTTGTCTTGCATGGAAACGATGGGTTCGCCGGCGCCCGCTGCGCGGCGCTCGGCACGAGCCGCAGACGGCGGCGTGACGCCGCGATTTTAGGGTTTCCGCCCGGTGGGTGCCGCAACGGCGGGGTCGGCCATGAAGCCGATGCGCGTGAGCCCGGCCTTCTGCGCCAGCCCCAGCACCTCGACCACGCGGCCGTAGGGCACGCCGGCGTCGGCGCGCAACTGCAGTTCGGTGGCCGGATCGGCGCGTGCGGCATCGGCGAAGCGCGCGGCCACCGCCTCCACACCCACCGGCTTGTCGTCCAGGAACACCTGGCCGGACTTGTCCACCACCACCGCCAGGGACGCCGGCCGGCTCACCGGCGCGGCGGAGGCGGCCCGGGGCAGGTCCAGGCGGATGCTGCTGGCCAGCAGCGGCGCGGTGAGCAGGAAGATCACCACCAGCACCAGCATCACGTCCACCAGCGGCGTGACGTTGATGTCGCTCAGGGGCGCGCTGGTGGCGCCGCGGTCGAGACGTCCGAAGGCCATGGTGCAGCGGCCGGCTCAGCCCTGCGGCAGCTCCGGCAGGTCGCGCAGGTCCTGCGCGAAGCCTTCCAGTGCGGCTTCGATGCGCGTGATGCGGCGGCCAAACAGGTTGTAGGCCAGCACCGCGGGAATGGCCACGGCCAGGCCTGCAGCCGTCATCACCAGCGCCTCGCCCACCGGGCCGGCGATGCGCTCGATGGTGATCTGGCCGGCGCCGGCGATATCGACCAGCGCATGGTGAATGCCCCAGACCGTGCCCAGCAGGCCGACGAACGGCGCAATCGCACCCACCGTGGCCAGCAGCACCTGGCCGAACTGCAAGCGGCCCAGGACCGCATGCAGGGCATCGCGCAGCACCCGGGTGCGCCGTTGCGCACGGTCGCCCGCGCCCGCCAGCCCGGCTGTGGCCGGCAGCGGCGCCAGGGCGGCCAGGAAGGGCGTGACCAGCGCATGCCGGTCGAAGGCCGCCACGGCATGCCGCGCGTCCGCCAGCGACCGCGCCTGCCAGAAGGCGGCGGTGCCGCGCGCCACGTCGGCCACGGCGCGCTGCAGCAGCCAGAGCTTCCAGGCGATCACCACCCAGCTCGCCACCGACAGCAGCAGCAGTCCGAGCGCGACGCTGCGCGAAACCGCATCCCCTTCGACCAGGAAGCGCGCCGCGTTCATCGCAGCGTTCAGGCGTTCAGGCCCAGAACGTCGAACATGTCGTAGAGCCCGGGCTTCCTGCCCGCGAGGAAGCGCACCGCGCGCAGGCTGCCCTGGGCATAGCCGGCGCGGCTGGAGGACTTGTGCGCGATCTCGATGCGCTCGCCGGTGCCGGCGAACAGCACGGTGTGGTCGCCCACGATGTCGCCGCCGCGGATGGTGGCAAAGCCGATGCTGGAGGGATCGCGCTCGCCGGTGACGCCCTCGCGCGCATAGACCGCGCACTCGTCGAGCGAGCGGCCAAGCGCCGCGGCTATGACCTCGCCCATCTTCAGCGCCGTGCCCGAGGGCGCGTCCACCTTGTGCCGGTGGTGGGCCTCGACGATCTCGATGTCATAGCCGGTGGACAGCGCCTTGGCGGCCATCTCCAGCAGCTTGAGCGTGACGTTCACGCCCACGCTCATGTTGGGCGCCATGACGATGGGGATGTCGCGCGCGGCGGATTCGATGTCCGCCTTCTGGGCCGCCGTGAAGCCCGTGGTGCCGATGACCAGGGCCACGCCGCGCTCGCGGCAGGCCGCGAGGTGGGCCATGGTGCCCTCCGGACGCGTGAAATCGATCAGGGTCTGCGCGCCGGCCACGCCGCTGGAAGGGTCCGCGGTGATCGGCACGCCGCTGGCGACGCCCAGGAAGGCGGACGCATCCGAGCCGATGGCCGGGCTGGCGGCGATGTCCAGCGCGCCGGCCAGCACGCAGTCGTCGGAGGCGCGCACCGCCTCGATCAGCATGCGGCCCATGCGGCCGGAGGCGCCGGCGATGGCCACGCGGTGCCGGGCGGCGGAAGAGGAAGACGTATCGCTCATGCGGATGGCATCAGGAAAATAAGGAACACATGTGCCGCCGCGGCACCAGGCCGTCAGCGCCCGCTGGCGGGGCCTTCGAGCGGGGGATAGCTCTTGGGCAGCGCCGGCTCGGCGGCCTGGGACGTGGCCGCTTCGGGCGGCGGCACGGGACTGGCGGGGAAGCGGCTGAGCTGCTCCTGCGTCGCCTCCAGCACCGGCACCTTGCCGCTGGCCCGGTTGCGGGTATCGAGCTTGGCGACGAACTCGGCCTCGCTCGGCATCTCGTCGCCTTCGAAGTGGTCGAGCAGGTCGTCCTTGAAGAACACGGTCAGGCGGCGCGCCTGCGGCTCGACGTTGGGGCGCTTGATGGTGAAGACGTAGTCCCAGCGGTTCGCATGGAAGATGCTGGTCAGCAGCGGCGTGCCCAGCACCTCGCGCACCTGCAGGCGGCTCATGCCCTTCTGCAATGCCGCCACCTGTTCCTTGGAAACGAAGTTGCCCTGCACGATCTCGATCTTGTAGGGTGTCACCATGCTGGCAATGCGGTTGCTGGCACCATCGACCGAGCCACAGGCCGGCAGCAGGGCGCACAGGGCGACGACGGCGCCGGCCAGGGCGCCGCTGCGGAGGAGTTCGGGCATGGGAAGGAACGCTGGCGATATGATCGGCCGATTGTAGCGGCAGGCCTTTCTGCCGCCGCCCCGCTCACCCGCAGCGGCAGCCCCGGAGAATCCAGCCCATGCCCAACAACATCGAAGACCTCAAGAGCACCGGTCTGAAGGCCACCTTGCCGCGCCTGAAGATTCTGGAGATCTTCCAGAAGGGCAAGCAGCGCCACATGACGGCCGAGGACGTGTTCCGGGTGCTGCTGGAGGAGCGCTCCGACATCGGCCTGGCCACGGTCTACCGGGTGCTGACCCAGTTCGAGCAGGCCGGCATCCTGAGCCGCCGCCATTTCGAGAGCGGCAAGGCGGTGTACGAACTCAACGAGGGCTCGCACCACGACCACTTCGTCTGCACCAGTTGCGGCAAGGTCGAGGAGTTCTACGACGCCGAGATCGAGAAGCGCCAGCTCGCCGTGGCCAAGGCCATGGGCTGGCAGATGCAGGACCACGCGATGGCGCTGTACGGCCTGTGCGCCGACTGCATCAAGCCGGCGAAGGGCTAGAAGACCGGCTGGCGGGCTAGGAGTCGCCGCCGCGCTCCATGGCGCGCTGGTGGCGCTCCACGAATTCCTGGTAGGTGTCGATGCCGCGCAGCTGCAGGATGGTGTTGCGCACCGCGGCCTCGACCAGCACGGCGATGTTGCGGCCGGCCACCACCTGGATCACGGCCTTGCGCACCGGCACGCCCAGCACGTCCTGGGTCAGCGGCTCGTGCGGCAGCCGCTCGTACTCGCGCTCCATGGTCTCGCGCCGCACCAGGTGCACGATCAGCTTGAGCCGCATCTTGCGGCGCACCGCCGTCTCGCCAAAGATCGCGCGGATGTCCAGCAGGCCGATGCCGCGCACCTCCAGCAGGTTCTGCAGCAGTTCGGGGCAGCGACCCTCGATGGTGGCCTGGTTGATGCGGAACAGGTCCACCGCGTCGTCTGCCACCAGGCCGTTGCCGCGGGAGATCAGCTCCAGCCCGAGCTCGCTTTTGCCCAGGCCCGATTCGCCCGTGATCATCACGCCCAGGCCCAGGATGTCCATGAACACACCGTGCATGGTGACCCGGTCGGCGAAGTGCTTGGACAGGTAGGCACGCAGCACGTCGATGACGAAGGCCGCGGACTCGTGCGTCGTGAACATCGGAATCTGCGCCCGCTCGCACATGGACACCAGCGCGTCCGGCGCGGTCTGGCCGTCGGTCAGGATCAGCACCGGCGGCTCCAGCGTGACGATGCGGGCAATGCGCCGCGCACAGTCCTCGGGCGTGGCATTGGTGAGGTAGGCGACCTCGCGCTCGCCCAGTATCTGCACCCGGTAGGGATGGATGTAGTTGAGGTAGCCCACCAAGTCGGCCCCGGAGCGCGCGGCGGTGACGGCCACGGCCTCGAAGCTGCGCTCGGACGCGCCCAGTCCTGCTACCCACTCCCAGCGCAGCGAGGAGCGGAACTCCTCGAACAGCGCGTCGGCACTGACGACGGTGGGCTTCACGCAGGTGCGGGCCGCTAGGCCGGCTGGGTGGATTGCCAGCCGGCAATGGTGGCGTGCAGGACGCCGGCGTCGGTGCAGGTCTTGATCTTCTCGCGCAGGGGGGCGTCGCTGAGCAACTCGGCGATCTCCGAGAGGATCTCCAGGTGCTTCTGGGTGGCGGCCTCGGGTACGAGCAGGAAGATCAGCAGGGCGACAGGGCGCTCGTCCGGCGCATCGAAACCAATCGGCTGCGCCAGTTGGAAGACGGCCGCCATGGGAGCCTTGAGCCCCTTGATGCGGCCATGCGGGATGGCCACGCCATGCCCCAGTCCGGTGGACCCGAGCCGTTCGCGGGCGAAGAGGCTGTCGGTGATGAGCGCACGGCTCAGGCCATGCAGTTCTTCGAACAGCAGTCCGGCCTCTTCGAATGCACGCTTCTTGCTGGTGGCATCGACGCTCACGAGCACCTGAGCGGCCGGCAGAATGGAGGCTAGACGGTTCATAGTGGTGAGGGCGGATTATGCACCTTGCGATGCAACAATCCACCCCCAGGGGCCACGGCGGCTGGCGCGTACGCGCAACAGTCCGGCCGGCCCCGGCAAGCGCTCTACATCAGGCGCTTGGAGGGCTCGTGGTGGTGGTCCTGCAGGCGGTCCTTGTGGCGGACGACCTGGCGGTCGAGCTTGTCGAACAGTTCATCCACCGCAGCGTAAAGATCGGCATGCGCGCACTCCGCGAACATGGTGTTGCCTTTGACGTTGATGTTGCACTCGGCGCGCTGACGGCGCTGTTTCTCCTTCTGCTTCTCGACCGTGAGCAGGACCCGCACGTCGACCACTTGGTCGAAGTGGCGTGTGATCCGGTCCATCTTGGCCGTGACGTAGTTGTGCAGCGCAGGGGTGACATCGAGGTGATGGCCGCTGATCGTCAAGTTCATGAATAACCTCCTGGAAAAGCTCCGGTTGGAAATACCGCCCCGTTGCGGGGCAGCGCGAACGCATGTTTTTTTCGGCTTGGGTTCACTATGCGCCGGCCCTGCGGCGAATGCAATCGGGCCCGCCGTGCATGTCGCCGGTTTGGCTCGCAACCCTTTGATTCCATTGATATTTTCCGACCGGAACGGGATGTAAAAGTGCGCAGCAGCGCGCAAAACCCCAGCCCCATGGAGGGCCATCGCGGCGCCACGCTTGCGCGCGGTTGGGAAGCCTGCGCCGCACAGCCTGGCATGGTGCGGTGCGATAATTTCGCGCTATCATTTTTTTGGAAGAGCGCCCTGGAGCCCTCCCCCAGTCGGTAGCTTTCAGGCCCGCGGCGCATCGTGCACCGGGTGCTGAAAGCCAGCCCCTCTCCGCTTGCCGATGCCCCACTCCCACGGGAATGCTCCATGCTCAACATCTTCTCGCTCGTCAACGGTCGCCTGGTCCAGGAAGAGATCGAATCCCTCGAAGAACTGACCCGATTCCAGCCGATCTGGGTCGATCTGGAGGCGCCCACGCCGGAGGAAAAGCGCTGGATCAAGCAGCACTACGCGCTGTCCATTCCGGAGAACGCCACGGGCGAGGACATCGAGGAGTCGGCGCGCTTCTACGAGGAGGACAACGGCGACCTGCATGTGCGCAGCGACTTCCTGATCGCCGATGACGTCGAGCCGCGCTCGGTCCGCGTGGCCTTCATCCTGAACCAGCACAACAGCGGCAACCGCAGCCGCGGCGTGCTGTTCAGCATCCACGACGAGGACGTGCCGACCTTTCGCCTGCTGCGCATGCGCGCGCGCCGCGCCCCCGGGCTGATCGAGGATGCCAAGGACGTGCTGCTCAAGCTGTTCGACGCGGATGCCGAGTACTCCGCCGATACGCTGGAGGACATCTACGACGAACTGGAGAAGTCCAGCACCATGGTGCTGTCGGGCGACGTGACCGATGCGCTGGCCAGCGAGGTGCTGAGCGCCATCGCACGGCAGGAGGACCTGAACGGCCGCATCCGCCGCAACGTGATGGACACGCGCCGCGCGGTGAGCTTCATGATGCGCAGCCGCATGCTCAACGCCGAGCAGTTCGAGGAGGCGCGCCAGATCCTGCGCGACATCGAGTCGCTGGACAACCACACCGCCTTCCTGTTCGACAAGATCAACTTCCTGATGGACGCCACGGTCGGCTTCATCAACATCAACCAGAACAAGATCATCAAGATCTTCTCGGTGGCCAGCGTGGCGCTGCTGCCGCCCACGCTGATCGCGAGCATCTACGGCATGAACTTCAAGTTCATGCCGGAGCTGGACTGGGCCTGGGGCTACCCGTATGTGCTGGGGCTGATGGTGGCCAGCGCGGTGGTGCCAATGTGGTACTTCCGCCGGCGCGGCTGGCTCGGGTAGCGCGGCCCGGGCGAAAATCGCAAGGAAAAAGACCCGAAGCCCAGGCTGCACCCGGGCTTATTGCTATATATTTAGTAGCAATTACTTCTTGTCCCGCAGCTCGCGCCGCAGGATCTTGCCGACCGGGGTCTTGGGTAGTTCGGTGCGGAACTCGACCACATGCGGCCGCTTGTAGCCGGTCAGGTTGGCGCGGCAGTAATCGAGCACCTGGGCTTCGGTGAGGGCTGGGTCGCTCCTGACGATCACCAGCTTGACGGTCTCGCCGGTCTTGTCGTCCGGCACGCCGACGGCCGCGCATTCGAGCACGCCCGGCATGCCGGCGACCACGTCCTCGACCTCGTTCGGGTAGACGTTGAAGCCGCTGACCAGGATCATGTCCTTCTTGCGGTCGACGATGCGGAAGTAGCCGCGCTCGTCGACCACGCCGATGTCGCCGGAGCGCAGGAAGCCGTCGGCCGTCATGACCTTGGCGGTTTCGTCCGGGCGCTGCCAGTAGCCGGCCATCACCTGCGGGCCGCGGATGGCCACTTCACCGCGCTCGCCCACCGGCACTTCGTTGCCCTCGTCGTCCAGCAGCTTGATCTCGGTGGAGGGCAGCGGCAGGCCGATGGTGCCGGTGAAGGCGGTGCTGTTGGTCGGGTTGCAGCTGACCGAGGGCGAGGTCTCCGACAGGCCATAGCCCTCGCAGATGGGACAGCCGGTCTTCTTGAGCCACAGCTCGGCAACGGCCGCCTGCACCGCCATGCCGCCGCCGACCGAAATCTTGAGGTGGCTCCAGTCCACCTTGTCGAAGTCGGGGTGGTGGGCCAACCCGTTGAACAGCGTATTGACCGCCGGGAAGCTGTGGAAGCGATGCCGGGACAGCTCGGCGAGCGTGGCCGCGAGGTCGCGCGGATTGGGGATCAGCACCGTCTTGCCGCCAGTGCGCAGGCTCAGCATCATGTTCACCGTGAAGGCGAAGATGTGATAGAGCGGCAGCGCGCAGATGGCGGTGGGCTGCTCGCCGGCGGGCACCTTGCCCATGGCCGGCAGGTTCCAGGCCTCCGACTGCAGCACGTTGGCGATGATGTTGCGATGCAGCAGCGTCGCGCCCTTGCTCACGCCCGTGGTGCCGCCGGTGTACTGCAGCAGGGCGACGTCGTCGGGGCCGATGGCGGGCGGCTTGAAGCTGCCGCGCGCGCCCTGCGCGAGGGTGTCGTTGAAGCGCACCGCGCCGGGCAGCCGGTAGGGCGGCACCAGCTTCTTTACGTTGCGCACCACGTAGTTGACGATGGCGCCCTTGAGCAGGCCGAGCCGGTCGCCCATGGCGCACAGCACGATGTGCTTGACCGGCGTGGCGGCGATGCACTGTTCGAGCGTGTGCGCGAAGTTCTCGATGATGACGATGGCCTTGGCGCCGGAGTCCTTCAGCTGGTGCTCAAGCTCGCGCGGCGTGTACAGCGGATTCACGTTCACCACCACGAGCCCCGCGCGCAGGACGGCGGCCACGGCCGCCGGGTACTGCGGCACGTTGGGCATCATGATGGCGACGCGGTCCCCCTTGACCAGGCCCAGGCCCTGCAGGTAGGCCGCGAACCTGCGGCTGGCGCCGTCGGTCTCGGCATAGCTGAGGTCGCGCCCCATGAAGCTGTAGGCGGTGCGTTCGGCATAGCGGCCGAAGCTCTCCTCCATCAGGTCCACCAGCGAGCGGTACTGCCCGGGGTCGATCTCCGCCGGCACGCCCGCCGGATACTGCGATAGCCAAGTCTTTTCCATGGGTGCTGCGTCTCCTCAACCGGATGATTGTGGCAGAAAGCACGACCGTTCGAAAATGCTTTTTGCAGCAGTGCGCCCGCGGGCGCAGGCGCTCACTCGATGGCTTTGGTCATGTCCTCGACCACCTTCTTGGCGTCGCCGAAGACCATCATGGTCTTGTCCATGTAGAACAGCTCGTTGTCCAGGCCGGCGTAGCCCGCGGCCATGGAGCGCTTGTTCACGATCACCGTCTTGGCCTTGTAGGCTTCGAGGATGGGCATACCGTAGATCGGGCTGCCCTTGGTGTGGGCGGCCGGGTTCACCACGTCGTTGGCGCCGAGGATGATGGCCACGTCCGCCTGGCCGAACTCGCTGTTGATGTCCTCCATCTCGAACACCTGGTCGTAGGGCACCTCGGCCTCGGCCAGCAGCACGTTCATGTGCCCGGGCATGCGCCCGGCCACCGGGTGGATGGCGTACTTGACGGTGACGCCCTTCTCGGTGAGCTTGGCCGCCAGCTCCTTCACCGCGTGCTGGGCGCGCGCCACGGCCAGGCCGTAGCCGGGCACGATCACCACCGTCTCGGCGTTGGACAGCACGAAGGCGGCATCGTCGGCGCTGCCGCTCTTGACCGGGCGCTGCTCGCCGCCGCCGGAGGCCGCCGCCGCGGCCTCGCCGCCGAAGCCGCCCAGGATCACGTTGAAGAACGAGCGGTTCATGGCCTTGCACATGATGTAGCTCAGGATCGCGCCCGAGCTGCCCACCAGCGAGCCGGCAATGATCAGCATGCTGTTGTTCAGGGAAAAGCCGATGCCCGCCGCCGCCCAGCCCGAGTAGCTGTTGAGCATGCTCACCACCACCGGCATGTCGGCGCCGCCGATCGGGATGATGATCAGCACGCCCATCACGAAGGCCAGCGCCAGCATGGCGAAGAAGGCCGCCCAGCTCTCGGTGGCGACGAACAGCAGGCCCAGCGCGACGGTGAGCAGGCCCAGCACCAGGTTGAGCATGTGCTGGCCCTTGAACTGCACCGGCGCGCCCTGGAACAGGCGGAACTTGTACTTGCCCGAGAGCTTGCCGAAGGCGATGACCGAGCCGCTGAAGGTGATGGCGCCGATGGCCGCGCCCAGGAACAGTTCGAGCCGGTTGCCCGCCGGGATGGGCAGGCGCGCCAGCCCTTCGAGGATCACCATGCCGGCGGCCGTCGGCGCGCCCAGCACGGCGGGCTCCGGCGACGGCACGATGCCGAAGGCCCAGGGCTCGGCCACCGCCGCCACGGCGATGAACACCGCCGCCAGGCCGATCATGCTGTGCATGAAGGCGACCAGTTCGGGCATCTTGGTCATCTCCACGCGCTGCGCCATCACCGCGCCGGCCGTGCCGCCGACCAGCAGGCCCAGCAGCACCCAGCCCAGGCCGAGCGCGCTGCCGGCGAGCGTGACGATCAGCGCCGCCGTGGTCAGCACGGCGATCGCCATGCCGGTCATGCCGAAGACGTTGCCACGGATCGAGGTGGTGGGATGGGAGAGGCCCTTCAAGGCCTGGATGAAGCAGACGCTGGCCACGAGGTACAGCAGCGTGACGAGGTTCATGCTCACTTGGCGGCTCCCTCATCAGCCTTCGGTGCGGCCTTCTTGTCCTTCTTGCGGAACATCTCCAGCATGCGCCGGGTGACCAGGAAGCCGCCGAAGACGTTGACCGCGGCCAGCGCCACGGCCAGCACGCCCATGGTCTTGCCCAGCGGCGTGGTGGTGAGCGCGGCGGCCAGCATGGCGCCGACGATGACGATGGCCGAGATGGCATTGGTCACCGCCATCAGCGGCGTGTGCAGCGCGGGCGTGACGGTCCAGACCACGTGGTAGCCGACGTAGATCGCCAGCACGAAGATGATCAGGTTGGTGAGGGTGTGGGAGATTTCCATGGCGGTCCTCTTGCGCTTCAGCTGCGTTTGACTTCGCCGCCCTGCGCCACGAGGCAGGCGGCCACGATGTCGTCGTCCAGGTCGACCTTCAGCCCGCCCTCCTTGGGGAGCACGAGCTTGAGGAAATCCAGGATGTTGCGCGCGTACAGCGCCGAGGCGTCGGCCGCCACCAGCGCCGGCAGGTTGGTCTCGCCCACCAGGGTCACGCCATGCCTGACCACGGTCTTGCCGGCTTCGGTCAGCGGGCAGTTGCCGCCCACGCCCCCAGGGCCCTTGCCGGCGGCGATGTCGACGATGACCGAGCCCGGCTTCATGGCCTTGACCATGTCCTCGGTGACCAGCGTGGGCGCGGCGCGGCCCGGGATCAGTGCCGTGCTGATGACGACGTCGGCCAGCGCCACGCGCTTGGCCACCTCGACCTGCTGGCGCGCCAGCCAGCTGGCCGGCATGGGCCTGGCGTAGCCGCCGACACCGACGGCGGCCTCCTTCTCTTCGTCGGTGTCGTAGGACACCTCGATAAACTTGGCGCCAAGCGACTCGACCTGCTCCTTCACGGAAGGCCGCACGTCCGAGGCCTCGATGACCGCGCCCAGGCGCTTGGCCGTGGCGATCGCCTGCAGCCCCGCCACGCCCACGCCCAGCACCACCACGCGCGCGGCCTTCACCGTGCCGGCGGCGGTCATGAGCATGGGGAAGAAGCGCTGGTACCTGTCGGCCGCGATCATCACCGCCTTGTAGCCGGCGATGTTGGCCTGGGACGAGAGCACGTCCATGCTCTGCGCGCGCGTGGTGCGCGGCGCGGCCTCCAGCGCGAAGGCCGTCAGCCCTGCACTGGCCAGGCGCTGCAGGCCCTCCTTGTCGAACGGATCGAGCATGCCGAGCAGCGCGGCGCCCGGGTGCATCAGGGCCAGCTCGGCGGGCTGCGGGCTGCGCACCTTGAGCACCAGCTCGCAGCCCAGGGCGCCGGCCTGGTCGGTGATCTCGGCGCCGGCGGCAACGTAGGCCGCGTCGGTCACGCTGGCGGCAACGCCGGCACCGGACTGCACCCGCAGCACATGGCCCTGCGCAACGAGCTTCTTCGCCGTCTCCGGAGTGACAGCTACTCGGGTTTCACCCGCCATGGTTTCGGCGGGTACTCCTATCTGCATGGGGTCTCTCCTCGGCAATGGAAGAAAAGTCAGCGCGAGGGAGGAGCTTACCGGATGTAACCGTAGGGCCCGCCTGCCGCAAACCCGCGGATCGCCGTGCCAGCCGCCGGCCACTGCCGCGCCGCCCATGGCACGCGAAAACCTCGCCATAGCTGCGGCTATGGCTGCGGTTTGCGCCTTGCATCCCATCCCACACCAGGGCGCGCGCCACCACGCGGACTTGTTCAGCGTTGCCATAATGCCGCCCCATGAACAAACCCGTGACGACGCGATGGAAGCCCAGCGTCACCGTAGCGGCGGTGATCGAGCGGGACGGCCGCTTCCTGCTGGTGGAAGAGCAGACATCCGAAGGCCTCAAGCTCAACAACCCGGCCGGCCACCTGGACCCGGGCGAGACCCCGGTGCAGGGCTGCACGCGCGAGGCGCTGGAGGAGTCCGCCTACGACTTCACGCCGACGGCGCTGGTGGGCGTCTACATCTCGCGCTTCCAGCGCAGCGACACGGGCGACGACGTCACCTACCTGCGCTTCGCGTTTGCCGGCGAGGTCGGCACGCACCACGCCTGGCGCACGCTGGACGACGGCATCGTGCGCACCTTGTGGATGACGGCCGACGAGATCCGCGCCTGCCCGGATCGCCACCGCAGCCCGCTGCTGCTGCGCTGCCTGGAAGACTACCTCGCGGGCAAGCGCTACCCGCTTGACATCGTGTACACCGATGCATCGGTGTTGGCGGGCGCTTGATGTGGAACACCCCCGAAGCGCCTGCGGCGCTCCCCCCTCAAGGGGGCGCACCCAGTGGCCTGGCAAAGCCAGTTCCACGGGTGCCCTGGCAAGGCTGCGCGCGTCTCACACGGCGCGTTTCATCATCCGGGGTGTCGTCATTCATGTCACTTGGCCAGGCCAGGTCGAGACACGCGCCAGCGCTGGGCCGCGGCCCAGCGCGTCGATGAGCGCGGGTGCCTCCACCACCCGTCGCACGCCACGTCCCAGCCGACGATCACCGCCGTCTGGCCCGCCAGATCGCGTGGCAGCCCACTGCCGATCGGTGGCCCGCATGGGGGTATCAGCAGGACACCAGCCGTGGCGCAGCGGATCATGGGAGCCACCTTCGTTCTGTAAGGGTCAACTCGCGGTGATCTTGCGCTCGCGCGCCACCTCGCCTCACTTGTCGGACTCACTGCGCATGAGGTCGGGCAGGCGCTTCTCCATCGCGTACTTGAGCAGCGCGGCCGAGCGGAAGATGCCGTGGGCGAACTTGCCGTGGGGCAGCGTGAGGAACAGGGCCATCACCGTGCCCAGGTGGGTCGCCAGCCACAGCGCCATGAAGCGCGTGTCGCGCAGCGCCAGCGAGGCGAGGCCGCTCAGGCTCACCAGCGGCAGCAGTCCATGGGCTTCTGCGCCGCGTCGCCATGCTGCGGATCGCGCCGCAGGTTGAGCCACAGCAGGCCCGCCGGGCCGATCACCAGGCCGATGCCGCCGGCCGTGCCCAGCAGCACCGGCAGGCTGGGCAGCGCATAAGGGGGCCTGCAGGCCCAGCAGGTAGTGGTAGAGCGTGGCCACGCCGGTCGAGGCGAAGCACAGCATGAAGCCGCAGAATGTGCCGTGGTGGAAGCGCCGGCGCCAGAGCGTGAAGCAGTCGTCGGGCCAGAGCGTGAAGCAGTCGTCGGCGTTGTTGCAGTCCTCGCCATGGCCGCCGTCGAGGTATTTCAGCCGCAGCGCATCCTGCGCGGCCTCGGTCGCGGCGGCGCCGCGCACGCGGGCGGCGCCGGCCGGGTCGTCGCGGGCCGGCGAGACTTCCCGCCACAAGCGGCGCATCGTGCATGCAGCGCAGGTTGCCGGTGTGCTGCGAGTTGCCGCCGCGCCAGGCGCGCGGCGCGGCCTTGAGCAGCAGCACCGTGGCGCCGGCCTCGCGCGCCATCAGGGCGGCGCACAGCGCGGCATTGCCGCCGCCGATGACCAGGACGTCGGGCGTCATGGCGTCCTCCTCCCGCATCGGCAAGCCGGCCAGGGTGGGACGCGCGGCGTGGGCGAGGAGGCGGTCCGGTGCACGGTTCTGGTGGACGCAGACATGGCGCTGCCCACTGTAGAAGGCGCGGGACCGGCGCGACAGCAGCAGCCGCGCAACGGGCCATCAGCAATCGTGATGGCCGCCGCCGGGCGGCGCGCCGGCATCGAAACCCCACGCCGCGCATTTACTATCAAATCAATAGCTACAAACCCAGGAATTACCTGAGCTACGGGCGCTTTTTATTCAGAATTGACGCCGGTGCGCGCCGGGAGAGGGCGCGGCAGCGCGCCGCCGCCGTCGGCTCAATCTTCATCGAGCGCCTGGAACCGCTGCGCGAGAAAATCCACCAGCGCCCTGACGGCCGGCAGCAACCCGCGCCGCGAGGCGAACACTGCGTGGATGATCTCGCGCCGCGGCGCCCAGCCCGGGAGCACATGGACCAGTTCGCCGCGCTCGATCTGCCCGCGCACCATCATCGAGGGCAGTTGCACGACGCCCACGCCGGCGATGGCCGCCGCCCGCAGCGCCAGCATGCCGCGCGTGACCAGGCGCGGCTGGTGGCGGACGGCGGCCTGCGCGCCGCCAGGGCCGATCAGGTTCCACACATGCTCGTGCTGCGGCAGGCCCAGGTCCATGCTCGGCAGGCCCGCCAGGTCGGCGGGCACCCGGGGGATGCCGCTCGCCAGCAGAGCGGGGCAGGCCACCAGGCATTGCCCGCGCTCGGCCAGCACGCGCATCACCAGGTCGCTGTCCTCGATCGGCGGCGGCCGCACGCGGATGGCCACGTCAATGCCTTCGCCCACCACGTCCACGCGGCGGCTGGTTTCCTCCAGGTGAATTTCCACGCGCGGATGCGCGACCATGAAGGCCGCCACCATGTCGGCCACGCGCGCATCGAGCAGCGCCGCCGGGCAGGTCATGCGCACGATGCCGCGCGGCTCCGCCTGCGTCAGCGCGACGGCCTCGTCGGCGGCCTCGGCCTCCACCAGCATCGCCTTGCAGTGGCCGTAGTAGGTTTGGCCGGTTTCGGTGACGGCGAAGCGGCGCGTGGAGCGCTGGATCAGGCGCGTGCCCAGGCGCTCTTCGAGCAGGGCGATGCGCCGGCTCAGCTTGGATTTGGGCACGCCCAGCGCACGGCCGGCCGGCGCGAAGCCGCCGTGGTCCACCACCTGCACGTAGTAGTAGAGGTCGTTCAGGTCTTTCATCGCCCACCCCTTCATCGTTCTTTTGGCAGGACTCTGATGGCATATGCCACTGACTACCGCAACCATCGTTCCGCTCATATTCTCTATCCACCGGCCAAGACCTTTGTCTCGGCGACGCAAGGAGATCGGCATGAAGAAAGTCCTCGGTGTCTACAGCGCCCCCCATCCGCACTGGGTGGGCGATGGCTTCCCGGTGCGCTCGCTGTTCGGCTACGACGGCCTGGGCAAGCACCTGAGCCCGTTCCTGCTGCTCGACCACGCGGCGCCGACGCCGTTCGCGCCGGCCGCGCGCCCGCGCGGCGTCGGCCAGCACCCGCACCGCGGCTTCGAGACCGTGACCATCGTCTACCAGGGCGAGCTGCAACACAGGGACTCCACCGGCGCCGGCGGCCTGATCGGCCCGGGCGATGTGCAGTGGATGACCGCCGGCGGCGGCATCCTGCACGAGGAGTTCCACTCGCGCGCCTTCACCGAGCGCGGCGGCACCCTCGAGATGGTGCAGCTCTGGGTCAACCTGCCCGCCAGGGACAAGATGGCCGAGCCGGGCTACCAGACCCTGCTCGATGCGGACATCCCCTCGGTGGACCTGCCCGCGGGCGCGGGCCGGGTGCGGGTGATCGCGGGCGAGTACGACGGGCGCCGCGGCCCGGCGCGCACCTTCACGCCGATGGACGTGTGGGACCTGCGCATCGGCCAGGGCGGCGTCGGCCGCTTCGACGCGCAGGACGGCCATACGCTGGCGCTGGTGGTGCTGCATGGCACGGTGCGGGTCAACGGCTCGACCGTTGCACGCGAAGGGCAACTGGTGCATCTGGACCGCGCCGGCAGCGGCGTGGCGATCGAGGCCGACAGCGACGCGACCGTGCTGTGGCTGTCGGGCGAGCCCATCGACGAGCCCGTGGTCGGCCACGGCCCGTTCGTCATGAACAGCGAGGCCGAGATCCGCCAGGCCATGGCCGACTTCAGAAGCGGCCGCTTCGGCCGGATGACGGCTTGAGCATCGGAGAGCAAGGCTCCCGGACGCTCAAGCCTCTGCCGGCAGCAGCGCGGCGCCGGCCCAGCGCCCGGCGCCGACCAGCGCGCGTGCGCAGTCGGCCAGCACCATGCGCGCGGCCAGCGCGGCGGGAGACAGCTCGTCGTCGGACAGGCTGCACGCTGGGTGTCGAACAGCACGGCCAGATCCAGCTGGCGCGCGTTGAGCATGGCCGGCAGGTGGCCTAAGTAACGCAGTTGGCGCAGTTCCATGGCTTGACGGCCCCGTTACGGAAAGAGCGGGATTGTCCCGCCTGCGCGCCCCCGGGGACGCAAACGGCGCGCGAGGCAGGATTTATGAAGAAAAAATGCTTCCAGCCCATATCCCACCTTGGCTAAATGCTATTTTATTTATAGCAACTCCACCTCTTCCACAGGGCAATCGCATCTAACCAGAGCCCCCCATCCCCAGAGCCGCTCCCATGCCCATGAGGTGCTCCAGATAGGGCAGGCTCCAGCCAGCGCGCTTGCGCTTGGCCTGCAGCCCGAGCTTCACCGAGG
>NZ_JAELTO010000342.1 GCF_016428875.1 Xylophilus sp. ASV27
GTGCACGGTGCTGCCGGTGGCAGCGGCCTGGCCGCCATCGAAATCGGCAAGCTGCTGGGCGCCCTGGTGATCGCCAGCGCCAGCAGCGAACAGAAGCTTGCGGCCGCCGCCGACCATGGTGCCGACCCTGTCTCTTATACACATCTCCGAGCCCACGAGACCGTACAGGAAATCGCGTATGCCGTCTTCTGCGTGAAAGGGGGGGGGGGGGGGGGGGGGGGGGGGGGGGGGGGGGGGGGGGGGGGGGGGGGGGGGGGGGGGGGGGGGGGGGGGGGGGGGGGGGGGGGGGGGGGGGGGGGGGGGGGGGGGGGGGGGGGGGG
>NZ_JAELTO010000045.1 GCF_016428875.1 Xylophilus sp. ASV27
CCCCCCCCCCCCCCCCCCCCCCCCCCCCCCCCCCCCCCCCCCCCCCCCCCCCCCCCCCCCCCCCCCCCCCCCCCCCCCCCCCCCCCCCCCCCCCCCCCCCCCCCCCCCCCCCCCCCCCTTTTTACTCCTCCGCCCCCCACCGACATCTACACTAGGTTCTCTTCGTCGGCAGCGTCAGATGTGTATAAGAGACAGGCCGTAGGCCGCGCGCGCATTGCCGGCCAGCGCCCAGCCGGCGGGCACGCGCACCGCCTCGGGCGCGAGCACCGCCAGGGCGCCGTCCATGTGCCAGCGGGCGCGCTGCGCGTCGTAGCGGCAGGCGCAGGCATAGACCTCGTCCATGCGCGCGTCCAGCGCGGCCACCACGCGCTCGGCGCCGTGCCGGTGGCGGGCATCCTCGGCCACGGCCAGCAGCGTGTCCACCGGCAGCACCGGCAGGCCGGCCGGCGTGGCGCCGTAGGCCAGGCCCTGCGCCACGGCGCAGGCGGTGCGCAGCCCGGTGAACGAGCCCGGGCCGCGCCCGAAGACGATGGCGCCGAGTTGCGCGAAGCCGATGCCCGCCGCCGCCAGCAGCGCCTGCGCCGCCGGGATCAGCGTGGCCGAGGCCTGGGCGCCGCCGGCGCCGGCATGGGTGCACGACTGGCCCTGGTGCCAGAGGGCGACCGAAAGAAGCTCGGTACTGGTGTCGAAGGCCAGCAAGGGCGCGGACGGGTCGATCTGCATCGGCAGGATTATCGGCGCTGCCCCACGGCGGCGCCGCGCATGCCGATAGACTGGCGCGGCCCTGCCCCGTGCGCCAACCGCCTGCCTGCCGTGAGCCCCTCCTCGATCCGCCTCCTCCTTCGTCTGCAACGCCGCACCGCCGCGGTCTGCCTGCTGGCCTGCGGGCTGTTCCTGGGCGCTGCGGCCGCCGCCCAGGCGCTGCCGCCGGGCGCGCTGCCGGCCGAGGTCGATGCCGCGCTGGCACGCGCGCGCATCCCGCGCGAGGCGGTGGCCATGGTGGTCGCCGAGGCCTCCGGCGGCGCGCCGCGGCTGGCGCTGCGCGCCCAGGCTCCGGTCAATCCGGCCTCGGTGATGAAGCTGGTCACCACCTACGCCGGCCTGGACCTGCTGGGGCCGGCCTACACCTGGAACACCCAGGTCTTCCTGGGCGGCCCGGTGGACGCGGCCGGCACGCTGCAGGGCGACCTGACGATACGCGGCCAGGGCGACCCGGCGCTGGTGCTGGAACGCCTGTGGCTGCTGCTGCGCCGGGTGCAGGCGCAGGGCGTGCGCAACGTTGCCGGCGACATCGTGCTCGACCGCAGCGCCTTCGCCCTGCCGGCGCACGACCCGGCGGAATTCGACGGCGAGCCGTTCCGGCCCTATAACGCGGCGCCCGACGCGCTGCTGGTCAACTTCAAGTCGGTGGTGCTGAACTTCGTGCCCGACCCGGCCGCCGGCAGCGCCCTGGTGCGCATGGAGCCGCCGCTGGCGGGCGTGCGCCTGCCGCCGCGCGTGCCGCTGGCGCCTGCCGGAAGCGCCTGCGGCGACTGGCGCGCGGGCCTGCAGGCCGACCTGCTGAACCCGGCCCGCATCGCGCTGGCAGGCAGCTTTCCGGCCGCCTGCGGCGAGAAATCCTGGCCCATGGCCTACGCCGATCCGCAGCGCTACGCCGAGCGCGCGGTCGAGGGCCTGTGGCGCGAGCTGGGCGGGGGGCTGGCGGGGCGGGTGCGTGACGGACTCGCACCCGCGGGCACGCCGCCCACGCTGCAGGTCGCCTCGCCGCCGCTGGCGGAGGTGATCCGCGACATCAACAAGTACAGCAACAACGTGATGGCGCAGCAGCTCTTTCTCACGCTGAGCCTGCAGGCGCGCGGCACCGGCAGCTTCGAGGGTTCGCGCGCGGTGTTCGAGCAGTGGTGGCGCGAGCGCATGGGCACGGCCGAGCCGGTACCGCTGATCGACAACGGCGCAGGTTTGAGCCGCGATGCGCGCATCAGCGCGCTGGGCCTGGCGCGCATGCTGCAGGCGGCCTGGCGCTCGCCGCAGATGCCCGAGCTGCTGGCCTCGCTGCCCATTGCCGGCGTGGACGGCACGCTGCGCCGCAGCCGCGCGCGCAGCGGCAGCGCGCACCTGAAGACCGGCAGCCTGCGCGACGTGGCCGCCGTGGCCGGCTTCGTGCATGGTGAGGACGGCCAGCGCTGGGTGCTGGTGGCCGTCGTCAACCACCCGAACGCCGGCGCCGCCCGGCCGGCCTTCGACGCGCTGGTGGACTGGGCCGCGCGCCAGCCCTGACCAGGAGGGCGGCCCGGCGGGTTCGTTCACGCCTTCTCAGGCCATGGTCATCAGGCTGGCGTTGCCGCCCGCGGCGGCGGTGTTCACGCTCAGCGCGCGTTCGATCACCAGGCGCTCCAGCGGCACGGCGGTGGCGCCCTCCGGCAGGCCCGTGACGTGGACGATGGGGCCGGGCCGCCGCGCCACGTCGGCACACACGCTGCGCAGGGCGTGGGCGCTGCCGTGGTGCAGCACCGCATCCGGCGCCACCTGGGCATCGCGCCAATCGTCCACCAGCGCGATGCGGGCCTGCGCGGCCGGTGGCAGCATGGCGCGCAGTGCGGCCGCATCGCGGGGCCACACGGCGGTGCCGCCCACCGCCAGCACGGCTGCCAGTTGCGTGAGCCGGTCGGCCTCGTTCTGGGCCAGGCACAGCGTGCGGGCGCGGGGCGCCAGCGTGTACTGGTTGCGCTCGCCGGTCGGGCCGGGCAGCGTGCAGCGCAGGCCTGCGCACGACGCCTCCCCCAGGGCCTCGCAGGTGGCCGCCAGGGGCTTGCGGCCGGAGGCGCGGGCCCACTCGGCCAGGGCCCCCAGCGGCGCTTGCAGGGCGTGGCGTGGAGTGGCGTCCGGCGTGCTGACGGCGGTTGTCCCGATGGCGGCGCGGGCCGCCTGCGCGGGGTGCTGCGACAGCAGGCGCAGCAGATAGAGCGGCCCGCCGGCCTTGGGGCCGGTGCCCGACAGGCCTTCGCCGCCAAAGGGCTGCACGCCCACCACGGCGCCGACCATGTTGCGGTTGACGTAGACGTTGCCCGCGCGGGCGCGCTGCACCACGCGTTCCACGGTCTCGTCGATGCGCGTGTGCAGACCCAGCGTCAGGCCATAGCCGGTGGCGTTGATCTGGTCGAGCAGCGCATCGAGCTCGCCGCGCGCATAGCGCACCAGATGCAGCACGGGGCCGAACACCTCGCGGCGCAGCTCGGAGATGCCGTCCAGCTCGATCAGCGTGGGCAGGACGAAGCCGCCCCGCGCCAGCACGTCGCCCGGCGCGGGCGGCTGGAAGACCTTGCGGCCCTGCGCGCGCAGCGTGGCGATGTGCTGCTCGATCCCGGCGCGGGCTTCTTCGTCGATCACCGGGCCCACGTCCACCGCCAGTTCGCCGGGGTTGCCCACGCGCAACTCGGCCATCGCGCCCTTGAGCATGGTGAGCACGCGCTCCGCGGCGTCCTGCTGCACGCACAGCACGCGCAGGGCGGAACAGCGCTGGCCGGCGCTGTCGAAGGCCGAAGCGACGACGTCGGCCACCGCCTGCTCCACCAGCGCGGACGAGTCCACGATCATCGCGTTCTGGCCGCCGGTCTCGGCGATCAGCGGAATCGGGCGGCCGTTGGCGTCCAGCCGGCCGGCCACGCCGCGCTGCAGGAGGCGTGCGACTTCGGTGGAGCCGGTGAACAGCACGCCCATCACGCGCGCATCGCCGACAAGGCGCGCGCCCACGGTTTCGCCGCGGCCGGGCAGCAGTTGCACGGCGCCTTCCGGCACGCCGGCGTGGCGCAGCAGGCGCACGGCTTCGGCCGCGACCAGCGGCGTCTGCTCGGCCGGCTTGGCCAGCACGGTGTTGCCGGCGGCCAGCGCGGCGGCCACCTGGCCCAGGAAGATCGCGAGCGGGAAGTTCCAGGGGCTGATGCACACCACGGGGCCCAGCGGGCGGTGCGTGGCGTTGTCAAAGTGCTGTTCCGTCTGCGCGGCGTAGTAGCGCAGAAAGTCCACCGCCTCGCGCACTTCGGCTATGGCGTTGGCGCAGGTCTTGCCGGCCTCGCGCATCAGCAGGCCCAGCAGCGCCGGCATGCCGGCTTCCAGCAGGTCGGCGGTGCGGCGCAAGAGGGCGGCGCGCTCCGCAGGCGGGGCCGCTGCCCACAACGGCTGGGCCGCCTGGGCGGCCCGCAGGGCGGTGTCGACGTCGTCTGCGCTGGCCTCTTGCACCTCGCCCACGATGTCGTTGTGGCTGGCCGGGTTGCGCACGGGCGATACGGTACCCGCCGCCACCGTGCCGGCGATCAGAGGCGCGGCCTGCCAGTGGCGCCGGGACTGGCCCAGGGCCTGGTGGAGGGTGGTCAGCACCTGTTCGTTGGACAGGTCCAGTCCTGCCGAGTTGGTGCGTTGCGGCCCGTACAGCGAAGGCGGCAGCGGAATGCGCGGATGGGGCAAGGCGGCGCGGCCTTCGTTGGCGGTGTCGGCGTCCACTGAGGCCACGGGGCTGCCGACCAGCGTTTCCAGCGGCAGCGTGGCGTCGGCCACGCGGTTGACGAACGAGGTGTTGGCGCCGTTCTCGAGCAGGCGGCGCACCAGGTAGGCCAGCAGCGTCCCATGCGTTCCCACGGGCGCGTAGATGCGGCAGGGACGGCCGAGCTTGCCGGCGCCGAGTGCGCCCACGACCTGCTCGTACAGCGGCTCGCCCATGCCGTGCAGGCACTGGAATTCGTACTGGCCGGGCTGGTAGCGGCCGGGGTCCGCCAGGTGGTAGAGGGTGGCCAGCGTCTGCGCGTTGTGCGTAGCGAACTGCGGGTACACGGCGTCGGGCGCCGCCAGCAGCTTGCGGGCGCAGGCGATGTAGGACACGTCGGTGTGCGACTTGCGGGTGTACACCGGGTAGTCGGGAAGGCCGTCCACCTGGGCGCGCTTGATTTCGCTGTCCCAGTAGGCGCCCTTCACCAGGCGGATCATCAGCCGGTGCCGGGTGCGGCGCGCCAGGTCGACACAAAAGTCGATCACGAACGGGCAGCGCTTTTGGTAGGCCTGGACCACGAAGCCGATGCCGTTCCAGCCCGCCAGCGAAGGGGCGTGGCACAGGCGATCGAGCAGGTCGAGCGACAGTTCCAGCCGGTCGGCTTCTTCGGCATCGATGTTCAGGCCGATGTCATAGCCGCGCGCCAGTTCCACCAGTTGCAGCACCATGGGATACAGCTCGCCCATCACGCGCGGGTGCTGCGCGCGGCTGTAGCGGGGGTGCAGCGCGGACAGCTTGATGGAGATGCCCGGGCCTTCATACACGCCGCGGCCGGCGGAGGCCTTGCCGATGGCGTGGATGGCCTCGACGTACGACTGCATGTAGCGCGCGGCGTCTTCCGCGGTGAGCGCAGCCTCGCCCAGCATGTCGTACGAATAGCGAAAGCCCTGCGCCTCCAGTGCGCGCGCGTTGGCCAGGGCCTGGCCGATGGTCTCGCCGGTCACGAACTGCTCGCCCATCATGCGCATGGCCATGTCCACCCCCTTGCGGATCAGCGGCTCGCCGCCCTTGGCCGTGAGCCGGCGCAGCGCGGACGTGAGGCCGCGCTCGCTGTGCGTGGCCACCAGCCTGCCCGTGAGCAGCAGGCCCCAGGTGGCGGCGTTGACGAACAGCGAGGGGCTCTTGCCCAGGTGGCGCTCCCAGTCGCCGGCGCCGATCTTGTCGCGGATCAGCGCATCGCGCGTGGCGGCATCGGGAACGCGCAGCAGCGCTTCGGCCAGGCACATCAGCGCCACGCCCTCCTGCGACGACAGCGCGAATTCCTGCAGCAGCCCCTGCACGATGCCGGCGCGGCCCCCGGCGCTCTTGCGCCTGCGCAGCGTGCCGGCCAGCTTCAGTGCGAGATCCTGCACCTCCTGGGCCATGTCCTCGGGCAGACGCGCCAGGTCGAGCAGCGGCGCCAGGGCCTCGGGTTCAGAACGCCGGTGGGCCGCCGTGATGGCGTGGCGCAGCGGGTCGGTGTCCGCTGCGCGGGAATCGAACGCGGGGGCGGGAACTGGGGCGAGAGACATGGTGGCGAGCGTCGAGGGCGGCGAGGATGAAGTGCGCCATCATCCGGCCTGCGCCATCGAATTAATATTCGAAAATTTCGAATACCGCCAAACAACTCACCATTGATGACCAACACGGAAGCCGGACTGGATCGCATCGACCGAAAAATACTGAACATCCTGCAGGAGGATGGCCGTATCGCCAACCTCAAGCTCGCCGAGAGCGTGGCGCTGTCGCCCACGGCGGTGCTGGCACGCGTGCAGCGGCTCACCCGCGACGGCTACATCCTGGGTTACGAAGCGCGGCTCAATCCGCTCAAACTCGGTGCCGGCATGCTCGTGTTCGTCGAGGTGCTGCTGGACCGCACCACGCCCAACGTGTTCGACCAGTTCAAGGCAGCGGTCCAAGCGCGCCCGGAGATCATGGAGTGCCACATGGTGGCGGGTGGTTTCGACTATCTGCTCAAGACGCGCAGTGCGGACATGAACGCTTACCGGAATTTCGCGGGAACGGTGCTGTGGCAATTGCCCGGCGTGCGGGAGACACGCACGTACGCGGTGATGGAAGAGGTCAAGCACTCCAGCCGGCTGTACCTGGAATGACGCCGCCCCCAGGCTGCGCGCTTTGCGTCTTCGCCTCCGCTTCACAGGGGTGCGGCTTCTGGTGCCCGTGGGCGACATACGCCGCGCGGCGGACAACTGAAGGCGCCCCGCCGATCCAGCAGGGGACACAGGGTTCCCGGAGCGGAGCCGAGCGCGTGCGGGCGCCGGCACCCCCGAAACTTCAGACGCCAGCCAGCCGCCGCTGGCGCTGCTGCGGCGGTGCATCCTGCCGTCGGGCCGGTGCCGGCTCCGACCTGGATGAGAACACCTCCACCGCCTCGCTCAGACTGACGGCCTGCTTCTCCAGTTCGTCGGAGGCGAGCGAGGCCTGCTCGACCAGCACCGCGTTGCGCTGCGTCATCTGATCGAGGTGGCGTACCGCGGTGTTGACCTCGGCCACGCTGCCGGCCTGCTCGGACGTCGCATGGCTGATGCGCTCGATCAACGCCGCCACCTGGTTGACCTGGGACACGATGGCCGTCATTGAACGGCCCGCCGTTTCGACCAGCACGCTGCCGGCCTGCACACGGCTGTCGTTGTCGCCGATCATGATCCTGACCTCGCCGGCCGCCGCCGCGCTACGCTGCGCCAGCCCCCGCACTTCGGCAGCCACCACGGCGAAGCCACGCCCCTGTTTGCCGGCACGCGCCGCCTCCACCGCCGCGTTCAGCGCCAGGAGGTTGGTCTGGAACGCAATGCTTTCGATGGTGCCGATGATCTCGCCGATGCGCTTGCCGGCCTGTTCGATCCGCGCCATGGTGTCGACCACCTGGCCCACTACCGCACCGCCGTCGCGCGCGGCCCGGGCCGCCTCCATGGCCAGGGCCGCGGCGTCGCGCACTGTGTCGGCGTTGGCTTTTACGTTGGCGGTGATTTCCGTCACGGCCGCCGCTGTCTGCTCCAGGCTGGCCGCGGTTTCCTCGGTGCGGCTGCGCAGTTCCCGGTTGCCAACGGCGATGGCGCCGCTGGCCTCCTCGACGCCGCGTGCCTGCAGGCTCACGTCGTCCACCAGCGAGCGCAGGTTCAGCCCGGCCTGCTGCACGGCGCGCAGCAGCATGCCGATGGCGTCGATGCGGTTGAGCGTCACCTTCTCGGTTGCCTGCCCGGCGGCCAGGCGGGAGGCCTGGCGCAGCACCAGTTGCAGCGGGCGCAGGAGTTGCCACTCCACCCAGGCGGCCCAGCCCAGCAACGCCGTCGCCGTGAGGACCACCAGCAATGCCAGCCCGGCGCCGTGCAGGCCGCCTGCGGCCGCTGCCGCCGCCACGCAGGGCAACAAGACCAGCAGCCCAGCATGGATGCGCCAGCGCAGCGGCAGGGTCTGCAGTAGCGAGCCCACTGCGCCCAGGCCGGTGCGCACGATCAAACCCTTGCGGAAGGCCAGGCCACGCGCCCGTCCTTCGCGGAACCGGCGGTAAAGCGACTCCGCCTCGGCCACCTCGTCGTTTGCCACTGCGGTGCGCACCGATAGGTAGCCCACCAGCTCTTCTCCGCACACCACCGGAGTGGCATTGGCACGCACCCAGTAGTGATCGCCGTTCTTGCGCCGATTCTTCACCAGCCCCGACCAGGACATGCCCGACTTGAGCGTGGCCCACATGTCCGCGAAGGCCTGGGCCGGCATGTCGGGGTGGCGCACCACGTTGTGCGGCTCGCCCAGCAGTTCGTCGCGGTCGAAGCCGCTGACTTTGACGAAAGCGGCATTGGCGTAACGCACGTGGCTGTGCATGTCGGTGGTAGACAGCAGCGTGGCGCTGGGGTCGATGCGATGCTCGCGCTCGGTCACGGGTTGATTGATTCGCATGGCCGCCTGTTCAGCGATGAAACATAGGATCTTATGAAATCCGCAACGCGCGCTGGTGCGGACTCCGTCTCAATTCGACGCGAATGTGATGGATCAGACGGTTTTTCGAAAGGCGCCCTCCACGGCGAAGTTACGCTGCCCGTTTGGTAGATGGAGATGGGAGATGCGTGTGCTCAAGGGTGACTCGTCGGGATCAACCCGCGCAGTCCCGCGCCTCCGGGCGGCTCAGACCGCCTGCGAAAACTGCGCCAGCCGCAGCTTCTGCCCCGTTGGCAGCATGGGGGCGCCCGAACGCGACGGCCTTGCCGCGCTGATCCAGGAGCGCCCTTTTCACAGAAGCCAGGTGCTGCAGGAGCAAGGCCAGATCGCCACCTCGCTGCGCATTGTGAAGACCGGCTCCACATTGATGCTGCGGCACTCCACCGATGGCCGCGCGCGCGGCGTCGGCCTGGCCGGGCGCGGCTATACGTTCGGAAAATTCGCACTGGTGGATCAACCCGATGCCCTGACCTGCGTCGGCGCCTCCAGCGGCCGGCTCTGCGAAATCGAGTTTGCCGCCGCGCGCAGCCTGGGCCTGCTCAACCGCCGGGTGTGGTGGAACCTGGTACACGCCCACATCCGCGAATTCGGCCTGCTGGCCGACTGGGCACAGGCCATGCGCGTGGGCGGCGCGCCGGCCCAGTTGTGGGCGGCGCTGCAACTGATGGCCACGGAGCAAGGCAGCCGCTGCGTGCGCCTGCCAACCCAGACGGTGCTGGCCGAACTGCTGGGCACCACGCGCGAAACCGTGGCGCGCAGCCTGCGCGTGCTTGAGCAGACCCAGCAACTCGTGCGCCGCGATCGCTGGCACTGCGAGCTGAGTTCGGTGGCGATGTGACGTCGCGCGCCGAGCGGTGTAACAAACTCCAACTGCTGTTGGCTGCAGCCCACGCTAGTACTTACCCCGTAGATACAGGGCGGCATCGTTGCTTACGATGACGACGGAAAAAAGAACGCTCGTTCTATTTTTAGACAAAACCCATTCAACATGACCTAGGAGATGCGGATGAAACCCCTTCACACGCTGGTGATCGGCACCGCCGTCGCACTGCTGGCCGCCTGTGGCGGCGGCGGCTCGGACAGCGGCGGCAGCGAGACCGTGGACAACAGCGGCGCACGCGGCTCGCTGATCTACAACCCGCCGCTGCGGGTCACGGCGCTCACCGCGCAGCAGTTCGCCGACCGCCTGAACGGCAGCGCCTCGGGCAAGCAATTGCTGCAGATCGCGGGTACGCCCAAGTGCGGGGTCAACTTCCACTACATCCAGTACGGCACGGTCGGCGGCGTGAACGAGGCCACCAAGGCCAGCGGCGCGCTGATGGTGCCCACCGGCAGCGACCCGGCCTGCAGCGGCGCGCGCCCGATCGTGCTCTATGCCCACGGCACCACCACCGACAAGGCCTACAACATCGCCGACATCGTCAATACGAGCAACTCCGGCGCCAACGAAGGCTCGCTGATCGCGGCGTTCTACGCGGCGCAGGGTTTCATCGTGGTTGCGCCCAACTACGCCGGCTACGACATCTCCCCGCTGCCCTACCACCCCTACCTCAACGGCGACCAGCAGTCCAAGGACATGATCGACTCGCTGACCGCCGCGCGCAAGGCGCTGCCGGTGCTCGCCGGCGCCCGCGACTCGGGCAAGCTGCTGATCACCGGCTATTCGCAGGGCGGCTACGTGGCGCTGGCCACGCAGCGCGCCCTGCAGGCCGCCGGCCAGACCGTGACCGCCGCGGCCCCGCTGTCGGCGCCCTCGGCCATCAGCCTGCTGCTGGACTACACCACGCTGGGGGCACCGGCGCTCGGCGGGACGGTGTTCGTGCCGCTGCTCTCCACCAGCTGGCAGAAGCAGTTCGGCAACGTCTACGGCAGCACCAGCGACCTGTACGAGGCGCAGTACGCCAACGGCATCGACACGCTGCTGCCCAGCACCACGCCGACCGCCACGCTGTTCTCCACCGGCAAGCTGCCGCAGACCGCGTTGTTCCCCACCAACGCGGTGCCCGGGCCGGCTTCGCCTGCGTTCGCGGCCTTCTACGGCCCCAACAACCTGCTGCGCCAGAGCTTCCTGACCGCCAGCGCAACCGACGTCGTCACCAACGTCTGCCCCGGCAATGCGTTCCCGCCCACGGCGGCTTCGCTCGCCTCTACCACGCCGCTGGCCTGCTCGCCGTCGACCGGCTTCCGCAAGGCCGCCGTGGCCAACGACCTGCGCAACTTCGTGCCCAACAAGCCGGTGCTCTTCTGCGGCGGCGCCCAGGACCCGACGGTGAACTTTGCCAGCACGCAGGCCACCGCCGGCTACTTCAAGGCGCGCGGCCTGCCCGCGGCGGCGCTGACGGTGTTGGACATGGAGGCCCCGGTCACCGGCGCCACCGACCCGTTCGCAGCTGCCAAGCTCGGCTTCGCGCAAAGCAAGGCGGCCACCCTGGCCGCGGGCGGCCCCACTGCGGTGGTGACGGCCTACCACGGCTCGCTGCTGCCGCCGTTCTGCCTTGCGGCCGCGCGGGGCTTCTTCCAACAGGTGCTGGCCGCTGGCGGCTGAGCGGTGCCCGACCATCAGAGGAACAACATCATGAAAACCAGCACATCCCTCGCAGTGGCCGGCTTGCTCCTGGCCTCGGGCGGCAGCGCCATGGCGCAATCGGACTCGCAGTCCTTCCTGTCGTCGCTGTCCTCTCCCACCCCGTCCACGCCTTACACGGTGCGCCTGGGCTACACGCACATTGCGCCGCACTCACGCGCCACCGATGCCGTCGGGCCCCTGCTGCCCGGCCCGCCTTCGGGCGTGAGCCTCAAGGTGGAGGACAAGGGCACGCTGTTCTTCTCCATCGCCCGCGCGCTCAACGACAACCTGGAGGTGGAGCTGGCCATGGGCTACCCGCCGACCCATGAGGTGAAGGCCAAGCTGTCGCCCAGCCTGCCGGAGAACGTGCAGTACATCAACGGCCAGACCGTCGCCAAGGTGCGCCAGCTCGCCCCCACGCTGTTCCTGAACTACGCGTTCGGCCAGCCGGAGAGCCGCTGGCGCCCGTTCGTCGGGCTGGGCATCAACTACACCAACTTCGACAAGCGCACCTCCACCGCGACCGGCAATGCCCTGAACGGCGGCCCGACCGACATCCGGCTCAGCGACTCCTGGGGCCTGGCGGCGCAGATAGGGGTGGACTACAGGATCGATGCCCGCTGGTCGGTCCATGCCGCACTGGCCACGGCCCGCGTGAAGTCCCACCTGGTGGCCACCACCGCTGGCGCGGCGCGCGAGATCGACATCCGGTTCCGCCCCGCAGTGTTCACCCTGACCGCCGGCTACCGCTTCTGACGCGGTGCGCGGCCTGCAAAAAGGCCCGCGGGACCTGTGTCCCGCGGGCCTTTTTGTTGCTGGCCATCCCCTCGCGAGGGGGCCGGCGCAAGCCTAGAAACGCGCCCTGAAGCGCGTATATACGTAGGTGCCAAACAACCGCTGCGCCGCAGGCGTGAAGTACACGTAGTCGGCAAAGACGTAGCTGTTGTAGCTGAGGTTGCCCGGAATGGTGTTGATCAGGGTGTTGGTGTTGCACAGGGCCGAGTTGATCTGGCCGGTGCCGATGCCGATGCCCGGGCCGGCATCCACCGAGGTGCAGACCACGGTCGTCGAATCCTGGAAGTTGTAGGTGCCCGGCAGGCCGGTCAGCAGGTTGTAGTAGTAGGCGCTGTCCACGTAGAGGACGTTGTTGCCGAAGTCGGCGATGTTCACCTGGAGCGAATCGTTGAACTGCTTGCTGGCCTTGTTCAGGATGTCGGTCTGGCCGCGCTTGATGGCCAGTGGCGAACGGCTCATGTCATAGGACCCGGTCACCAGCACGTACTTGGCGCCGGCCGAGCGCAGCCGCTGGACCTGCGTGGCCAGGGCCTGGCCTGCGGTCGCCACGTTGGCGAGGAACTGATCGCCGGTCAGCGTGCCGGCCGAATAGGCCGCCAGGTTCGCGATGATGTCCGAGGTACCGCCGCTCACGACGAAGACGTCGGAGCCGCCGATGGCGCCGCCCGACGCCAGGAAGGTGTCGATCTGCTGCGCGATCGTCTTGGTGCTGGTGCCGCCGGCCGCGTCGGGCGTCAGGACCACGCGCGCATTGCCCTGGGCATAGCTGGTGCCGCCGGCCGAGGCCGTTTTCAGATTCAGGCCGTAGCTTGCCGCGAACTGCTGGGTCCAGATGTTGACGCTGCCGTCGTTGACCGTGTAGTGGCCGCCGTTTTCGCCGAGATCGCTCAGGCCGTCGCCAAAAACCACGATGCGGGTCGGCGTGACCGCGGATTCGACGGTGCTCGATCCGCAAGCGGCCAGCAGTGCGGCCGATGCGCACAGCGCCAGCAGGGCGGTGCGGCGCAACCAGTTTGCAATCATTGGGAAATCTCCAGAAAGGTGCGGGTGAGTGTAACGAGGGCGCGGATCGGGCGGCGTCACGCCGCGGCCGCTCTTTGTAATCGGTCGTGCACGCCTTCCCAGGCGGCGTGCGCGGGCGGCGTCTCGATCCAGATCAGGTGCACGCCCTGCTCGTCGAAGCTGCGCAGCACGGCAAAGAGCTGCTGTGCGACGGCCTCGGCATCGTCGGGCATGCGCCGTAGCAGCACCGCGGCCGAGCGGGCCTGCAGCGGTGCGCGCGCATAGACGGCAAGGTGCCGGGCCTCGGCGCCCAGCAGATCGAGGCCGGTCTGCAGTGCGCCGGCGTCCATCAGGCGCACCTTGGCCTGCGGCGCGTAGTGCGCCTCCAGCGTGCCGGAGGCGCGCGGCGCGGGGCCTTGCAGCGCCGCGCCGTGCTGCGGCAGGCCGCAGACCGCCGCCACCTGCTCGCGTGTGATGGCGCCGGGGCGCAGCAGCACCGGCGCGCCACGGGTGCAGTCGACGATGGTGGATTCGATGCCCACCGCGCAGGGGCCACCGTCGAGCACCGGCAGGCTGGGGCCGAACTCGGCCTGCACGTGGGCGGCCGTGGTCGGGCTGACCCGGCCGAACTGGTTGGCGCTGGGCGCCGCCAGGCCCATCACGCCGCGCGCGGCGCAGGCGGTGAGCAGCGCCTGCGCCACCGGGTGCGAGGGGCAGCGCAGCCCGACCGAGTCCTGCCCGCCGGCGGCGGCTGCGGCCACGCCGGGGCGGCGCGGCAGGATCAAGGTCAGCGGCCCGGGCCAGAAGGCCTGGATCAGGCGCTCGGCAAAGTCCGGCAGCGCGGCGGCGAAGTGCGCCACGCCCGGCGGCATGGCGCCGGCGCCGCCCGGCGCCAGGTGCACGATCAGCGGATGGTCGCTGGGCCGGCCCTTGGCGGCGAAGATGCGCGCCACCGCCGCGTCGCTGGACGCGTCGGCGGCCAGGCCGTAGACGGTTTCGGTCGGCAGGCCGATCAGGCCGCCGCCGGCCAGCACGTCGGCGGCCTGGGCGATGGCGTCGGGGGATTGGCCGTCCAGGATCATGTCAGAACGGGTCGATGCCCAGCACGGCGCAGGCCTGTAGCGCCACGGCGCGCGCCGCCTCGGGCGTGGCGGCGGTGAGGGTCAGGTGGCCCATCTTGCGGCCGCGCGCGGGGGTCTGCTTGCCGTACAGATGCAGGTGCGCGCCCGGCAGCGCCAGCACCCGGTCCCAGGGCGGCGTGCGCGCTTCGCTGGCGCCGGGGGCACGCCACAGGTCGCCCAGCAGGTTGAGCATGACCGCCGGGCTGTGCTGGCGCGGCGCCACCAGCGGCAGGCCGGCCATGGCGCGCACCTGCAGCTCGAACTGCGACAGGTCGCAGGCGTCGATGCTGTAGTGGCCGCTGTTGTGCGGCCGTGGCGCGATCTCGTTGACCACCAGCCGGCCGTCCTGCAGCAGGAAGAATTCGACGCACAGCACGCCGACGTAGTCCAGGCCATCTGCTATTGATTTCGCAGCATGAAGCCCAGACTGCTCCTGGGCTGGAGGGATATTTCCCTCATAAACCTCGGTTACGGCCAGAATGCCGTCGCGGTGCAGGTTGCGCTGCACCGGCAGGTGCACCACGGTGCCGTCGGCGCCGCGCGCGAGGATCACGGAGCATTCGGCCGCCAGCGGCAGCATCTGCTCGAGCACGCAGGGCGCGTGCTGCAGCCGCGCCCAGGCGTCGGCCAGCGCGGCGCGGTCGGCCACGCGCACCTGGCCCTTGCCGTCGTAGCCCAGGCGCGCGGTCTTGAGGATGCCCGGCAGCAGGGCGGCGTCGACGGCGGCCAACTGCGCGGCCGTCTCGATCACCGCATAGGGCGCGCAGGGCACGCCGCAACGCACGAAGTGCGCCTTCTCGGCCGCGCGGTCCTGGGCGATGGCCACGGCCGCGGCGGCCGGCGCGACCGGCAGGCGCTCGGCCAGCGCGGCCAGCGCGGCGGCGGGCACGTTCTCGAATTCGGTGGTCACGGCCGCGCACAGCCCGGCCAGTTGCGCCAGGCCCTGCGGGTCGAGGTAGTCGGTCTGCACATGGTGGTGGCTGACGCGGCCGGCCGGGCTGGCCGGGTCCGGGTCGAGCACCGCCGTGAAGAAGCCCATGCTCTGCGCCGCGTGCACGAACATGCGGCCCAGCTGGCCGCCGCCGAGCACGCCCAGCGTCACCTCGCTGGACGCCGGCAGCAGGGTGACGGCCGCCGTCATGCCGGCAGCGCCATGGCGCGCGCGGCGGCGGTCTGCTCGGCGCGGAAGGCGTCGAGCTGCGCGCGCAGCGCCGGGTTGCCCACCGCCAGCATGGCCACGGCAAACAACGCCGCATTGGCCGCGCCGGCCGCGCCGATGGCGAAGGTGGCGACCGGGATGCCCTTGGGCATCTGCACGATGCTGTGCAGCGAATCGACGCCCTGCAGGTGCCGGCTGGGAACCGGCACGCCGAGCACCGGCACCGTGGTCTTGGCCGCCAGCATGCCGGGCAGGTGCGCCGCGCCGCCGGCACCGGCGATGATGGCCGCCAGGCCGCGCGCGGCGGCCGCTTCGGCGTAGGCGAACATGTCGTCGGGCATGCGGTGGGCCGAAACCACGCGGGCTTCATGCGCCACGCCGAATTGCTGGAGAATCTGGACCGCGTGCTGCATGGTGTCCCAGTCGGAGCTGGAGCCCATGACCACGCCAATGGAGAGGGGTGTCATAGCAGAGGAAGGGCCTGCGCCGTCGCCGGCACCGTCCGTGGTGTGATGTGAAGCAACCCCTGATTTTACTTTTGGAACGCGTTGAGCCCCCAAGCCCATGATCGATATCACCCTAGAGAATTTCCAGTCCGAACTGATTGACGGCTCGATGGCGCAGCCGGTGCTGCTGGACATCTGGGCCGAATGGTGCGGGCCCTGCAAGCAGCTCGGCCCGGTGCTCGAGAAGCTCGAGGCCGAATACGCCGGCCGCTTCACGCTGGCCAAGCTGGACGCCGACAAGGTGCCGCAGATCTCGCAGCAGTTGTCGCAGATGTTCGGCGTGCGCAGCATTCCGTTCTGCGTGCTGTTCGTGGGCGGGCAGCCGGTGGACGGCTTCGTCGGCGCCGTGCCCGAGGCGCAGATCCGGACCTTCCTCGACAAGCACGTGCCCAGCGCCGAGGAAAGCGCCGCGGCGCAGGAAGAGGAGCTGGCCCAGGAGGCGCTGGCCGAGGGCGACACCGAAACCGCGCTGGAGAAGCTGCAGCACGCCGTCGCCACCGACCCGGCCAACGACGACGCGCGCTTCGACTACGTCAAGCTGCTGCTGACGCTGGGGCGCGACGACGACGCCAAGGTCGCGTTCGCCCCGGTGATCGCCAAGGCCGCGACGGTGCGCCGGCTCCAGGCCCTGCAGCGCTGGATGGATGCTATTGATTTCGCAGCACAAAACCCAGATTCCACTAGGGCTGCAGCCGATTTTGATGCAAAGATTGCCGCCGACAGGCGCGATTTCGCGGCGCGCTTCGACCGCGCCCGCCTGCTGATGGCCGGCCAGCAATGGACCGCGGCGATGGACGAGCTGCTGGAAATCCTGATGCGCGACAAGTCCTGGAACGAGGACCTGGCGCGCAAGACCTTCATCGCCATCCTGGACATCATCGAGCCGTCCAAGCCCAAGGTGGCCGACGGCCAGATCCCGCCGGACGACCCGGTGGTGGCGACCTACCGCCGGCGCCTGAGTTCCGTGGTGCTGAGCTGATCCGTCCGGATCTCCAGGGAAAAAGGCCGGAAACGCTTGCTGCGCGCCGGCCTCTTGCCATGGAACACGAAGTCGCCGCTCAGCCGGTGAGCCGCTGCAGCGCCTCGCGGTACTTGGCCGCGGTCTTCTCGATCACGTCCTGCGGCAGGCGCGGCGCCGGCGGCGTCTTGTCCCAGGGCTTGCCGTGGATGCGCACGGCTTGGAGCCAGTCGCGCACGAACTGCTTGTCGTAGCTCGGCGGGTTGGTGCCGGCGGCAAAGGCGGCGTCGTAGCCCTCCACCGGCCAGTAGCGCGAGCTGTCGGGGGTGAGCACTTCGTCCATCAGCACCAGCGTGCCGTCGGCGTCCAGGCCGAATTCGAACTTGGTGTCGGCAATGATCATGCCGCGCTCGCGCGCGATCGCGGCGGCGGCTTGGTAGATGGCGATGCTGGTGTCGCGGATCTGCGCGGCCAGTTCGGCGCCAACGATCTGCACCACCTGCTCGTAGCGGATGTTCTCGTCGTGCTCGCCCATGGCGGCCTTGGCGGCGGGCGTGAAGATCGGCTCGGGCAGGGGGCTGGCGTTCTTCAGGCCGGCGGGCAGCGGCACGCCGCAGACCGACTGCGTCTGCTGGTACTCCTGCCAGCCGCTGCCGGCCAGGTAGCCGCGCACCACGGCCTCGACCGGGATCGGCTTCAGGCGCTTGACCAGCATCGAGCGGTCCTTGATCTGCGGGATCTCGGCCGCGCTCACCACGCTCTCGGGCGCCTCGCCGGTCAGGTGGTTGGGGCACAGGTGGCCGAGCTTGTCGAACCAGAACAGCGCCATCTGCGTCAGCAGCACGCCCTTGCCGGGAATGGGCTCGCCCATGATCACGTCGAACGCGGAGAGCCGGTCGCTGGCGACCATCAGGATGCGGTCGTCGCCGACGGCGTAGTTGTCGCGCACCTTGCCGCGCGCGAGCAGCGGCAGGGAGGTCAGGGCAGAGGTATGGAGGGCGAGGGGGGCGGTCATGGAGGAGATTGTGCGTAATGGCAGGGGCCGTCCCACGACGGCCCCGAGCAGGGCAAGGCGGCTCAGTTCACCACTTGCGCGAGCTCGCCCTTGGCATAGCGCGCAGCCACGACCTGCAGCGGCTCGCCCTTGATCCTGGCGCCCTGGCCCTCGCAGCCGAACTCGATGTAGCGCTGCTTGCAGATCTGCTTGGCGGCCTCGCGCGCGGGCTTGAGCCATTCGCGGGCGTCGAACTTCTCGGGGTTCTCGAACAGGAACTTGCGCACCGCGCCGGTCATGGCCAGGCGGATGTCGGTGTCGATGTTGATCTTGCGCACGCCGTGCTTGATGGCCTCCTGGATTTCCTTGACCGGCACGCCGTAGGTCTCCTTCATGTTGCCGCCGTACTGGCGGATGATGGCCAGCAGCTCCTGCGGCACGGACGATGAGCCGTGCATCACCAAGTGGGTGTTGGGAATGCGGCGGTGGATTTCCTTGATGCGGTCGATCGCCAGGATGTCGCCGGTGGGCTCGCGCGTGAACTTGTAGGCGCCGTGGCTGGTGCCGATGGCAATGGCCAGCGCGTCGATCTGCGTCTGCTTGACGAAGTCGGCGGCCTGCTCGGGGTCGGTGAGCAGTTGCTCGCGCGTCATGGTGTCGTCGGTGCCGTGGCCGTCTTCCTTGTCGCCCTTCATGGTTTCGAGCGAGCCCAGGCAGCCCAGCTCGCCCTCCACCGTGACGCCGACCTTGTGCGCCAGTTGCGACACCTTGCGCGTCACGTCGACGTTGTACTCATAGCTGGCGATGGTCTTGCCGTCGGCCTCGAGCGAGCCGTCCATCATCACCGACGAGAAGCCCAGGTCGATCGCGCCCTGGCACACGTCCGGGTTCTGGCCGTGGTCCTGGTGCATGACCAGGGGGATGTGGGGATAGCTCTCGACGGCGGCCTGGATCAGGTGCTTGATGAAGCCTTCGCCTGCGTACTTGCGCGCGCCCGCGCTGGCCTGCAGGATCACGGGCGCGCCGGTTTCCTTGGCCGCTTCCATCACCGCCTGGACCTGCTCCAGGTTGTTGACGTTGAAGGCGGGGATGCCGTAGCCGTTGGCTGCGGCGTGGTCGAGCAACTCGCGCATCGAGACTAGTGCCATGGTCGTGGTCCGGAAAGGGGGTTGAAGAGAACGGTGCACCCACGTGGTAACGGCGCCGTAACCGGGGATTTTAGCGGGGCCCCTCGCGCGGCGGCTGTCAACCGGGGCCCTGGATGTTCACGAAAGGTTCAGACAGGCTCACTACATTGCGCGTCATGCCGCGACCTGCCCTGACCACCATCACGACCCCCCTGCCGGCGGGCCGCGCCTCCGCGGCGCGCCTGCTGGGCGTCACCGCCGCATCGCTGGCCGCGCTGCTGCTGTGGGATGCCTCGGGGCTGGACCTGCCGCTGGCACGCTGGTTCGGTTCGGCACAAGGCTTTGCGCTGCGCGACGCCTGGCTGTTCGAGCAGGGGCTGCACCGCGGCGCCCGCATGCTGTCCTGGCTGCTGTTGGCCGTGCTGGCGGCGGCCGTCTGGCGTCCGGTGGGCGTGCTGCGCCGCATCGACCGGCCGGCACGCCTGCAACTGGTGGCGACGAGCTTGCTGGCCCTGTTGGCGGTTGCCCTGCTGAAATCCACCAGCCACACCAGCTGCCCCTGGGACCTGAGCATGTTCGGCGGCAGCGCGCCATATGTGTCGCATTGGGCGTTCGGCGTGGCGGACGGCGGCGGCGGCCGCTGCTTTCCCGCGGGCCATGCCTCGGCGGGCTTCGCCTTCATCGGGGGCTGGTTCGTGCTGCGCCGGGCGCAGCCCAGGGCCGCGTTCCGGTGGCTGATGGCAAGCCTGGCCGCGGGGCTGCTGCTCGGGCTGTCGCAACAGGCGCGGGGCGCCCATTTCATGAGCCACACCCTCTGGACCGGCTGGATCTGCTGGACCACCGCCTGGCTGTGCGATGCGATGGCGACCCTGCTGCGCGCTCGCTTCGGCACCCGGCGAGAGCCCCATGCAATCGCCTGAGATCGCGCTGTTCCTCTGGGTCAACGCCGGCCCGCAGACGCCCGTGGCGGTGCTCGCGCTGGCACGCTTGGCCTCGCAGGCCGTACCGGCCTTGTCCGCCGTCATGCTGGTGGCGGCCGCGTTGCGCGGAAACCGGAGCCTTCGCGTGGCAGCACTGCAGGCCGTTCTCGCGCTGCTGCTGGCCTGGGTGGTGGCGCAATGGCTGCGCCACTGGCTCCAGATACCGCGGCCGGCCGCCTTCGGCCTGGGGCGGCAGTGGATCGCGCATGGCAATGGCGCCGGCTTCCCCAGCCTGCACGCGGCAGGAGCCTTCGCCTTCGCCGTGGCACTGCAGCAGGCCCGGATAGGACGTTGGGGCGTGGCCGCAGCCTTCGCCGGCGCGCTGCTGATCGCCTGGAGCCGCCTGTGTTTGGGCGTGCACTTTCCGTCCGACGTGCTGGCGGGCGCACTGGTGGGCTCGGCCGCGGCCTGCTCGGTGCATGCGGCGTGGCGCTGGGTGTCGCGGCGCTTCGCCCATGCGTCCGCGATGCGCGGGACGTATTCCGCCGAGCATCCCTAGTCGCCGCCGCTAGCACCTTGATACAACTCGCGACCACCGCAGGTGGAACCGGGTTGCCGTTGCGATGCACCATCACGGCAGGGTTGCCACAGGCTGGCAGCAGATGCAGAAAGAAAAGAGGAAGAGGTCCATCTTGAAGTTGCGCGCATTCATGCTGGCCGTCGGTTCGGCCGTCGCATTTGGTCTTTCCACGGACGCATGGGCCCAGGTCACGCTCAAGCCGGACGGCCAGTGGCGCTATCTCTTCTCCGCAGGCGGCAACGCCACCTCGGGCAACAGCGACACCACGGCGATCAATGCCAGCGGCGAAGCGGCGCGGGTCACCGAGCACGACAAGCTCACGGCCCACGGCCAGCTCAACTACGGCCGGGTGGACGGCGCCAAGTCGGCACAGCGCTATGCGCTGGGTTCGCAGTACAACCGCGACATTTCGGTGAATTCCTTCAAGTTCGGCTCGATCGACATGCTGCGCGACCGGCCCTCCAACATCGCGCACCGCTACTCGATTGCCGGCGGCTTCGGCCGCCACCTGCTCAAGGGCGACGATAACAGCCTGGACATATCGCTCGGCCTGGGCTACACGCAGGACGCCTATGTCACGCCGACTGAAGTGCTGGACCAGACGCGCGGCGAGTACGGACGTACCGAACTGGTGCTGGCCGAGGAATCGAGCCACAAGCTCACCGACACCACCAAGCTGCGGCAGAAGCTGACCCTGTACCCGAACCTGACCGACCAGGGTTCGTACCGCGCCTCCATCGATACCGGCCTGTCGGTGGCCATGACGCCGACGCTCAATCTGACGGCGGGCTTCGCCTACCGCTACAACACCGATCCCGGCGTGGGCCTCAAGCGCATCGACACCGCCTTCGTCACCGGTGTGTCGCTGCGCTTCGATTAGCCAGGCGGGCGGGGACGAACCGCTCAAATGGTTGTAATATGCAACCTTATGACCTCGCCGCCCCGATCTTTCACCCGCCCCCAGCCCGACCCCGTGGAGGCGATCCGCACCGCCTCGCGCGCACTGGTGCGCGAGCTGGGCTTCATGGACGCCACGCTGGCCGGCTCCGCGCTGTCGCCGTCCGCGGTGCATGCGCTGATCGAGCTGGAGCAAGGCGGCGGATGCACGGCATCCGACCTGGGCCGGCGGCTGCGGCTGGAGAAGTCCAGCGTGAGCCGGCTGCTGGCCCGGCTGGTGGCCGCCGGCAGCGTGGCGCAGGAAGCCACGCGCCCGGATGGCCGCGAGAAGTCACTGGCCCTGACGGCCCAGGGCCGCGCGCAGGTGGAAGGCATCCACCGCTTCGCGCGCAACCAGGTGCGGCAGGCGCTGCACCAGTTGCCGCCGCACCAGCATGGCACCGTGGCCCAGGGCCTGGCCGCCTATGCCCAGGCGCTGCGAGCCGCACGGCAGCCTGGGGAGGAGGCCGCAGCGCAGTCCGCGCCGCCCATCGAGATCGCGCGCGGCCTGCCGCCCGGCGCGCTGGGGCGCATCGTGGAGATGCATGCGCGCTATTACGCACGCGAACGAGGCTTCGGGCGCTTCTTCGAGGCCAAGCTGGCGCGCGAGCTGGCGGAGTTCTCGGACCGGCTGGACGACCCGCGCAACGCAGTCTGGGTAGCGCTGCAGGGAGATGCGGTGCTCGGCTCGATCGCCATCGATGCGGACGACTTCGGCCCCGAAGCGGCGCATCTGCGCTGGTTCATCCTGGACGACGGCGTGCGCGGCAGCGGCACAGGCCGGCGCCTGCTGACCCAGGCCATCGCCTTCTGCGATCGTCAGGGCTACCCGGCCATCGAGCTCTGGACCCTGAGCGGCCTGGGCGCCGCGCGGCGGCTCTACGACGACGCCGGCTTCAGGCTGACGGAGGAGGTGAGCGCCGCCCAGTGGGGCAAGGAAACCACCGAGCAGCGCTTCCGGCGGGTGCGGCCCTCCGAGGCCGCCTGACACAAGCCGCAAGGCCTCTGCCTCTCAGGCCGCGCGGCACACCTTCAGCATGTTGGTGCCACCCGGAGCACCCATGGGCTCGCCGCAGGTGATGGCGTAGACGTCGCCGCTGTGGACGATGCCGCGGCTCTTCAGGTGCTGCTCGGCATCGGCCAGTGCGGTGTCGCGGTCCAGGCTGCTGTCCATCAGCAGCGGACGCACGTTGCGGTAGAGCGCCATGCGGCGCTGGGTGGCCACGCGCGGCGTGAGCGCGTAGATCGGCACGTGGATGCGGTGACGGCTCATCCAGAGCACGGTCGAGCCGCTGTCGGTCAGCGCCACGATGGCCTTGGCGCCCAGATGGTGGGCCGTGAACAGCGCGCCCATGGCGATCGACTGGTCGATGCGGCCGAAGGTCTGGCCGGTGAAGTCGGCGTCGAGCTTGACGTCCTCTGCGGCCTCGGCGGCCGAGCAGATTGCGGCCATTTCCTCCACCGTTTCCAGGGGGTAGCGGCCGGCGGCCGTCTCGGCCGAGAGCATCACCGCGTCGGTGCCGTCGAGCACGGCGTTGGCCACGTCGCTGACCTCGGCGCGCGTGGGCACCGGGTTGGTGATCATGCTTTCCATCATCTGGGTGGCAGTGATCACGACCTTGTCGTGCTCCCGCGCCAGCTTGATCATGCGCTTCTGCAGCGCCGGCACCGCGGCATTGCCCACCTCCACCGCCAGGTCGCCGCGCGCCACCATGATGCCGTCGCTCACGCGCAGGATCTCCTCGAGCTTGGGGATGGCCTCGGCGCGCTCGATCTTGGCGATCAGGCCCGGGCGATGGCGGTGTTCCGCCGCTGCGACGTTGCACAACTGGCGCGCCATTTCCATGTCGGTGGCGTTCTTGGGGAAGCTCACGGCCACGTAGTCGGCCTGGAAGCTCATCGCGGTCTTGATGTCCTCCATGTCCTTGGCCGTCAGAGCGGGTGCCGTCAGGCCGCCGCCCTGCTTGTTGATGCCTTTGTTATTGGACAGCTCGCCGCCGATCTTCACGGTCGTCAGCACCTGCTCACCGAGCACGCGGTCGACCTTGAGCACGATCAGGCCGTCATTGAGCAGCAGCGTATCGCCGGGCTTCACGTCGCGCGGCAGTTCCTTGTAGTCCAGGCCCACGCCGGCGATGTCGCCCAATTCGGCGCGGGAGGCGTCCAGCACGAAGGGCGCGCCCTGCTCCAGCAGCACCTTGCCTTCGGCGAACTTGCCGACCCGGATCTTGGGGCCCTGCAGGTCGGCCATGATGGCCACCTCGCGGCCGGCGCGGACGGCGGCCTCCCGCACCAGGCGCGCGCGGTCGATATGGTCCTGCGCCGTGCCGTGGCTGAAGTTCAGCCGCACCACGTTGACACCGGCGCGGATCATGCGCTCCAGCATGTCCGGCGCGCTGGAAGCGGGTCCGAGGGTGGCAACGATCTTGGTGGCACGGCGCTGGCGCATGGTGAGTCTCCTGGGCTTTTTCAGTATGTGCACGGAAAGTGCGGATAGCGAAAGAAGATTCTCACACGGCACCCATACGGCCTCCGTAACCACCCTGAAACTCACGGGCCTGTGGCAGAGCAGCCACTTCCTTTGACCCCGGTCATGCGCATGCCACGGGCTCTCGCTTACCATCCGAGGTCGCAAAGGTGGCCGCATAGGCCGCCCGCCCAAAGCTCCCAAGCAGCGCCGGTGCCGCGGCACCGCGCCCGCCCAGGCATCCGAGCAACCTTGCCGCTATCTGCTTCCCGCCATGAGTTCCACTCCCGAACGCGCCATGCCGGCGCCCCTTTCCGCATCGCTGCACGCGGGCTTCATCGCAGACGCCCCGGCGCCGGCCGCACCGGCGCGACCGGCGTCCGAGCCGGTGCTGCCCGCGCCGCTGGCGCCCGAGGCGCCACTGCCGCACCGCAAGACCATCCGCTCCTGGCTGATCCCGCTGTGCCAGCGCTCGACGCTGCGCGCCGTGGCGCTGCTGCTGCTGGACTACGCCCTGCTGGCTGCGGCCATCGCCGGCGCCGTGAGCGCCGAACCGCTGTGGGCCATGCTGCTGTGCGGCATGGCCGCAGGCTTCATCATCGGCCGCCTGTTCATCATCGGCCATGACGGCTGCCACCAGAGCCTGACCGCGCACCGGGGACTGAACCGCTGGATCGGCCGCATTGCCTTCCTGCCCTCGCTCACCCCCTACAGCCTGTGGGACATGGGCCACAACGTGGTGCACCACGGCTTCACCAACCTGAAGGGCGTGGACTTCGTCTGGGCGCCGCTGACCCAGGACGAGTACCAGAAGCTGTCGCCGGCCCGCCGCTTCATGGAGCGCCTCTACCGCAGCGGCTGGGCACCAGGCCTCTATTACATGATCGAGATCTGGTGGAACAAGATGTTCTTCCCTGACCGCAAGGCCACCACGCACCGTCCGATCTTCACCAAGGACTGCCTGCTGGTGTCAGGCTTCGCGCTGCTGTGGATCGGCGGCCTGGTCGCCACCGCCCTCGCCACCGAACAGTCCGTGCTGCGCCTGCTGCTGGCCGGCTTCGTGGTCCCGATCATGTTCTGGTTCGCCATGATCGGCTTCGTCGTCTACGTGCACCACACGCACGTGAAGGTGTCCTGGCACGACGACCGTGCCGCCTGGAGCAAAGCCCAGCCCTTCGTATCGACCACGGTGCACCTGACCTTCCCGCTGCAGATCGGCGCGCTGATGCACCACATCATGGAGCACACCGCCCACCACGTGGACATGAGCATTCCGCTCTACAAGCTCAAGGAGGCGCAGAAGCTGCTGGAACAGATGCTGCCCGGGCGCATCGTGATCCAGCGCTTCTCCTGGAAGTGGTATTTCCAGACCGCACGCGCCTGCAAGCTGTATGACTTCACACGCCAGTGCTGGACCGACTTCCGCGGCCGCGCCACCAGCGAGATCCGCAGGCCGACCGCCGCCAACGCCTGACGCCACGCCATATGCCGCAGAAGGCCGCGTTCCGAGAGGGGCGCGGCTTTTTTCCGGGCACAACAAGCTGAGAAAAAGCAGCGCGACGTGAATGTCCGAGCTGGTGCGGCTGGCGGGGATCGAACCCACGACCCTTGGCTTCGGAGGCCAATACTCTATCCACTGAGCTACAGCCGCATGCCCGGGCAACCGGGCTGATCCGGCATTATCCTCTATTGCGGACCAGTTCCATCGCCGGCCTGCGTTGCCGCACCGCCTGAGCTGGTCCTGCGGTGCCCGCGGGCCATGGCGCCGCTGCGTCGGCAGTTGCTGGCACAGGGCTGGCCGGCCCAAAGCCCAGGCCGGACAGGTACAGATCCAGTACGGCGTCCCCGGCCAAGCACAGGTCGAAGGCCTCCGGTGCCAGCAGCCAGTTCTGTATCAGACCGTCGACCAGGGCATGCAGCCCGTGGGCGGCCAGTTCCACTGGCACCGGCAGCGTGCGGCCCTCGTGCGCCGCGGCCTGGCGCAGCCCCTCGGCCACATGGGCCAGGCATTCGCTGCGCACGGCCAGGTGGCGCTCCTTCAGGGCCAGCAATTCGCCCACGTATTCGACTTTGTGTGTGGCGATCTCGAACACGGTGCGCACCTGGGCGTCGTGCGTGACAAGCTGCAGGGCATTGCGCATCGCGGACCGGATCTGGGCCACCGGATCATCCGCGGGCTCCTGGCCGACCCTGCATGCGGAATTCTCCATGGGCAGCGTGACGCGCTCCATCATGGCGTTGAACAGGTCGGCCTTGTCCTTGAAGTGCCAGTAGATCGCGCCGCGCGTGGTGCCCGCCGCCGCCGCGATGTCGTGCAGCGAAGTGCGCGAGACCCCCTGGTCATGGAACAGCCTTTCGGCCGCATCCAGCAATTGCGAACGGGTGGCGAGAGCGTCTTCCTTGGTCCTGCGGGCCATATGCACCTTTCAGTCGAGCGAACGGGATGGGTCCGGAACGCGGTTGTCTCGATGGCGGGGCACGATGATCGGCCTGCCTCTATACATTCATCATTGTATGTATACTGGCGCGCTCTCGTGCCCTCTCACGTTTGATAACAATGCCCGACCGGCGGCCGCGTGCAATCCACAGAGCCGCCAACCGGCGCTTTTCCACCAGTCAATGCCGATCCTGGAAGGATTCCCATGTCTGCAATGCCGCCCTCCTCGCGTCCCCTGGCGCGCATCCCTAGCGCTCTGGCCGTTGCCAGCCTGGTCATCGTGCTCGCAGCCTGCGGCAAGAAGGATGCAGCACAGGCTGCAGCGGCCGGCGGCGGCATGCCTCCCCCTGAAGTGGGCGTGGTGACGGTGCAGTTGGGCGACGTCGGGCTCACGACCGAGCTGCCCGGCCGCGTGGAGCCGGTGCGTATCGCCGAAGTGCGCGCCCGCGCGGCCGGCATCCTGCAGAAGCGGCTGTTCCGCGAGGGCAGCGACGTCAAGGCCGGCCAGGCCCTGTTCCAGATCGATGCAGCTCCCTACAACGCCGCCTACCAGAGCGCGCAGGCATCGCAAGCGCGGGCAGAAGCCACGCTGTCGCAGGCCTCGGCCACGGTAGAGCGCTACAAGCCGCTGGTCGAGGTCAACGCCATCAGCCGGCAGGATTATGTGAACGCGGAGGCCGCACAGAAGCAGGCGGCTGCGGATCTGGCCGTGGCCCGCGCCAGCGTGCAGACCGCCAAGATCAACCTCGACTACTCGCGCGTGACGGCTCCGATCTCCGGCCGCATCGGCCGGGCGCTGGTGACCGAAGGCGCGCTGGTCGGCCAGGGTGAGGCCACGCAACTGGCGGTCATCCAGCAGATCGACCCGGTCTACGTGAACTTCACCCAGTCCGCCAGCGACGTCATGAAACTGCGCGACGCGCTGCAGAGCGGCCGCCTCAAGCGCGCCAGCGGCGCCGAAGCCGCCAGCGTGCGCATCGTGATGGAAGACGGCAGCGAGTACGCCCGCGCCGGCCGCCTGCTGTTCTCCGACCTTTCGGTGGACCCGAGCACCGGCCAGATCACGCTGCGCGCCGAAGTGCCCAACCCGGGCGGCCAGTTGCTGCCAGGCCTGTACGTGCGGGTGCGCATGGAGCAGGCGCAGGCCGCCAACGCCATCCTGCTGCCGCAGCAGGCCGTGACCCGCACGGCCGACAGCGACACGGTGACCATCGTCGGCGCCGACGGCAAACTCTCCAAGCGCCCGGTGAAGATCGGCAGCTCCAAGGGCAGCAACTGGGTCGTGCTCGACGGTCTGAAGGTCGGCGAGCAGGTGATGGTCGACGGCTTCCAGAAGATGCAGATGGTGCCCCCGGGCACGCCGGTGAAGGCCGTGCCATGGAAGGCGCCCGCGCCGGCCGGCAGCGCCGCGCCTGCGCCCGGAGCGGCTCCGGCGACCGGAGCGCCCAAGGAAGGTGCCGCCGCCGCCCCCGCCTCTGCCCCAGCGCGCCAGTAAGGAGCAGTTGCGATGGCAAAGTTCTTCATTGACCGGCCGATCTTCGCGTGGGTGATCGCGCTGTTCATCATCGTGATGGGCGGCGTCTCGATCACGCAGTTGCCGATCGCGCAGTACCCCCCGGTGGCACCTCCGGCGATCATCATCAACGCCGCCTATCCCGGCGCCTCGGCCCAGACGCTGGAGGACAGCGTGCTGGCGGTGATCGAGCGCGAGATGAACGGTTCTCCGGGCCTGATCTACATGGAATCGGTGGCCCAGGCCGACGGCACGGGCACGATCACCATCAGCTACGAACCCGGCACCAATCCGGACCTGGCCCAGGTGGACGTGCAGAACCGGCTGTCGCGCGCCACGCCGCGGCTGCCAGCGACCGTGACGCAGCAGGGCGTGCGCGTGGACAAGTCGCGCAACAACTTCCTGCTGTTCGCCATCCTGTCCTCGGATGACCCGGCCATCGACCCGATCGCGCTGGGCGACTATGCCTCGCGCAACGTGCTGCCCGAGCTGCAGCGCGTGCCGGGCATCGGCCAGGCGCAGTTGTTCGGCACCGAGCGGGCCATGCGCATCTGGATCGACCCGGCCAAGCTGCAGGGCTTCAACCTGTCCTCGGCCGACGTCACCGCCGCGATCCGGGCGCAGAATGCGCAGGTGGCCTCCGGCTCCATCGGCGACCTGCCCAATGTGTCCGACCAGACCATTGCCGCCACGGTGGTGGTCAACGGCCAACTGAGCAGCGTCGCGCAGTTCGGCAACATCGTGCTGCGCGCCAACACCGACGGCTCTTCCGTGCGGCTGCGCGACGTGGCGCGCATCGAACTCGGCGGCCAGACGTATTCCACCTCGGCCCGCCTGAACGGCCAACCGGCCGTCGGCATCGGCGTGCAACTCTCGCCCAGCGGCAATGCGCTGGCCGCGGCCACGGCGGTACGCCAGAAGATGACCGAGCTGGCCCGCTACTTCCCCAATGGCGTGAAGTGGGACATCCCGTACGACAGCTCGCGCTTCGTGAAGATCTCCATCACGCAGGTGGCCGAGACGCTGTTCGAAGCGGTGGCGCTGGTGTTCCTGGTGATGTTCCTGTTCCTACAGAACTGGCGCTACACCATCATCCCGACCATCGTGGTGCCGATCGCGCTGCTCGGTACCTTCGCCACGCTGCTGGCGCTGGGCTTCTCGATCAATGTGCTGACCATGTTCGGCATGGTGCTGGTGATCGGCATCGTGGTGGACGACGCGATCGTGGTGGTCGAGAACGTCGAGCGCATCATGTCCGAGGAAGGCCTGCCGCCGCTGGAGGCCACGCGCAAGGCCATGAAGCAGATCTCGGGCGCCATCATCGGCGTGACCGTGGTGCTGATCTCGGTGTTCGTGCCGCTGGCCTTCTTCGCGGGTTCGACCGGCAACATCTATCGCCAGTTCTCCGCGGTGATGGTGGCGTCCATCGGCTTCTCGGCCTTCATGGCGCTGTCGCTCACGCCCGCGCTGTGCGCCACGCTGCTCAAGCCGGTCGAGGCCGGCTCGCACCACGAGAAGAAGGGTTTCTTCGGCTGGTTCAACCGCGGCTTCTCGCGCACGGCCAAGAGCTATGAGGGCCTGGTCTCGCGCATCCTGCGCCGTGCAGCGCGCTACCTCGTGATCTACGCCGCCATCGTCGCGGCCGTGGTGTTCACCTACCTGCGCGTGCCGACCTCCTTCCTGCCGCAGGAAGACCAGGGCAACGTCCTGGTCAACGTGCAGTTGCCGCCGGGCGCCACCCTGGAGCGCACGCTGAGCGCGATGGAGCAGGTAGAAGGCTTCATGCTCAAGCAGCCAGAGGTGCAGAGCATGGTCAGCGTGCTGGGCTTCAGCTTCTCCGGCCAGGGGCAGAACGCGGGCCTGGCCTTCGTGACGCTCAAGGACTGGAGCGAGCGCAAGGAACCCGGCAACTCCGCCAGCGCCCTGGCCGGTCGCGCCTTCGGTGCGCTGTCGGGCATTCGCGACGCTTTTATCTACCCGCTGAGCCCGCCGCCCATTCCCGAACTGGGCAACGCCAGCGGTTTCACCTTCCGGCTGCAGGACCGCGGCGGCCTCGGCCACACGGCGCTGGTCAACGCCCGCAACCAGTTGCTGGGCATGGCGGCCAAGAGCCCCATCCTCAATCAGGTGCGCCCTGACGGCCTGGAAGACGCCTCGCAACTGCAGATCGACATCGACCGCGACAAGGCCAGCGCGCTGGGCGTGAGCTTCGATGCGATCAACGTGGCGCTGTCGACCGCGCTGGGATCGAGCTACGTGAACGACTTCCCGAACCGCGGCCGCATGCAGCGCGTGGTGGTGCAGGCCGACGCGCCGGCGCGCATGCAGCCCTCCGACCTGCTCAAGCTCAATGCCAGCAACAGCCAGGGCAAACCGGTGCCGCTGTCGGCCTTCGCGACGACGCGCTGGATCACCGGCGCAACGCAGACCATTCGCTACAACGGCTATCCGGCGATGCGCATCAGCGGCGATGCGGCACCGGGCTACAGCACGGGCGCGGCCATGGCCGAGATGGAGAAGCTCGCCGCCCAACTGCCGCAAGGCTTCGGCTTCGAGTGGACGGGCCAGTCGCGCGAGGAAAAGCTTGCCGGCGCGCAGGCCATCATCCTGTACGGCTTCGCCATCCTGGCAGTGTTCCTGTGCCTCGCTGCGCTGTACGAGAGCTGGTCGATCCCGCTCGCGGTGATCCTGGTGGTGCCGCTGGGCGTGCTGGGCGTGCTGCTGGCCACGCTGTTGCGCTCCTATGCCAACGACGTGTACTTCCAGGTGGGCCTGATCACCATCATCGGCCTGTCGGCGAAGAACGCGATCCTGATCATCGAGTTCGCCAAGGACCTGCAGGCGCAGGGCAAGAGCGTCGTGGAGTCGGCGCTGCAGGCAGCGCACTTGCGCTTCCGCCCGATCGTCATGACCTCCTTGGCCTTCGGGCTGGGCGTCGTGCCACTGGTGATCGCCTCCGGCGCGGGTTCGGCCAGCCAGCGTGCCATCGGCACCGGCGTGCTGGGCGGCATGGTGACGGGCACGGCACTCGCCGTGTTCTTCGTGCCGGTCTTTTTCGTGGTGGTGCGCACGCTGTTCAAGGGCAGCCAGCGCCAGCAGAAGATCTACGCAGAACATGCACGCCAAGCCGGCATGGATGCGACGCAAGCCAAGGATGACCATGTCTAAGCCCTCTACGATGCGCCTGTCGGCGCTCGCCGCCGCGGCCCTGCTGGCCGGCTGCAGCATGATCCCGACCTACGAGCGCCCGGCCGCGCCGGTGGGCGCCGACTGGCCGGCGGCCCTGGCCACGGCCGCCTCCCCGGACACCCAGTCGCCGGCCGCGGTGGACCTGCCGTGGCAGGAGTACTTCGCCGACGAGCGGCTGCGCCGGCTGATCGGCGCGGCCCTGGAGAACAACCGCGACCTGCGCGTGGCCGTGCTCAACATCGAGCAGGCGCGCGCGCAGTTCCAGATCCAGCGCGCCGCGCAGTTCCCGGCGGTCGGCCTGGCGGCCAGCGCCACGCGCGCCCCGAGCGTCGTCAACGGCAAACAGGCCAACACCTTCTCCGCCGGCCTGGCCGTCACCTCATGGGAGATCGACTTCTTCGGCCGCATCGCCAGCCTGAAGGAGCAGGCGCTCTCGCAGTACCTGGCCACCGAGGAAGGCCGCAAGGCCACGCAGATCAGCCTGGTGGCGGCCGTGGCCAACGGCTGGCTCAACCTGCTGGCCGATGAGGAACTGCTGGACATCTCGCGCCGCACCCTGCAGACCCGCGAGGACTCCGTCAAGCTCACCAAGCTGCGGCTGGACAACGGCGTGGCGTCCGCGCTGGACTACCAGCAGGCGCTGTCGCTGACCGAATCCGCGCGCGCAACGCTGGCGCAGCAGCAGCGCCAGCGCGCGCAGGACGAGAACGCCCTGGTGCTGCTGCTCGGCCAGCCGCTGCCGGACGACATCCGCGCCAGCACCGCGCAACTGCGCCTGGCCGACGCCCCGCTCATGGCCGATCTGCCGGCCGGACTGCCCTCCGACCTGCTGACCCACCGGCCCGATATCCGGCAGGCCGAGCAGCAGTTGATCGGGGCCAACGCCAACATCGGCGCGGCGCGCGCGAACTTCTTCCCGCGCATCTCGCTGACCGCCCAGGCGGGGACCGCCAGCAACGAGCTGTCGGGCCTGTTCAAGAGCGGCTCCTGGGGCTTCACGCTGGCGCCGCAACTGCTGCTGCCGATCTTCAATGCTGGCAGCAACCGCGCCACCCTGGCCGCATCCGAGGCCAACCGCGCGATTGCCGTCGCGCAGTACGAGAAAAGCATCCAGACCGCGTTCCGCGAGGTCGCCGACGCCCTGGCCGGCCGCCCCACGCTGGGCGATCAGTTGCGCGCGCAGCGGGCCCAGGTCGAAGCCCAGTCCGCCGCGTTCGATCTGTCGGACCTGCGCTACCGCAACGGCGTGGCCAGCTACCTGGATCTGCTGGATGCGCAGCGCTCGCTGTTCACGGCGCAGCAGCAGGCGGTCAGCACGCGCCTGGCGCAGTTGCAGAACCAGGTCACGCTGTACAAGGTGCTCGGCGGCGGCTGGAGCGATCCGGCGCCCGCGCCCGTGGCCAGCGCGCCGGCCGCGCAGGCGCCGCTGCGCTGATCCCGCCCGGGCCCGGCCAGGGCGGCGTCCCGAGGGGCGCTGGCTATAATCAAAGGTTGATTTGCAAAGCCCCCGACAAACGCTGAGGACGCTATGAGCGACACCCCCCACGAAGAAGCGCACACCGGCCCGATCAAGACGCCCAAGCAGTTGCTGACAACAGTGTTCCTGTCGTTCGTGGTCCCGATCTTCGTGATCATCGGACTGGTGCTCTACGTGACCTCGGCCAACAAGCCGGCAGCCGGCGCGGACGACATGGAAAAGGCGATCGACGCGCGCATCGCGCGTGTCGGCACCGTCGAGATCCGCGACGCCAACCGTCCGCTCAAGTCCGGCGAAGAAGTGTTCAAGGCCCAGTGCACCACCTGCCACAGCGCAGGCGTGGCGGGTGCCCCCAAGTTCGGCGACGTCGCCGCCTGGGCGGCACGCATCAAGACCGGCTACGACGCGCTGCTGCACTCGGCGCTGGCCGGCAAGGGCGCCATGGCGCCGCAGGGCGGCGGCGACTTCGACGACATCGAGATCGGCCGCGCCGTGGTCTACATGGCCAACGCCGCCGGCGCCAACTTCCCGGTGCCGGACCTGTCTCTTATACACATCTAAAAGGGGGGGGGGGGGGGGGGGGGGGGGGGGGGGGGGGGGGGGGGGGGGGGGGGGGGGGGGGGGGGGGGGGGGGGGGGGGGGGGGGGGGGGGGGGGGGGGGGGGGG
>NZ_JAELTO010000343.1 GCF_016428875.1 Xylophilus sp. ASV27
CTTCAGGATCGGCTGCTCGCCCAGGTAGAACTCGATCATCTTGGGCACGTAGGGGTAGATCGACTTGTCGTCGGCCACGCCGGTGCCGACCGCGTTGCAGATCGCCACGTTGCCCGCGCGGTAGGCCCTGTCTCTTATACACATCTGACGCTGCCGACGAAGAGAACCTAGTGTAGATCTCGGTGGTGGGCGGATGATTAAAAAGGGGGGGGGGGGGGGGGGGGGGGGGGGGGGGGGGGGGGGGGGGGGGGGGGGGGGGGGGGGGGGGGGGGGGGGGGGGGGGGGGGGGGGGGGGGGGGGGGGGGGGGGGGGGGGGGGGG
>NZ_JAELTO010000344.1 GCF_016428875.1 Xylophilus sp. ASV27
CCCCCCCCCCCCCCCCCCCCCCCCCCCCCCCCCCCCCCCCCCCCCCCCCCCCCCCCCCCCCCCCCCCCCCCCCCCCCCCCCCCCCCCCCCCCCCCCCCCCCCCCCCCCCCCCCCCCCTTTTAATGATCCGGCCACCACCGAGATCTACACTAGGTTCTCTTCGTCGGCAGCGTCAGATGTGTATAAGAGACAGGGATAGAGCAGCGCGTCCGACAGCGACAGCACCGCCTGGGTCATGAAGCCGCGGGTCTGCTCGTCGGCCGGCAGCGGCGCCAGGCCGGCCTGCTCGCGCGTCTGCTGCACCAGCTCGAACAGCACGC